>JBNLVK010000172.1:0-80726 GCA_050618055.1 Myxococcota bacterium
CGACGCTCTTCCGATCTTCTGGGGCGAGACGTTCTCGTGGGCCAGCAGCTCCGCCGACGGGAAGTCCTCGACCAGCACCGGCACGTCCTCCACGTACTCGCGGATCGAGCGCGGCAGGTTGTCGATCGCCTCGGCCACGGCCTGGCGGAAGAACGCGTCGTCGACCACCGTCGGCAGCGGGTAGTGGTCCGGGTCGAGGGCGTTGGCCTTGTCGAAGGCCTGGGCCGCGCCCTCCTCGTCTCCCAGCCGCTCGAGCACCAGCGCCAGGTGGTAGAGCGCGTGGCCGGCCTCGGGATCCAGCAGGGCGGCGGTCTCGAGCGAGCGCTTCGCGTCCTCGAAGCGGCCCAGCTCGAACAGGATCTGGCCGTCGAAGGCGCGGTAGATCGGCACCTCGCCGGCGGTCTTGATGGCGCGGCGGGTCAGGAACAGCGCGCCCTCCAGGTCGTCCAGGTAGAAGACGGCCTTGGCCTTCAGGTAGTGGACCTCGCCCTCGATGCTGCGATCCAGGCGCGGCAGGTCCGGGTTGCCGGCCAGCAGCTCGTCGCACAGGGCGACGGCCTGCTCGTGCTCGCCCAGGTCCTCGACCAGCAGCTCGGCCCGGTTGAGGTGGGCGGTCACGAACTTCGGATCGGCGCGCAGCGAGCGCTCGAACTCGTGGAGGGCCTCGTCGATGCGGCCCTCGTCCCACAGGATCTCGCCGCGTCCGTTGTGGGCCTCGGCACCCTCGGGGTGGGCGCGCAGCGCCTCGTCGAGCCAGGCCAGCGCCTCTTCGGTGCGGCCTCCGTGAGACGCCTCCATCGCCTGGTCGAGGCAGTCCCAGTACCTGTCGTTGTTCTTCATGGACCTGTTCGCAGTAGGGAGGGGGGGGACCCCAGCCGCGTTGATCGACGGCGCAGCATAGCAGAAGGGGCCCCGCGCAAGACGCCGCGCGCTCCGTCGGAGCGGGCGCGCAACCTGCCGCAGTCATTGGAGAATTCCAATACTTGCGGGTGCGTTGCCGGGCCCGGTCGAGGGGTCCGGGGCTCCGTCGGGAAGGGCCCCGGAACGGCGTTCAATCGGCCTCGATCGGCCTCAATCCGCCGACTGGACCAGCTCCTCGCGGATCAGGATGCGCTGGCAGGTACCGCAGGTGACGATCTCCTCGCCCTTCAGCAGCTCGATGGCGGCCTGGGGCGGAATGCCGACGCGGCAGCCGAGACACAGCTCGCCGGAGACCAGCGCGACCGCCGGCGCGCGGCGCGCCAGGCTCTTCTCGGAGCGGGCGACCAGCGTCGCGTCGATCGCCGCCACCTGGTCGGCGCGCGCGGACTCGAAGCCGGCGATGCGCTCGCCCAGCTCGGCGGCCCGCGCCTCGAGCTCCTTCTCCTGGGTGTCGATGCGCTCGGTGGCCCCGCGCACCTGCTCCTCCAGCGTCGCCAGCGAGCCGCGCGCCTCTTCGATGCGCTCCATGGCCTCGAGCACGCGCGTCTCGGCGTCCGAGATGGCGGTCCGCGCCTGGTCCATCTCGGAGAGCAGCGCGGTGTAGGCCTCGTTCGACTTCACCTGGTGCTGCTGGCCCTCGAGCTTCGCCAGCTGCGCCTCCTGGTCCTGCGCCTCGCCCTCGGCCTGGCGCTGGGCCTGCTCGGCCTCGACGACGGCCTCCCTGGCCGAGACCAGCGTCTCGCTGGCCTTGGCCCGCTCCTCGGCGAAGGCGGCCTGGCGGGCCGGAACGCCCGCGTGCTCCTCCCGCAGCGACGCCAGCTCCGCGTCGTGACGGGAGAGGGCGATCAGGGCGCGGAGGTCGTCTAGCAACTGGGGGACCTCGAGGGCGTGCCGGGCGAGCTTCGGGCGGGATCTTATCGTCCGCCGAAGGTCTCGACGAGCACCCGGGTCCGATGGGCGAAGATCCGGTCGAGCTGGCGCCGGACCAGGCCGTGGGCCAGGTCTCCGAGGGGCTGGAGCGGCAGCTCGTAGCGCACCCGGTCGTCCACCCGGGTGCCGTCGCCGTCCTGCGTGAAGCGATGGGTGTGCTCCCAGAGCCGGTACGGGCCCCGCACCTGCTCGTCGACGAAGCACAGCGGCGGCTCCCAGGTGCGGATGCGCGTGCGCCAGCCGAAGGGCAGCCCGAACAGCCGCAGCCGGTAGTCGATCAGGGCGCCCTCGCGCATCTCGATGGGCAGGGGGGTGAGGATGCGGAAGCGCAGCTCCGGCGGGGTCAGCCGCTCCAGGTTCGCGGCGTCCGCGAAGAACGGGAAGACGCGGGAGAGGGGCTCCTGGAGCCTCAGATGGGTCTCGAGGGTGTGGATCATGGCTCGGAGGACCTACCCTGGAGGGTGTTGGGGGCCCGGTTAGGGTGGAAGCATGGCGAGCTTCCCGCGCCGCGTGGTGACCATAACCGCCGTGCTCGGATCGGCAGCCCTGCTGACGATCGGCGCGCCGCTCTGGCTGCCGGCCCTGGCGATCGTCGACGCGTTCCGCCGGCGCCGGCTGGCGTCGCTGCGGCTGGGCCTGTTCGCCTGGTTCTTCCTGCTGTGCGAGAGCGCGGGCCTGCTGGCGGCGGGCTTCCTGTGGCTGCGCCAGCGCGTCCTGCCCGAGCCCCACGAGCGCTACCTGGATCGCAACTTCCGCCTCCAGCACTGGTGGGGCGCGGCGCTCTACGCCGGCGCCAGCCGCATCTACGGCTTCTCGCTGACGCTGGAGAGCGAGGGCGACCTGTCGCGCGGACCCTTCCTGCTGATGCTGCGCCACGCCAGCATCGGGGACACGCTGCTCGGCGTGAAGCTCTTCTCCGAGCCCTACGGACTGAAGCTCCGCTACGTGCTGAAGAACGAGCTGCTGTGGGATCCGTGCCTGGACGTCGTGGGCCACCGCGTCCCGGTCGCCTTCGTGCGGCGCGACGGCAGCGACACGCCGCGCGAGCTGCGCGCCATCGGCGAGCTGGCGCGCAACCTGGGACCCGAGGACGGCGTGCTCATCTACCCGGAGGGCACACGCTTCACCGAGGAGAAGCGCCAGCGCGTGATCGAGCGGAGCAAGGAGCGCGGCGACGACGCGCTCGCGCAGCGCGCCGACCGCCTCCAGCGCGTGCTGCCGCCGCGCCGCGGCGGTCCGCAGGTGCTGTTCGCGGCCGAACCCGACGCGGACGTCGAGGTCTGCGCCCACACCGGCTTCGAGGCCGCCGCCACGGCCGGCGACCTGTGGGCGGGGCGCCTCATCGGAAAGCGCATCCACGTGCGCTGTACCCGCTTCCCGGCCGAGGCCATCCCGGCGGCGGCCGAGGAGGCCTGGGAGTGGCTGCTCGACCGCTGGGAGGAGGTCGACGCCTTCGTGACGCAGCATCAGGAAGCCGTATGAAGGTCCGGAAGTCCCCGCGGGCAAACTTCTTTGTGGAACCGCCGCCGCCTGTCGTAGTCTAATGCCCGGGAAGTGCCGGGACTGCGCCTGCGCCCACCGCCCTCGGTGGGAAGTGGCGACCTCACTCGTTGCCAGTCGCAGGGTGCGGGGGGCCGGCCGTCCGCGTTCATCGCCTATCGAGGCTACCGAGGAGAACACATGAACAAGCCGCTCGCGATCCGTTTCGCGATCGCCGTCTTCACCGCCGCGATCTTCGCCGCTCCGGCCGTCGCCCAGCAGAGCGACGCCGGGGGTGCGGCACCCGCCTTCAAGGAAGGCGACGTCCTCTCGTTCGACGACATCGAAAAGATCAAGCCCTTCCTGCCGGAGCAGTTCTGGGACAACCGGGACTTCTTCTTCTACGAGGGCATGCAGATGGAGATCGGGCCCACCCAGTACGACTACTCGCCGACCAAGGAGTTCCTGCACTGGACGGCGAAGTTCAAGAACCAGGCCCGCATCGGTCCCGACAACAGCCTGGAGAACTGGACCACCGGGTTCCCGTTCGACTACGACCAGATCGACTGCGCCGGCGACCCGAAGGCCGGCACGAAGATCATGTGGAACTTCCAGGCCGGCGGCGGCGACGGTCACGCCCACTTCTTCTACTCGTACTGGGACCGCGGCGAGCAGCTGCCCCTGTACTACGAGGGCACGGGCCAGAGCGTCCAGCTCGCGCACCGCATCGAGGCGAAGCACGAGGAGAACGACTTCGACATCTTCCGCGGCGAGAAGCGCAAGAACGCCAACGGAGTGCAGGTCGACGCGCCGTTCGACGCCCGCGGCATCATGCTGCTGTCGTACCGCTACAAGTCTTCGGACAAGCCGCGCGCCGAGGCGCGCAACGACGACACCTGGGTCTACGTGCCGACGCTGCGCCGCGTGCGCCGCATCTCCACCGCCCAGCGCACCGACGCCATCTCGGGCACCGACTTCACCATGGACGACCTGCGCAGCTTCAACGGCATCGTCCCGCAGTACGAGTGGACCTGCCTGGGCGAGCGCAAGATCATCGCTCCGATGAACACGACCCAGAAGGGCTATCCCTACGAGAAGGACCACAACTTCGGTCCCTACGGCCTGTCCTTCGCCAGCGACAAGTGGGAGCTGCGCGACGCGTGGGTGGTCAACATGAAGGCGAAGAACGCCGACCACCCGTACCACCACAAAGAGATCTACATCGACAAGCAGACCTACGCCCCGCTCTACTCGTTCGCGTACGACCAGAAGGGCGAGCTCTGGAAGATCATCACGCACAACCACCGCTGGAGTCAGAACCGGGACCTCACCGACGACAACTGGTTCCCGGGCTGGGAGGACATCCCGGAGCCGCGCGCGGTGCTGGTGGTGAGCGACATCATCGCCAACGTGCAGACGGGTACGGGCAACCGCATCGAGTTCTGGGACGCCCAGGGAACGCCGATGCCCAGCAAGGGCAAGATCCGGCGCTTCATCGACGTGGGGCGGCTGACCAAGGGTCGCTAGCCTTCAACCACCCGGTTTCGAAAGAGAATCGGCGGGCCTTCGGGTCCGCCGATTTTTTTTCGGCCCGAGTGAAGCAGTTCACAGTGATGGACGCGGGTCTCGCCGATGCTCCCCCCGTGGGCGCCTGGAGGGACCCCGCCATGACCGACGCACGAGCCAACTTCGCTGCGGCCGCCGGCCTGCTGATCGCCATGGCCGTCGCCACCATCGGAACCATCCGGCAGGCCGACACCGCCGAGGCGCCGCCGGCGAGCCTGCTCCAGCGCGTGGAGGACGGCTTCCTGCACATGGCCGGCCGCGGCTCCGGACGGCAGGATCGCTAGTCGAGCGCGAAGCGCGCCAGCGACTCCAGCCTCTCGAGGTCGCACACGGTGACGCGGCCCGGACCGACCGTCACCAGCCCCGCCGACGCCCAGGCGCGCAGCTGCTTGTTGATGCTCTCGCGGCTCGTACCCACCATCTCGCCGAGCGTCTGCTGCGAGAGCTTCAGCTCGATGCGCGTGCCCTCGGGCGTCTCGCGACCGTAGCTGCGGGCCAGCGCCACCAGCTTCTTGGCCAGGCGCGGCGAGAGGGCGAGCAGCACCGAGTCCTCGGCCAGCTCCGACAGGCGCCGCAGCCGCGCGGCCAGGATCTCGGCCAGCCGGATCGCCACCTTGGGGTGGCTCTCCAGGAACGGCAGGAAGTCGCGGCGATCGAGGGTCAGCAGCTCGGTCGGCGCCAGCGCCACCACCGTCGCCGAGCGGGGCCCGGCGTCGAGCAGGGCGATCTCGCCGGTGACGTCGCCCGGGTCCGACAGGCCGAACACCACCTCCTTGCCGTCCGGGTTGCTGGACGAGATCTTGAGCCGGCCCTCGACGACGCCGTGGAGCTGGCGCCCCGGGTCGCCCTTGCGGAACAGCACCTCGCCCTCCGCCAGCCGGCGGCTGCTGGTCACCTGGAGCAGGGCGTCGAGCTCGGCGTCGTCGAGGTGCGAGAAGAGCCCCACGTTGGCCAGGACCCGGCGGCGCTCGACCCGACGCGGTGCAGTGTCCCCGGCCACCGGCGCCCCCGGCTTCAGGCCCCGAACGCCGCGAACAGCTCCTGGAACGCCACCATCTGGTTGCCCACCGCCGAGGAGGGCACCAGGATCGGCGTCCGCAGGCCGGCGCCGTACCAGGCGTCGAGACCCTCGCGCACCTCGTCGACGCTGCCGAAGAGCGTGCAGTCGGCCAGCCAGCGCTCGGTCATCAGGCCCGGCAGCCGGTCGCGCTCGCCGGCCTCGAGCGCCTTCTCGATGGCCTCCATCTCCTCGACGTAGCCCGCCTCCTTCCAGTAGTTGCGGTAGTTGGGCAGGGAGACGTACATGAGCAGCGTCTTGCGGTTGACGGCCATGGCCGCCTCCCGGTCGTCGGAGATGCAGGTGGGGATCATGTCGCCGACGAAGAAGGCGGCGGAGTCGCGCTTGTCGGCGGGCAGTGCCGCCAGCGACTCGGGCAGGTGCGAGCGGGCCACGTTGGCGAAGACCACGCCCTCGCCGATCTCGCCGGCGAGCGCCACCATCTTGCGACGCAGGGCCGCGACCACGACGGGCGGCAGGTCGCCGGCGCGGGGCACCGCGCGCAGCCCCTCGACGAACTCGCGCATGTCGGAGAGCGGCTTGCCGGTCTCCAGGCCGAGCCGCTTGTTCATGGGGGCGTGCGAGACGCCCACGCCGAAGCGGAAGCGGCCGTCGGACAGCTCGTGGATCAGCGACGCGGTGACCGCGTAGTCGGCCACGTGGCGCGTGTAGAGGTTCGCGATGGAGGTGCCGAAGGCGATGCGCTCGGTGGCGAAGCACAGCGCCTCGCACAGGCCCACCGCGTCGCCGAAGCTGGCGCAGTAGATGCCGGCGAAGCCGCGGTCCTCGACCTGCTTCGCCAGCTCGAGGGTGGCCTTGCGGCGTCCGGGGACGGCGGCGAGGGCGACGGCGGGAAGGGGGAGATCGCTCATGGGGCGCGAGGCTAGCGGTCTCCGAGCGACGCGTACACCGCCCGGGTCAGCGACAGGCTGCGCGGATCGCCGGCCAGGTTCGCGCCCATGCGGTTCATCACGTAGCCGACGGCGAGCCGCGCGTCGCGATCGGCGAAGCCGAAGGACCCGCCGTAGCCGCTGTGGCCGACGGTCGCCGGGTTCGGACCGTAGAGGCCCGGGCGGCCGTTCACGATCAGACCCAGCCCCCACTGCACCGGCACCTGGAGCACCGCGTCCACGCCGGCGCATTGCACCGTGGCCGCCTGGTCGATGGAGGCCGGGGAGAGCAGGCGCCGGCCGCCCAGCTCGCCGTCGCCCGCCAGCAGCGCGTAGAAGCGGGCCACCGAGCGGGCGTTGCCGTGACCGTTCGCCGCCGGGATCTCGGCGGCGCGCCAGTCGCGTCGCCAGGTGGCGCTGGCGGCGGTGACCGGGTTGCCCAGGGTGCGGCTCGGCAACGAGGTGGGGTCGCGGCGCAGGGCGTCGGTGGTGTCGCCGGCCGGCGGCGGCACCAGGCGCGCCACCCGCGGCTCCTCCGACGCGGGCAGCCCGATCTGGAAGTCGAGGCCGAGGGGAAGGGCCAGCTCCTCGCGGAAGAAGCGCCCCGGGCTGCGCCCGCTGATGCGCCGCACCACCTCGCCCACCAGGAAGCCGTAGGTGATGGCGTGGTAGCCGTGCTGCGTACCCGGCTCCCACCAGGGCTCCTGGGCGGCCAGCGCCTCGGTCACGAGCTTCCAGTCGAACAGGTCCTCCAGCGCACGCGGCGCCTCGAAGCCGGAGAGACCGGCCCGGTGGCACAGCAGGTCGCGCACCGGCACGCGCTCCTTGCCGCCCGCCGCGAATTCGGGCCAGTAGCGCGCCACCGGCGCGTCGAAGTCGAGCTCGCCGCGGTCGGCCAGCAGCAGCGCGCAGACCGCGGTCGGACCCTTGGTGGTCGACCAGACGTTGGCCAGCGTGTCGCGCTGCCAGGGCGTGCCGTCGCGCACGTTGGCGACCCCCGCCCACAGGTCGACCACCGGCTCGCCGTCCCGGAAGACGGCGAAGCTGGCGCCGTCCTCGCGGCCGGCCTCGAAGTTGGCGGCGAAGGCCTCGCGCACCGGCGCGAAGGCGGGGTCGCAGTGACCGTGGACCTCGCTGCCCGCACCGCTCACGAGGTGGGCCTCGGCTGCGCGCCCGGGGCGCTGGCGCTGGCGCCGCCGTCGACGGCGATCTCCGCGCCGTTCACGAAGCGCGACTCGTCGGAGGCCAGGTACACCACCAGGTTCGCGATGTCGTCGGGCTGGCCCAGGCCCATCTGGGTGGTGGCCTCGCGCGGGTCCGGCATGCTCGCAATGTCGATGCCGGCGCCCTGCTTCATGACCGCGTGGACCATGGGCGTGTTGATGCCGCCCGGGTGGATCGAGTTGCAGCGGATCGGGTCGCCCTTGTCGCGGCAGTGGACCGCCACCGTCTTGGTGAGCGAGCGCACCGCCCCCTTGCTCGCGCTGTAGGCGGCGTAGATCGGCACGCCGCGCAGGCCCGCCAGCGACGACAGGTTCACGATCGACCCGCCGCCGCTGCGCCGCATGGCGGGGACGGCGTGCTTGCAGCCCAGGAAGACGCCCAGCGTGTTCACCCGCTGGATGCGCTCGAAGTCCTCGACGCGGGCGGTCTCGATGGTCCCCTCGATCACGATGCCCGCGTTGTTGACCAGCACGTGCAGCCCGCCGTGGCGCGCCAGGACGTCGGCCACCAGGCTCTCCCACTGGCCCTCGTCGCCCACGTCGTGGCGCACGAAGGCGGCGTCGCCGCCGATCTCCTTGGCCACCGCCTCGCCGCCCTCGGCGTTCACGTCGGTCAGGGTGACCCGCGCCCCCTCGGCGGCCAGCCGCCGCGCCGACTCGGCCCCGATGCCCGACGCCGCGCCGGTCACGATCGCCACCTTGCCTTCCAGTCTCCCGCGTGATCCCGGTCCCGCCATCGTTCAGCTCTCCTCCGCCGCGATCGCCGCGGCCCGATCCTCCGCCGCCTGCAACACCCGCAGGAGGTTCTCGCCCAGCACCTTGCGCACCGTCTCCGGGTCGTGGCCGCGATCCAGCAGGCCGCGCGTCAGCGCCGGCAGCCGGCTCACGTCCTCGAGCCCCTCGGGCATGCTGGCCACGCCGTCCCAGTCGGCGCCCACGCCCACGTGGTCCGCTCCGGCCACGCGGATGGCGTGGTCGAAGTGGTCGAGCAGCACCGCCAGCGGCGCCTGCGGCACCTCGACCTGGCGCAGCAGCTCCCGGTAGCCGCGGCGCAGCGCCACCGGATCGTCGCCGGCGCGCTCGCGCAGCTCGGCGATGCGCGGCATCAGGCCGGTGAACAGGTCGCGGATCGGCGCCACCAGCGAGGCGGCGATGTAGCCCGGGGAGAAGTTGATCATCACCCCGCCGCCGCCCGCCGCCAGGGCGCGCAGCATGTCGTCGGTCATGTTGCGCGGGTGGTCCGCCACGGCGCGGACCGACGAGTGGGATGCGATCACCGGCGCGCGCGTCACGCGCAGCACGTGCCAGAAGGTGTCGTCGGACACGTGGGAGACGTCGACCAGCATGCCCAGCCGGTTCATCTCGGCCACGATCTCCTCGCCGAACGGGGTGAGGCCGTGGTGCAGCGGTTCGGGCGTCTCGTTGGTGCCGGACGAATCGGCGAAGCTGGTGTGGAAGGAGTGGGTGAGCGTCATGTAGCGCACGCCCAGGCGGTGGAAGGTCCGCAGCACCGGCAGGCTGTCCTCGATGATGTGGCCGCCTTCCACGCCCATCAGGCAGGCGATGCGTCCCTCGCCGACGATGCGCCGCACGTCGCCGGCACTGGTGGCCAGGCCGAGCTCTTCCGGGTGCCGGCGCACCAGCTCGTGCACCGCGTCGATGCGCTCGATCGCCTCGCGCACGGCGCGGCCGCGGCCCTCGGTCCGGCCCATGTAGATCGAGAAGAACTGGGCGTCGAGACCGCCCTCACGCATGCGCGGCAGGTCCTGGTGGCCCTCGGCGTGACGCTCGTCGAAGCGCCAGTCCGGATCCTGGAGCCAGGGCGTGGTGTCCGAGTGGCCGTCGACGACGATGGCGCTCTCGTGGAGCAGGAGCGCCGGGTCCGCGGCTTCCGGTGCGCCGTGCGCGCACGCCGCCGCGAGCCCGGCCAGGAGGCAGACGGACGCGCGCACGCGCTAGCGGCGCGGGTGACGCGGCGGCACGTTGAACGGTCCGCTGGGCTTCCAGCCGCTCTCGCGGATCAGCTCGTTCACGTGGACCATGTTCAGCAGGTCCTCCTCGTAGGAGAACCGGCCGTCGCCGGCGTAGACCATGAACGAGTAGCCGGGCGCCTGGTAGGGCGTGCCGTCGGGCCGCTGGCCGGGCAGGCGGTTCTGCCAGCGCGCGATCAGGCGATCGCCGTCCACCATCGACCACTCGTGCGGGAACTCCCAGTCCTCGAGCCCCACCATGCTCTCCACCAGGAACTCGCGGATCGCCTCGATGCCCTCCACCCGGCCCCAGGCCGGATCGATGAAGGTGGCGTCGTCGGTGAAGAAGGCGGCCAGGGCGTCCCAGCCCAGCTCACCGGCCTCGACCCGGCCGCGCGTCTCCACGTAGCGCCGGTAGGTCCGTTCGATCTCTTCGGGGGGGAACGAGGGCATCGGCGTCTCCGCGTCGGTTGGAGCCGATCATCATGGGCGAGGCCGCCCGTCGGAGCAAGCGCCCCGCGCTCAGTCGTCGTCGTCGTCCTCCTCGGCGTACTCGACCTCGTCGGCCACGTCGATGGAGGTTGCGTCGCCGTCGTCGTCGTCCTCGACCTCGAGCAGCGCCGTCGGGCTGGTCACCAGGAAGGCGTAGAAGTCGGTCTCGTCGTCGACGCCGGGGGACGGGAAGTCGTCGAATTCGGTGCCGCCGTCGGTCGGGATCACCACGCCCAGGATCGTGAAGGTGTGCCCGGGTCCGTCGAAGGACTCGACGCGCCCCCGCAGCCGCACGTCCTCCCCGTCGTCCTCGCACTCGATCTCCGTGGCCACCACTTGGTTGCCGGACAGGATGCCGTTGACCGTCACGAAGTCGCCGGCCAGCAGGTCGGCCAGCTCGTCGCAGTCGTCGTCGTCCTCGAAGCGGGTCGACCCGTCGGTCTCGACCTCGATGCCGAGCAGCGTGAAGTCCGGGTCGGCCACCGAGTCGATCTCGGCGGCGATCAGGATCTCGCCGCCGCGCAGGGTCACGCTCTGCGCGATCACCACGCCGTCCTCGAGCGTGCCCTCCACCTCGACCCGGGCGCCGTCCTGCACGAAGCCGGTGTCGCTGGGATCGAACAGGGCGAAGCCAGAGACCGCGTCCACCGGCTGGCCGTCCACCAGGAAGTCGGCGAGGGACACGAAGTCGGACACGATGCCCTCCACCTCGTAGTCGTCGACGTCGCCCGCGTCCGGCTCCTCGAGCTCGACCTCCCCCATCGTCGCGTCGACGGTCGTCGCGTCGGCCAGCACGCCCTGCACCTCGACGAAGTCGCCGTCCATGGGAACGAAGCCGCCCGCGTCGTACTCCACCAGGATGGCGCCCAGCTCGAAGGTCGGCGGTACGTCCATGTCGGCCAGGTTGGTGACCGTGCCCTTCAGCTCGACGTCCGGGTTCGGCGTGTCCACCAGGTTCGTCACGTACTCGAGGCGGGTCGCCGTGATCGTTCCGCTGCCGTCGCGGAAGCCGTAGACCTCCACCACGTCGCCGGCCACCACGTCGGCGAAGCCGAAGTCGGGGTCCATGGGGTCGAAGAAGACGGTGAAGCCGTCCTCGATGCGGACGGTCTGGTCGAGGATGGTGAGATCGGCCTCGTGCGGGTTGGCCGGGTCGCCCAGGTCGACGCGACTCGCCACCGGACCCTCGATGGCGTCGTCCACGTCGACGCGCTCGGCCACGCCGGTGTCGCCGCTGCGGGTGCCCGTCACCTCGGCGTTCATGCCGACGCCGAAGTCGTCCTGGCTGCCCGGAACGCCGTCGAAGAAGATCTCGCCGTTGGCGTCGGCGTCGTCGGTGTCGTAGTCGGTGCCGGCGACGGTGGCGCTGCCGGTGGCGGTGATCACGCCGCGGGTGATTCCGCTGCCGCCGATGCCGCCTTCGGAGGAGCTGCTGCCACCCCCGTTGCAGCCCAGCGCCGCGAGCATCAGGAGCGAGACGAACGTCGTGAGGGGTCGCGTCATCTTCAGTCTTCCTCTTCCACCGGCTCTTCGTAGTAGTAGATGCCGAGCGAGGCCCGATAGCGGCCTTCGCCCTGCGCGTCGGGGTTGGCGTCCCGGTCGTGGCGGGACATGAAGCGGTCGAGCTCCTCGAGCAGGGCCTGACCGCCGTCGGCGGAGCGCTCGCGCAGCTCGGGCAGGCAGTCGCCCACCAGGTTGTCGTAGTAGACCTTGCGCTGGAAGAAGGCCTCTTCCGGCGGGTGCGTCAGGTTGTGGTCGATGCTCGCGATCAGCTCGACGACGTCGGTGCCCAGGATGCCGAGCTTCTCCTCCTCGCCGGTGCGCGGCACGTAGGCCCGCGTCACCAGCCGCAGGCGCTCGTCCTTCTGGCGCACCACCGCCTCCACGCGCAGCAGCTCGTCGAGCATGGCGCGCGGCGGCACGTCGCCGCCGGCCCGGCGCACCAGCTGCGAGAAGCTGGCGCCCTTGCCGTCGAAGGGCAGCGAGGCCGGACGCCCGGCGCCGTCGTGGAAGGCGGGCTCGCGCACCCAGGTGGCGATGACGCGGGCCGCGCGGTTGTAGCGCTCCACCGCCGGCGGCGTGGGATCCTCGTCCTTCCAGCGGCGCGACACCTCCTTGCGCGTCAGGCCGGTCAGCACCGACACGCGCGAGACGCTGAGCTTGCGTCCCGGCACGGCGAACTCGCGGGTCGCCACGTCCACGTAGGCCTGCTTGGCGTAGTCGGCCAGCACGCGGTGCGGAATGCCGTTGCGCAGCAGGATCCGCACCAGCGGGCGCAGCACCCGCTGGATGGCGACCGCGAGCGGTGATTCGGCTTCCGTCGGCATCCGATTTTGGGAATTTTATCCCAAATATGGGGGCGCGTCGACCCTGGGCCCGGACCGGAAGGGTAGCGCCCCTCTATGATGCCCCCATGACGGATCCGCCGCCCGGCTTCCTCCAGGCGGCGCCGCCCGGACTGCGCACCGAGCGCGCCGGCGGCGTCGTCACCCTGACCCTCGACCGCCCGGAGCGGCGCAACGCCATCGACGTGCCCCTTTGGCGCGCGCTGGCGGAGCGGCTGGGCGAGATCGACGCCCGCGCGGAGGACCGCGTGCTGGTGCTGACCGGAGCCGCCGGCACCTTCTGCGCCGGCGGCGACCTGTCCCAGACCGGGCAGGCCGGCAGCGCAGGGGCAGCGGGCTCGTCCGACCTCCGCACGGCGGCCATGGCCGTCATGCGCGAGACGGTGGGCGCCGCCTGCCTGGCGCTGCATCGGCTCGCCAAGCCCGCCATCGCCGCCGTCGAGGGCACGGCCGCCGGCGCCGGCGCCAACCTGGCCTTCGGCTGCGACCTGGTGGTGGCCGCCCAGGGATCGCGCTTCGGCGAGGTCTTCGTGCGGCGCGCGCTGCCGGTCGACTCGGGCGGATCCTGGCTGCTGCCGCGGCTGGTGGGCCTGCACAAGGCCAAGGAGCTGGCCTTGCTCGGCGACTGGATCGACGCGGCCGAGGCCCTGCGGATCGGGCTGGTGAACCGGGTGGTGCCGGAGGGCCGGGCGCTGGCCGCGGCCCGGGCCTGGGCCGCGCGCCTGGCCGCGTCGTCGCCGGACGCGCTGGCCGCCATCAAGCGCGACCTGAACGCCTCCTTCGCCCGCGGCTTCGAGCAGGCGCTCGAGAGCGAGGCACAGGGCCTGGCCGAGTGCGTGACGCGCCCCGCCTTCGCCGAGGCGATGAAGGCCTTCCTGGAGAAGTCCTAGAAGGTGACGGCGACGCCGGCCGACAGGCCCTGGAAGCTGATGTCGTTGCTCTCGCTCACCGTCGTGGCGCGGAACACGTCGTCGGTGAAGCGGCGACCGTCGATGCCGAAGTAGACCTGCCCCTCCCAGCCGGCGTGGACGCGCAGGCCCACGCGCCGGTTCAGGTGGGTCTCCCAGCCGATGCCGGCGCGCATCTGCACCACCGGCACCATCTCGTCGTAGTCCTCGCTGACGTCGACGTTCACCGTCCCCGTGCGCGGCTCGACCTCGGTGTCGTCCCACTCGAAGTCGCCGTAGAGCAGCGATCCGGCCACGCCGGCGAAGATCGAGATGCCGGCCGGTCCCTGCCAGGCGCCGTCGGCGCCGAGGCGCAGCCCGTAGCCCGTCATCGTCAGGTCCTGGTCCACCGCCGTCACGTCCAGCGGATCGATGAAGCCGGTGTAGGTGAAGCTCGCGTCGCGCTCGATGTGGGCGATGTGCGGACCGCCGAACAGGCGCAGGTCCAGGTCCTCGCGCGGCTCGAAGCGGTGACCCACCTCCAGCTCGATCGAGTAGAAGTGGAGGTCGAGCTCGCCGGTGGCCCGGCTGATGTCGTTGTCGCCCACCTGCGAGGCGAAGAAGGGATGGATCTGGGTGGCGTTGATCAGGCCGTTGGCCGTGTCGCTGGTCGAGTCGGAGTCGTCGGCGGACAGCCAGGTGCCGCGGCCCGCGAACTGCCAGCCCGAGGGCAGGTCCATGCCGGCGCCGATGCGCACGCCCGGCTCCCAGCCGAGCTCCACCTTCTCGACGTCGCCCGCGCCGATCACCGCGGCGCTGGGGTTGCGGATGGCGTAGTCGGCGTCGTCGCCCACCTCCCAGTACAGGGCCTCGGCGCTGCCCCAGAAGCGGGCGTCCTCGTCGTGGTGGACGCTCACGTGGGGAAGCCCGGGCGACAGCCACTCGGTCGCCGACGGGTTGGCCGGCTCCTCGGCTCGCGCCGCGGAGGCCAGCAGCAGGATGGTGGTCGCAAGAACAGCGCTCGCTCGTCCCATGGGTCCCTCCGGGCGCAACCGGCGCCCAGGTCCTCCATCGGCCTTTGCCGGCGGGGACTTGAGGGACGTTCTGCGCGCGACCTGCGCCGCGCCGAGGCCTCAGTCCGCGAGTGCGTAGGCCCGCAGCGAGTCGCCGATCCCGGTCAGCGGGTTGCCGCCCGCCGCGATCACCAGGAACTGCCGGCCCTGCGGCGACAGGCGATAGGTCATGGGCGTGGCGTTGCCGGTGAAGGGAATGCGCTCGCGGAAGACCTCCTCGCCGGTGTCGGCGTCGAAGGCGCGCAGGTAGCGGTCGGTGGTGGCGCCGATGAAGTAGAGGCGTCCGGCGGTCACCAGCCCGCCGCCGAAGTTCGGGGCGCCCAGGTGCCCGGTCCAGGGGATCGCCCACAGCGGGAAGGGCGCCTGGTCGCGGGTGGTGCCGAGACGCGAGCGCCACAGCACCTCGCCCGACGTCAGGTCGACGGCGGTGAGCGTCCCCCACGGCGGCGGGTTGCAGGGCGCGCCGAAGCGCGAGAAGAGCGGCGCCCGCACCACGCCGTAGGGCGTGCCGGTCATGGGGTAGGCCTCCAGCGGGTACTGGACGCTGCCCGGCGGCATGGCGTCGAACTCGGCCCGCGGCACCAGCCGCACCGACATCGCGATGTGGGTCTGGTTCGTGTACAGGATGGCCCGCTCCGGATCGATCGCGACGCCGCCCCAGTTCATGCCGCCGGCGCTGTGGGGGAACTGGATCGATCCCTCGAGCGTGGGCGGCGTGAAGGCGCCGTCCCAGCGCAGCGCCGCGATCTGCTCGCGGCAGGAGGCGCGGTCGATCGGCGTGAAGCCGAAGGCGTTGTCCACCGTGAGCTCGGTGGGGTGCAGCGGCGGCGGGTGGGTCGGAAAGGGCTGGGTCGGCGACAGCGTCTCGCCGGGCACGCCGCCCTGGGGCACCGGCCGCTCCTCCACCGGGTAGAGCGGCTCGCCGGTCTCGCGGTCGAGCAGGAAGACGTGGCCCATCTTGGTGGCCTGGGCCACCGCCGGCCGCCCGCCGCCCACGCCCGGGTGCTGGAAGAGGGTGGGCTGGCTCGCCACGTCGAAGTCCCAGACGTCGTGGTGGACGGTCTGGAAGTGCCAGACCACGCGGCCGGTGCGCGCGTCCAGGGCGACCGTCGAGCTGCCGTAGTGGTCGAGCCCGCGGCGCTGGCCGCCGTAGCTGTCCGGCGACGGGTTGCCGGTGGGAACGAACACGAGCCCGCGCTCCGCGTCGCCCGACAGCAGCGACCAGACGTTGGGCGTGCCGCGCTGGTAGAGCTCGCCCTGGCGCCGCTCGACGGGGAAGCCCGGCGGCACCGGATCCCACGCCCAGACGCGGGCGCCGCTGCGCACGTCGAAGGCGCGCACCACGCCGGCCGGCGCATCCACCTTCAGCTGGTCCGCCACCAGCGCGCCGATCACCGCCACGTCGCCCATCACCAGCGGCGGCGACGTCGGATAGTACTCCCAGGGCGCCGCCTCGCCGATGCCCTCGCGCAGCGCCACGCGACCGCCGTCGCCGAAGTCGGCGCAGGGGAGCCCCGAGTCCGCGTCCAGGGCGATCAGCTCCGCGTCCTTCGTGCCGTAGAGGATGCGGCGCTGGCAGGCCGCTCCCGCGCGCGGCTCGTCCTCCTCCCAGTACGCCACGCCGCGGCAGGTCAGCGGATAGGGGCCGCCGGTCTCGCGCGCGCGCAGCTGCGGGTCGAAGCTCCAGCGCTCCTGGCCGGTCTCCGGGTCGAGGGCGAACACGCGCATGAAGCCGGTGCAGTAGTAGAGCGTGTCGTTCACCACCAGCGGCGTCACCTGGAAGTTGGTGGGCGCCCGCTCGGCGTCGCCGGGGTGGAAGTCGCCGCTGCGATGCTCCCAGGCCAGCTCCAGGCGATCCACGTTGCCGCGGTGGATCTGGGCCAGCGGCGAGTAGTGGAGCCCGCCCTCGTCGCCCCCCCACTCGGGCCAGATCGCCACATCCGCGCCCGGACCGGGCGCCGGCGCCGCGTCGCTGCACGCGGCGAGGAGGAACAGGAATGCGAGGGCGCGTCGCATCGCGGCGCACTCTAGGCCATCCGCGTGCGGCGTGCGGGTAGAATGGCCGCATGCCCGGACTGCGCGGACTCGACGGCTTCCCGGTGCTGCTGACCGGCGGCGCCAGCGGCATCGGCCGCGCCACCGCGCTGCGCCTGGGCGAGGAGGGAGCCGTGGTCGGCGTGCTGGATCGCGACGGCGACGGCGCCGGCGCCACCGCCGCGGCGATCGCCGACGCCGGCGGCCGCGCCCACGCCTTCGGCGTCGACATCACCGACGGCGCAGCGGTGGAATCGGCCGTCGACGACTTCGTCGCGCGCGCCGGCGACGTGAAGGGCCTGGTGAACTGCGCGGGCTGGGACCACGCCGGGAACTTCCTCGACACCGACCCGGATCTCTGGCGCAGGCTGATCGACGTCAACCTGATGGGTCCGCTGCACGTGACGAAGGCGGTGCTCGCGCGCATGGCGGAGGCGGGCTTCGGCCGCGTCGTCAGCATCGCCAGCGACGCGGGGCGCGTGGGGTCGTCGGGCGAGTCGGTCTACGCCGCCTGCAAGGCGGGCATCGCGGCGTTCTCCAAGTCGGTGGCGCGCGAGATGGCGAAGACGGGCATCACGCTCAACGTGGTCTCGCCCGGGCCGACCGACACGCCGCTGTTCGCCGACTTCGATTCCAGTGGGAAGCTCGGCCCGGCCCTGGCCCGCGCCATTCCCATGCGTCGCCTGGGACGGCCCGAGGACTTCCCGGGCGCCATCGCCTTCCTGCTCTCCGACGACGCCAGCTTCATCACCGGCCAGACGCTCAGCATCTCCGGTGGTCTCACCATGCACGGATAGCCGAGGAACGAACGCATGACCTTCGAAGACGTCCGCTACGAGGTCCGCGACCACGTCGCCACCATCACCATCGACCGGCCGAAGGTGCACAACGCCTTCCGCGGGCGGACCTGCGAGGAGCTGGTCAGCGCCTTCCAGAAGGCGGGCTACGACCGCGACATCGGCGCCATCGTGCTGACCGGCGCCGGCGAGCGCGCCTTCTGCAGCGGCGGCGACCAGTCGGACCACGCCGAGGACGGCAGGTACGCCGGCGGGCGCGGGGTGATCGGCATGCCCATCGACGAGGTCCACTCGGTGATCCGCGACGTGCCCAAGCCGGTGGTCGCCAAGGTGCGCGGCTACGCCATCGGCGGCGGCAACGTGCTGGCCACCATCTGCGACCTGACGCTGGCCGGCGAGAGCGCCGTGTTCGGCCAGGTGGGACCGCGCATGGGATCGGTCGACCCGGGCTTCGGCACCGCCTACCTGGCCCGCGTGATCGGCGAGAAGAAGGCGCGGGAGATGTGGTTCCTGTGCCGCCGCTACAGCGCGGCGGAGGCGCTCGAGATGGGTCTGGTGAACGCGGTCGTGCCCGACGCCGAGCTCGACGCCGAGACCGACCGCTGGACGGCGGAGCTGGCCGCCCGCAGCCCCACCGCCATCGCACTGGCGAAGCGCAGCTTCAACGCCGACACCGAGGCCATCCGCGGCATCGGCTCGCTCGGCATGCAGGGCCTGGCCCTCTACTACGACACCGCCGAGTCGAAGGAGGGCGGCGACGCGCTGCGCGAGAAGCGGGAGCCCGACTTCCGCAAGTTCGCGTAGACTGCGCGGGCCCGGGCCGGGAAGAAGGAGGAGGGACGCGTGGCGGAGCCGTTCGAGGATCGAAGCGAGGGCGTGCTGTCCAAGGTGATCGGGGGACGGCGCGGCTGCATGCAGGAGGTGGAGCGCCTGCTGGCGCGCGCAGACCGCGTGTCGGAGGTCGGCCAGGACCGGGTGGCCGAGGTGGCGTCGCGCCACAAGGTCGACTTCGGCAAGCGCATGCGCACCGGCCGCACCCAGCTCTACCGCCGCTTCCTCGAGCACTGCCTGCGCGACGGCCACCTCTCGGAGGAGGAGAGCGAGGCCCTGGAGCACCTGCGCTCGCTGCTGCGGCTGGACGACGAGAGCGCGTCGCGCGTCCACGACGAGGTGTCGCGCTCGGTCTACGGCGAGGCCGTCGACGAGGTGCTCGAGGACCAGCAGCTCGACCCGGAGGAGCAGGAGTTCCTCGAGCGGCTGCGCGGCCGGCTGGACATCCCCGAACCGGTGGCCGACGCGCTGCTGAAGGAGGGCGTGCAGCGCGCGCGCCAGCGCTTCTTCTCGAAGGCGGCGGCGCGGTCCGGCGTGTTCCTCACCTCCCACGAGGCGCCGCTCCAGCTGGTCGGCGCCTCCGAGACGTCGATCGAGGCGGCGGTGAACGACGCCCTCGACCAGGCCTGCCGCGCCGTGCCGCGCCTGCACTGGATCGAGGTGGGCAAGATCCGCGGCGAGGTGGTGGAAGGCCGCGTGAAGGAGTGGCAGGTCGAGCTGAAGGCCTGGCTCGACCCGGAGTAGCGCAGGGAATGTCTGCACATGCGGACACTCCCTACAGCTCCGGCACCGGAATGCGGAAGGCCGGCGACTCGGCGCCGCCGTCCACCTCGAAGACCTTGCCGGTCACCCAGCTCGCCGCCGGCGACGCCAGGTAGAGGGCGCAGGCCGCCACGTCCTCGACCTCGCCGATGCGGCCCATGGGCGTGCCCTCCTCCATCTGGCGGCGGATCGCCTCGTTGGTGAGCACGCTGTCCAGCGCCGCCGTCGCCACGCCGCCCACGGCAATGGCGTTGACGCGCACCTTCGGCGCGAAGTCGGCCGCCAGCTCCTTCGTCATGAAGGCGAGGCCGGCCTTGGCCGTCCCGTAGGCGACGAAGCCGGTCTGGACCATGCCACCGGCGCGCGACGACACGTTCACCACGGCGCCGGCGCCGGCCGTGGCGACCATGCGCGGCACCGCCAGCTTCGTGGCCAGGAAGGCGGAGGTGAGGTTGAAGCGCAGCGCGTGCTCGAAGAAGCGCTCGCTGGTGTCGAGGGCCGGCCGCGGCGGCGTGCCGCCGGCGTTGTTCACCAGCACGTCGATGCGCGAGAGATCCCGCTCGGCGCGCCCGACCAGCGCCTCGAGCTGCTCGGTCTCGGTCACGTCGCAGGGCTGGGCCACGGCGCGACCGCCCCGCTCGCGCACCGCCTCGGCGGTCTCCTCGATGTCGGACGCGGTGCGCGCCGCGCACACCACGTCGGCGCCGGCCTCGGCGAAGGCCAGGGCGATGCCGCGGCCGATGCCCTTGCCCGCACCGGTCACGATCGCCACGCGCCCGTCCAGCCGGAAGCGGTCGAGGATCACGCCAGCAGGTCCGGCGCGGCGCGGCCCGACACGAGCGGCAGGTCCAGGTAGGTGCGGATGCCCGGCTCGGCCCGGCACACCACCGGGATCGAGTTCACGCAGTGCATGGCCGTCGCGCAGATGCCCGGGTTGCGGTCGAGGTCGCGGCGGACGTCCGGCGGGTGCAGGCCGTGGAAGGTGACCGCCAGCGGCGGCTCGGCGTCGAAGGAGACCTCGAAGCGCTCCCCGCCGAGCTTCCAGGGCGGGTCCAGCGCGTGGTCGCCCATCAGCCAGTTCACGGCCGCCGTGATCACCGGCTCGCCCCGCACCGTGCCCTGCCAGCTGAAGCGCTGGGCCGCCACGGTTCCCTCGGGAATCACGCCCACCGGCGTGTCGATGTCGGCGGTCGCCACCGCCATCTCGTGGGTGGTCCGCTTCTCCGGGTCGAGGGCGAGGCCCAGGCCCGCCGCCAGCATGTCGATCGACTGCTTGAAGCCGTGGCCCAGCATGTCGAGCATGGAGCTCTGGCGCGCCTCCTCGAGCGACTTGCCGAACAGCATCACCTCGCGGACCACGAACTCGGTGGCGTAGCTGCGGATGTCGGAGAACTCCTCGGCCCGCACGTGGCGGATGTTGCGGCACAGCGCCGACATCACCAGCGGGAAGCGCTCGGTGATGCCGCCCGGGTGGATGCCGGTGCCGTGGAGCGTGACCCCGCCCTTGCGGCAGGCCGCCTCCAGCTCGGCCACACCGGAGCTCGAGAACGGGTAGAACCAGCCCAGCGGCGAGACCACGTTCTTGCCCGATTCGAGGATGCGCGCCACCTCGCCCGGGTTGGCCATGATCGGGCTGTAGTGCACGCAGTCGGCGTCCATCGCCAGCAGCTCGTCGACGTCGCGGGTGGCGGTGACGCCGACCTTCCCCAGCCCGCAGATCTCGCCCACGTCGCGGCCCGCCTTGGCGTCGCCGTGCACCCAGGCACCCACCAGCTCGAGCTCCGGGTGGGCGAGGATGCCCTCGACCGCCGCCCGTCCCACGTTGCCCGTCGCCCACTGGATCACCCGGTACGTCATGCCTGCTCCCTTCGCGGGCATTGTGCCATGATCGTCGCCCGGACCCGGAGGAACCATGGAGATCCGCGATCGCGTGGCGATCGTCACAGGCGCCGCGTCGGGCATCGGGCGCGCCACGGCCCTGGCGCTGGCCGCGGCCGGCGCGCGCGGCGTGGCGCTGGCCGACGTGGAGGAGGCGCTGCTGGACGAGGTGGCGGCGGAGGTCGAAGCGCTCGGCGCCGCCCCGCTTCCCGTCTACACCGACGTCCGCAACCCGAAGTCGCTGGAGAACCTCTTCGAGCGCACCGTCGCCGGGCTCGGGCCCTTCCGGATCCTGCACAACAACGCCGGCGTCACCACCGGCACGCCCACCTGGCCCGACCTCGCCAGCGAGCGCATCGAGGCGCTGATCGACGTGAACCTGAAGGGCGTGATCCTGGGCACGCACCAGGCGCTGCCCTTCCTGCGCGACGCCGGCGGCGGCGTGATCGTGCAGACCGCGTCGATCGCCGGCCACGCGCCGCTGCCACCCGAGGCGGTCTACTGCGCCACCAAGGCGGGCGTCGAGATGTTCACCCGCTCCTGCGCCGCGCTGCACGAGAGCCACGGCGTGCGCGTCGTGTGCGTGTGCCCGGGCGTGGTCGAGACGCCCATGCTGCGGAAGACCGGCGTCGACGGACGCATCGCCGACTACCTGAAGCCGGTCTACGACGCCGTGCAGGTGCTGGCGCCGTCGGACGTGGCCGACGCGGTGCTGGAGCTCGTCCGTGACGACGAGGCGATCGCCCGGGTGGTCGACGTCCCCAACCCGGCGCCCCCGGCCTAGCTAGTCGAGCAGGGCGGCCACCGGGCCGCGCATCCGCTCCGCCACCAGCGCGTGTCCGCGCGGCGCCATGTGGCCGTTGGTGTCGGGCGGGTAGATGGCCAGCGAGGTGCGGACCGCGTCGCGCAGCGGACCGGCCACGTCCACCACGAAGCCGCCGGCGGCCTCGATGCGCCGCACCAGCGCCGCGCTGTAGCGCGCCTCGCCGGCGACCAGGGCGTCGTAGGCCGCGTGGGGCTTCGCGCCGGCGGCGCGCAGCCGGAGCTCGAAGGCGCGCTCCTTGGTGGGAATGACCGTGAACAGCGGCTGCGGGCCGCCCTGCGCCGCGTCGGCCAGGATGCGCTCCGCCACCCGCGCCATCACCTCCCAGCCGGCCGCCACCGCCGGGTCGTCCAGGTTCGAGGCCAGGCGCAGCACCGGGGTGAAGGCCACGGTCTGGCCGTTGCGACCGCCGAAGCGCAGCGCCCACACCTCCTCGGGCGGGCTCGGCCAGGTCACCGGCGGCAGGTCGTCCACGCCGAGGGCGGCGTCGGGGCGCAGCGAGGCGAAGCGCTCGATGGAGTAGGCCGCGCTGAACGAGTCGCGGGGGTCGTTGCCGGCGTAGAAGGCGACCACCACCACCTCGGGCTCGAAGAAGGCGGCCGCCTCCCACATGGCCAGGTACTGCGCCGCCCCCCAGCCGCCGGTCGACATGTCGTAGACGCCGGCCGCGTCGCCCAACCGGCGCGAGAGCACGTGGGGCCAGGCGTCGTCGATGGGGACGGTGGTCCCGTAGGTCTGGCTGTCGCCGATGGTGACGACGCGCGAGCGGCTCGGCACCGCGTGGTTGCGGAAACCCAGCGCGTCGGTCGGCCCGAGCTGGCGGCGGTCCTCCAGGAAGGGACGCGAGCGCACCACCAGGGTCGGGTCCGGCAGGATGGCCTCGCTCGACGCGCGGTCCTCGGGGCGGAAGACGTTCTCGTAGAAGGGCACGACGCGCTCGTCCGCCTGGACGATGCGCACCTCCGACGGCGAGCGCAGCAGACCGGGCGCCAGCCAGCGCACCGCCAGCAGTCCCAGCAGCAGGCTCAGCGCCGCCGACACCGCCAGCAGCAGCGCCTCCCTCACGGAAGCGCCTGGCCGACCACGCGCTTGACGGGAACCCCGGCCGGGTAGCGGCCGCCCGGCTCGATCTGGTTCAGCAGCGACAGCTCCTCGGCCGACGCCGGCCCGGGATAGGCGCGGGCGAAGCCGTCGACGGTGTAGCTCCGGCCCGGCGTCACGATGTCGATGCGCCAGGGCTTCACGTTCAGCACGGCGGAGCTGCGCTCGCGCTGCATGCTGCGCACCGACGCGCGCAGCGCCCCGTCGTAGCCGGCGAAGGCGCTCTCGGGCGCGAAGCCGATGAGCCGGTAGACGTGATCCCCGTGGCGCACGAAGCTGGCGACGCCGCGCACCGTTCCCTGCTGGCCGGCCGCGGCGAAGTCGGCGGTCACCGCCTGGAGCCCGCCGAGCGTCTCGTTCTTCGGCGGCGTCGACTGCATGCCCTCGGCCGACAGGAAGGCGTCGGCCGCGGCCCGCGGCGCGTCCTCGGCGGCCCGCGAGAGCTGCACCAGCGCGTCCTTGTCCGGCGCGACCGCCCCCACGACGGCGCGCTGGTTCACCTGCTTCCAGTCCGGGGGCAGCGTCCAGCGGAAGGCCAGGTCGGGATGGTGGAAGACGTCGCCGCTGAAGAAGCCGTGGCGGGGATCCGGGCGTTAGACCATGCCGTCGACCCGGCGCAGGTAGATGTCGCGGCCGACGGTGCCCCCGCCGCCGTCCGGCAGGCGCGCGATCTGCGCCTTCATCACCGCCTCGCGGTTGGCCGGCTTCGGGTGCGACGACAGCCACTCCGGAATGCCGTCGGCGCCCGCCTTCGCTCCGATCCGGTCGAGGGTGTGGAACACCTTCGGCATCTCGTTCGCGGCGTAGCCCTGGGCCGTCATGTAGCGGAAGCCCAGGTCGTCGGCCTGGCTCTCGTCGTCGCGGCTGTACTTGAGCAGCAGCACCTGGGCGGTGGCGCCGAGAAGCTGCTGGCTGAGCGCCTGGAGATTCGGAGTGAGGAAGACGGTGGGCAGCAGCACCAGGCTCACGCCGATCGCCTTGGTCTGCTGGGCCACGCTGTGGCGCGCCGTCACGTGGCCGATCTCGTGGCCCAGCACGCTGGCCAGCTGCGCCTCGTTGGCGAAGTGGGCGAGGATGCCGCGCGTCACGTAGATGAAGCCGCCGGGCACGGCGAAGGCGTTCACCAGCGGGTCGTCGACGACGTGGAACTCCCAGGGCAGGTGCGGCCGCTCCGACGCCTTCGCCATGGGCATGCCGATCTCGGCCACGTAGCGCTCCAGGGCGGGATCGTCGTAGAGACCCATGCTCGCCGCGATCTGCGGCGCCGACTGCTGGCCGAGAGCGATCTCCTGCGCCTCGCTCATCAGCACGAACTGGGGCCGTCCGGTCACCGGGTTGGTGGCGCACGCCGCCAGGAAGCCCAGGAGCACCAGGCCGAGCAGGACGCGGGAATCGCGGAAATGGCTCTTCATGGGAAGAGCATAGCGGCGGCCGCTGCGGCTCAGGCCTTCTCGGCCGCCGCGCGACGCGCCAGCCTGCGCCGGTAGAGCGTCTTGCGATCGATGCCCAGGATGCCCGCGGCCTTCACCTTGTTGCCGCCGGTGAGCTCGAGCACCTCTTCGATGTAGCGGTCGGTCAGCTCCTGGAGCGTCATGCGCGTGCGGGCCAGCGGGGCCAGGTCGCGCGGATCCGCCGACCCCCCCGCGCCGGCGCCGCCGGCGCCGGGCCGGTCGGGCAGGTCGTCCAGGTCGATCTCGCGCGAGTCGGACAGCGCCAGCGCGCGCTCGATCACGTTCTCGAGCTCGCGGGCGTTGCCCTTCCAGGGCAGCGAGCACAGGTGGTCCATGGCCGCGGGGGTGAGCACGTGGGGCTCGCCCTGGGAGTGCTTCTTCAGGAAGGCCTCGACCAGCGCCGGCACGTCCTCGGGGCGATCGCCCAGCGGCGGAATGTGGATCGGGATCACGTTCAGCCGGTAGTAGAGATCCTCGCGGAAGGTGCCGTCCTCGATCTCCTTGAGCAGGTCCTTGTTGGTCGCCGCGATGATGCGCACGTCGACCTTCACCGACTTGTTGCCGCCGACGGGACGGATCTCCCGATCCTGGAGCACGCGCAGCAGCTTGGCCTGGAGGCCGGGACCCATGTCGCCCACCTCGTCCAGGAAGAGCGTTCCGCCGTCCGCCTCCTCGAACAGGCCGCGCTTCGACGAGTGGGCGCCGGTGAACGCACCGCGCACGTGGCCGAAGAGCTCGCTCTCCAGCAGGCCCTCGGGAATGGCCGTGCAGTTGATCGGGATGAAGGGCTGGTCGGGGCGCGATCCGTGGAAGTGCAGGGTGCGCGCCACCACCTCCTTGCCGGTTCCGCTCTGGCCCGTGATCAGCACGTTGCTGCGGTTGTGGGACACGCGCCGGATCAGGGCGAAGATCTCGCGCATGGCCGCGCTCTCGCCGATCAGGTCGCCGAGCGAGCTGGTGCGGTCGACGGCGCGGCGCAGCCGGCGGTTCTCCTGCTCGAGTGCGCGGCGCTCCATGGCCCGCTCGACCGTGAGCAGCACGGCCTCGGGCTCGAAGGGCTTGGTCACGTAGTCGAAGGCGCCGGCCCGCATGCCCTCGACCGCCGTCTCGATGCTGCCGAAGGCGGTCATCAGCACCACCGGCGTCTCCGGGCGCAGGCTGCGCAGCTCGCCCAGCAGCTCGATGCCGGAGCGGCCGGGCATCTTGATGTCGGTGAGCACCGCGTCCATCTCGTGCTCGCCGGCCACCGCCAGGGCCTCCTCGGCCGACGACGCCGACAGCACGTCGTAGGCCTCGTCCTGGAAGAGCGACTCCAGCATCTGCCGCATCGCGGCGTCGTCGTCGACGATCAGAACGGTTCGATTCGCCATACCCGCCTGTCAGAGCACGGAACGTGCCAGTGCGTGGCGATCCCTGCGCGCCCGCGATGCACTTCGTGGGGCCAAATGGTACAAAATGCCCCAGGGGCCGGGGCCGTCTGCCCCCAGCGGTCAGCTGGCCAGCGGCAGGTGGACGCGGAACTCGGTGCCGTCGCCCTCTTCGCTGGCGGCCTCGATCACGCCGCCGTGGTCGCCCACGATGCCCTTGCACACCATCAGGCCCAGCCCGTTGCCCTCGCCGGCGGGCTTGGTGGTGAAGAAGGGGTCGAAGATCTGCGACAGGTCCTGGGGGCGGATGCCGGTGCCCGTGTCCGCCACCGTGATCTCGGCGCCGCCGTCCTTCTCGCACAGCGTGACGCGCAGCTCGCCGCCGTCCGGCATGGCGTCGGCCGCGTTCAGGAAGAGGTTCAGCAGCAGCTGCTGGAGTCGCTCCGGATCGCCCGACACGCTGGCCACGTCGTCGATCGACTTCACGACCTCGATGTGTCGCCGGGCGAGCTTCTCGGAGACGAACGACAGCGTGCGCTCGACCAGCGGACCCAGCAGCAGCGGCTGGCGTCGCGACGGACGCGGCCGCGCCATGTTCAGCAGCACCTGGATGATCCGCGAGATGCGTCCGATCTGCTCCTGGATGGTCTGGAGCCGCCAGGTGGCGTCCTCGCCCGTGACCTCGGCCTCGAGCCTCTTCGCGTGGCCCTGGATGACGCCCATCGGTGTTCCGATCTCGTGGGCGAGGCCGGCGATCAGCGTCGCGATCGAGGCCAGCTCCTCGGCGGCGCGGGCCTGGATGGTGGTGCGGCGCAGCGTCTCGCTCTGGTCGTCGTACTTGCGCGACAGGCTGCGGCTCTGCTCCGAGAGCTCCTCGGTCAGGTACTCGAGCCGCTCCTCGCTGGCGGTGATGTACTCCTCCATCGCCAGCTGCGCGTCGAACATCAGGAGCCTCTGCAACGCGGTCACGATGCGCGCGCTCTCTTCCTGGCCGTCGCCGGCGAACGACTCGCAGATGATCGGGACCAGCAGCGAGAAGTAGAGGGCGTAGGCGCCCAGGTACCAGCGCGGCTCGAGGCCGATCCGCTGGTGCACGCGCCCGATCCGGCGCCGATCCTCCTCCCATTCCTTGTCGAAGCGGGGATGCGAGAGGCTCAGCAGGTATTCGCGCTGCTTGCCGAGCAGGCGCTCCTTGACCAGCGGATCCGACAGCAGGGCCCGCGTCTCGCCGAAGGCGAGCAGGTGCCGGTAGAACGCGGCGACGAAGTCGTCGGCGTGCTTCTCGAGCACCGGCTCCAGACGCCGGAGCCGCTCGACCTCGTGGTCGTCCAGCTTCAGGTATTCGAGCCGGACCGACAGATCCTTCATGCTGACAACGTCCGCCCCGGCCGCCCGGATGTCAAGGAAGGAGGATCAGAGCAGGTCGCGGAGGCGCTTGTAGCCCGTTCCGATCTCCTCGATCAGCAGCCGGGCCGCCTCCGCGATGTCCTGGACCGGCTCCTCGGCGCGCTTGGCCAACGCCTTCGCGTGTCCCTCCACCTCGGCGAAGCGCCCCTCCAGGTTCTCCCACAGCTCCAGGGCCTCGGCCTTGCCCAGGTGGATCTGTACGCGCAGCTCGTCGCGGATCCGGCGCAGGTCGCTCAGCTCCTCGTCGAACTCGCCCTTCACGTCCTTGACGTCCATCACTTCCTCCTCGTCGGCGTCGGCTTCGTCGGAATCGACGATGGCCGCGCGTAGTAGATCGGTTTCGGTCAGCAGTCCCAGGAACACCCCGCGTTCGTCGACCACCGGCAGGCAGCCGATCTTGCGGCGCAGCATGCGGCGCCCGGCGTCCACGCCCGAGTCGTCGGGGCTCGCCGTGTCGACGTCCAGGCTCATCACCTCCTTCACCTCGACGGAGCGCAGGAAGGCGCGGCGCTGCTCCGGCTCGAACTCGAGCGCGCGCGACAGCGACGCGGCCAGCAGGTCGTGGCTCGACAGGATCCCGACGAGCTGCTCGCCCTGGACCACCGGCAGGTGCCGGATGCGCCCCAGGCGCATGATGTCGTCGGCCAGGTCCAGGCTCTCGTCCTGGCGGAGCGTCACGACGTCGCGATGCATGAGCTCCGAAACGGTCCGATCCAGTGACATGGCTACCTCCGGTTCTTGCGGTGTCCGGTGCAATGCTTTGCACGCGGGGTGCCAAGACAAGGGGCCGATCGAGGATTGCCGGGGCTGGGATACCATGGTGACACGGAGGGAGCCCCCATGGAGCCCAGCGAAGTCCGGCAGAAGGTCCTGAACGACCACCAGGGCCTGAGAGGCCGCCTCGAGGGTGTGGAGCGCCTCGCCCGCGGGGTGGCCGAGGGCGAGAGCGCGCAGGTGGAAGAGCTGCGTCGCGAGGCGACGGAGCTGCTCCGGGTGCTCACCGCCCACATGTCCTGGGAGGACAGCTACCTGGGTCCGGCGCTGCGCGAGGCCGACGCCTGGGGACCCGAACGGGTGGCGCGCTTCGACCAGGACCACGTCCAGCAGCGCCGCGAGATCGAGGAGCTGCTGGAAAGACTGTCGGATGGGCGACAGCCCGCCTCGCCCCTGGCGCGCCGGGTGCTCGAGTGGATCCGCGACCTCTACGCCGACATGCGCGAAGAGGAGGCGGCCTTCCTGGATCCGAACGTGCTGCGCGACGACGTGGTGGGGATCGACGTCGAGACCGGCTAGCGCTCCGCGTCGGTCGTCTCGATCACCTGCGCCATGACCGATTCCTCGAGCTTCTCGTGGTCGCGAAGCTCGCGGCGGAGCGCGGCCAGCGCGTCGACCAGGGCGTCGGAGGCGGAGGCGCGCGTGACGAGGCCGTACACGCCGTCCAGCAGCGCCGCGTGGTCGCGTTCGAGCCGGGCCAGGTCGGCGCGCACCGACTCGGCCAGGCCGTGGACGGCGGGGAAGACGACGCCCTCCTCCAGGTCGAAGTGGGAGCGCAGCGCGTCGCCGAAGCGGTCGAGCCAGCGCTCGATCTCGGCCGGGCTTCCGCCCGCGATCGCACCGTCGAGCCGGTCCGCGATCTCCCGCAGCTGCCGGTGCTGCTCCTCCATGCGGTGGAGCGCCCGATCCAGCCGGTGGCGCAGACCGGTCAACATGCCTTCCATCCGGGACCTCCCGACCTCTGCTGCATTCTAACGCGCCGGCCGCTCGCAAGAGCGCGCCGCGGAGGCGTCGCGAACGGGCACGAGCAGCTGGCGCGATCTCGTTCAGCGCATCCAGGCCAGCACCAGGAAGCCCGCGGTGTAGACACCCAGGATCGTGGTCCCCTCGAACCCGATTCCGCTCTTCTGCCGGTACACGAGGCCCGCGGCGAAGATGCCCGTCAGCAGGAGGGTCAGGGCCAGCAGGAACACGGTGCGATCGCCGACGGCCGCATACAGGGACCCGCCGCGGTACGCACAGTCCGCCGCCGCCAGGAACAGCACGTCGAAGGTGTTGCCGCCGATGATGTCGCCGACGGCGAGGGTCAGCGCACCGGATCGCACCGCCGCCAGGACCGTCACGAGCTCGGGCAGCGAGGTGACGACGCTCGTCACCAGTCCGCCGATCAGCGTCCCGGACAGCTCGGTGCGCGCCGCCACCGCGAGACCCGCCCGGGCGACGACGAAGCCGCACACCGCGACCGTCGTCCCCAGCCCCAGGAACGCCAGGAGCATGGGGGCGAGCGGCGCCCTCTCGGATTCCGCATCCGGCAGGTCCGGCCGCGTCTCCGGCGTCTCGTGCGGTCGCCACATCGGGACGTCGCGGGTGCGCTTCGTCAGCAGCAGGCCGTACAGGTAGACCAGCGGGAGCAGGACGGTCACCGGGTGCACGCCCGCCACGGCGACGGGCGGTCCCGCCGTCGCGAGCAGGACCAGGGCGACGAGCGACACCAGGACCATCGTCTGCAGCAGGTTGGGCAGCGACGCGGCCGCGTGCTCCAGGTTCGCATGTCGGTAGGTCACGTCGGCCACGGCCAGGAACGCCGTCTGTGCCGCGATGCCGCCGAGCGCGTTGCTGACCGCAAGGTCCGCCTCGCCGCGACTCGCGGCGAGCGTCGTCACGATGAGCCCGGGCAGCGACGTGGTCGCGCCGAGCAGCACGGCGCCCGCCAGCGCCTCACCGATGCCGAGACGATCCGCCAGGCGGTCCACGAGCCGTGTGAAACGCGTTCCGGCGACGATCAGTACCAGTCCACTCGCGAGCAGGGCGAGCACGCTGAGCGAGAGCGTCCACGGCTCCTCACCCACGCCGGAGACTCCCGGATCCCCGCGGACCGGACGCGTCTACCCTGCAAGTTGTACAAACGTGGGCGACCCGCCCGACGGTGAGGCGGCGTGGGCGGCCGGGACGCCGGCAAGCGGTCTCTTCGCAGCTCATGTCGTGCTGTGGAACCGTGCGAGTGCCGTGCCAACGCCGACTTCGCCGGCACGGCGCTTGCTGCCCTACGGGTTCGACCCACGAGGAGACCCGTGTGCAGCTCTCACGCTCGAAACGCTGCGGAAACCAGGCCTGCGGCTGCCGCCCGGTGTCCGCGCACGGCGACCACTGCAGCGCCTATTGCGCCAACGTGGATGCCCACGAAGCGGACGACGGCGCCTGCGCCTGCGACCACCGCGCCTGTGCCGAGGCACAGCGCGTCCCGGAGCAGGCAGACGGGAGCGTGAAGCCGGACGTGGTGACGTCGATCGGGCGCGGTCCGGGCGCCCGCTAGGGCGTCGCGTCAGTGCGCCGACGCCAGCGACGCGTAGAGCGCCTCCACCAGGCCCGCGCTGCGCTCGTCGCCGGCCAGGCCCAGCTTCATCTGGTTCATCACGTAGCCGAAGCCCAGCCCGGCCTCCGGGTCGGCGAAGCCCAGCGAGCCGCCGGCGCCCGGGTGGCCGAAGGCGCCCTTGCCGGTGCCCGGCGGCAGTGAGCCGCGGAGCGTGAAGCCCAGGCCGAAGCGCATGGGCACCAGGATCACCTTGTCCGGACCCTCCACCTGGAGCGTGCGCGCCGCCTGCATCGTCTCTTCGCGCAGCAGCCGCACGCCGTCCACCTCGCCGATCATGGCGGCGTAGATGCGCGCCACGCCGCGCGCGCTGGCGATGCCGTTGGACGACGGCATCTCGGTGGCGTGGAGCGCGCGCGTGTTCCACATGTCGTCGTAGGCGAACAGGTTCGACGGGCCCGACAGCACGCGCCCGAGCCAGGTGTCCGGGCCCATGATCTTCTCGCGCAGCTCGATCTGCTTCGGGTCGGTGAGCGGCGGTGCCGGCAGCATGCGCGCGACCCGCGGCTCCTCGCGCTCGGGAAGGCCCACGAAGAAGTCGGCGTCCAGCGGACCCGCCACCTCTTCGGCCAGGAAGGATCCGGCGGTCCTGCCGGTGACGCGGCGGATCACCTCGCCCAGGATCCAGCCGTAGGAGCGCGCGTGGTAGCCGTGGGCCGTGCCCGGCTCCCAGCCCGGGGCCTGCCGCGCGATGGCGTCGACCACCGGCTGCCAGGCGCACACCTCCTCGAGGGTGAGGTCGCCCTCCACCGCGGCCAGGCCGGCCTGGTGGGTCAGCACCTGGCGGACGGTGATGGCGCCCTTCCCGTTGGCGGCGAACTCGGGCCAGTAGCGCGCCACCGGCGCGTCGAGATCGATCTCCCCGCGCTCGACCAGCCGGTGCACGCAGGCCGCCGTGACGCCCTTGGTGGTGGAGAAGACCAGGCAGATCGTGTCCGCCTGCCAGGGACGGCCCGTCTGCGGATCGGCCTCGCCCGCCCACAGGTCGACCACCGGCGTGCCGCGCCGGTAGACGCAGACCGACGCGCCCACCTCGCCGTGCTCCGCGAAGTTGCGGGCGAAGGCCTCGCGCACCGCCTCGAAGCCGGGCGCCACCTGGCCGTGGACGTCGGTCACGCCCCTTCCTTCAGGGCCGGCAGGACCCGGCTCGCCACCAGCTCGAGACTCGGCCAGGCCAGCTCGGGCGGAAGGCCGCCGCACAGGGGCTGGAGGAGCAGCACGCCGTTGCTGCGCACGTAGTCGACGGCCTCGTCGGGGGTGAAGATGCGGTACGGACCCTGCTCGGCGCGCAATTCGTCGACATCGGCGGCCACCGACTTGCTGGCCGACTCGGAGGCGTGCATCCAGGCGGCGTACATGCGCGCGTCGTGCAGCAGGTGCGGGCCGATCTCGCGCCAGGCCCGGTCCGGATCCTCGGCGACGAAGGCGCTGGTGACCGTGCCCGCCGGCGGGTGCAGGAACATCCCGGGCGTAGTGCCGGCCTCCTCGCAGGCTTCGCGGTACAGGGCCTCGAGCCCCGGATCGCCGCCCTGGGTGATCATGCCCAGGCCGAGCCGCGCGGCGCGCCGCACCGCCGCCTTGCTGCTGCCGCCCATCAGCAGCAGCGGACCGCCCGGCGTGAACGGGGTCGGCGTGACGCGCGCCGGGCGTCCCTCGAACACGAAGGGCTCGCCGGAAAAGGCGCGGCGCAGCGTCTCGAGGCACAGCTCCATGCGCCGGCCGCGCCCCTTCATGTCGCGACCGAACTGGGCGTACTCCTCGGGGCGGTAGCCGATGGCGCAGACGTAGGAGACGCGGCCCCTGGACAGCACGTCGAGCACCGCCATCTGCTCGGCCAGCGCCACCGGGTCGTGCAGCGGCACCAGCAGGGCGGCCACCTGGATGGGCAGCGCCTGCGTGCGCGCGGCGATGGCCGACGCCAGCAGCAGCGGCGCCGGCAGGTAGCCGTCCTCCGAGCCGTGGTGCTCCGAGACGATGGCGGCGATGCAGCCGTTGCGCTCGCCCCACTCCGCCATCTCGACGGCGGCCGCGTAGAGGTCGGCGGCGGGAGCGCCGAAGGCGGGCGCGCGCAGGTCGAACCGCAGGCTGAACATGGGGCTGGTAGGATACGCGCCCCAACCCGGCTCCGACGCCCCTTTTCGTGGAGAACCCCATGTCCGACTCCTCCCGCTTCGACCGCGGCATCGCCATGTTCCAGGAGGTCTACGGCGGCGACGTCCCGGCCCCGCCGAAGGGCGCCATGGATTTCTTCGACCTGATGATCGAGCAGACCTTCGCCGAGCTGTGGACGCGCGAGGCGCTGTCGGTGCGCGACCGTCGGCTCGTGGTGATGGGCATCATCGCGGCGCTGGGCGAGCCCGACACCTTCAAGATCCAGGCGAAGGCGGCGCTGAAGAAGGGCGAGCTCACGCCCGAGCAGCTGCGCGAGGTGCTCATGCAGATCGCCCACTACGCCGGGTACCCGCGCGCCGCGGCGCTGGTCGGCCCGGTGGAGGGCGCGATCGGCGAGGCGAAGTCGGACTGATCCCTGCCTAGTGCGACGCGACTGGGGCGCCCGACGCGGCCCCCCGTCCCCGCAGCCGCCGCCAGCGCTCGGCGATCCACTGGGTGGAGTCGTCGAGCACCAGGTAGAAGACCGGCACCACCAGCAGGGTGAGCAGCGTCGACGAGAACATGCCGGCGGCGGTCGCGACCGCCATCGGCTGGCGCGACTCGGAGCCCGGCCCCACGCCGATGGCGGCGGGCAGCACGCCGAAGATCATCGAGAAGGCCGTCATCAGCACCGGGCGCAGCCGCACCGGGGCCGCGCGGCGCATGGCCTCCACCTTGTCGAGCCCCTCGCGCCGCAGCTGGTTGGCGAAGTCGACCAGCAGGATCGAGTTCTTCGTCACCAGCCCGAACAGCAGGATGATCCCGATCAGGCTGAAGAGGTTGAGCGTCATGCCGAAGGCCAGCAGCGCACCGAGGGCGCCCACCATCGACAGCGGCAGGGCCAGCATCACGGTCAGCGGGTGCAGCAGGCTCTCGAACTGGGCCGCCAGCACCATGTAGATCACCAGGATCGCGAGCCCCATGGCCAGCGTGAACTGCTGGATGCTCTCCAGGAAGGCGTCGGCGCTGCCGGAGAACGAGATGTTCACCTCTTCGGGCAGCAGCTGGTCGCCGAGCTGGCGGATCTGCTGGATGGCGGCGCCGGCCGGCAGGTCCTCCAGGTTCGCCGACACGGTCACGCTCCGCATGCGGTCGATGCGCGTGATCTTCGACGGCGCCGCGCCGGTCTCGATGTCGATCAGGTTGCGCAGCTCGATCACCTCGCCGTCGCGACCGCGCACGTACAGCCGCCCGATCGACGCCGGGTCGGTGCGCTCCTCCTCCTCCAGGCGCATGCGGATGTCGTAGCGGTGGCCGCCCGACTTGAACTTGCCGATGTCCATGCCGCCGATCGACGCCTGGACGACGCTGGCGATCGCCTCGGCGCTGATGCCCATCGATGCGGCCTTCTCCCGGTCCGGCACCACGCGCACCTCGGGCAGGCCCAGCTTCAGGCTCTTGGTGATGTCGACGAAGCCGGGCCGGCTCTCCAGCGCGCGGATGAACTGGTCCGAGATGGAGTCGAGCTCGGTCAGCGCCACGTTGCCGCGCAGGTTGAACTCGAGCTCGCCCTGGCCGCCGCCGCCCATGAACTGGGACGGGTCCATCACGCGCGAGGTGAGGCCCGGGATGTTGCCGAAGGCCACCCGCGCCGCCTTCATCAGGTCCTGCACGCTGCGTTCGCGCTCGGCGTGGGGGACCAGGATCGCCACCATCACGCCGTTGTTCACGGCGCCCGGTCCGTCCGGACCCGAGACGCCGACGCCGGCGAACAGCCCGTGCACCTCGGGCTGGGCGAGCATCCACTTCTCGGCCTGGTTCAGGCGGTCGAGCATGCCGTCCAGGTTGGTTCCCGGCGGCGTCTCCAGCATGGCGAACAGCCGCCCCTCGTCCGAGGGCGGGAAGAACTCGGCGCCCAGCCGCGCGCCGAACAGCATCGCCACCACGAACGAGATGCTGGCGAGCACCATCACCGCCGCGCGGTGGGAGAGCGCCCAGTCGAGCACGGCGCGGTAGCGGGCCTCCAGGGCCGCAAGCCAGCGCTCCAGCGTGTGGTAGACGCCGCCGTGCTCGTGCTCCTCGGGCGGAGGCATGCGCGCCGCCAGCATGGGCGTGAGGGTCAGCGCCACGAACAGCGAGAACATCACCGCCGCGGCGACCGTGATGCCGAACTCGCCCAGGAAGCTGCCCACAAGGCCCTTCACGAACACCACCGGCAGGAACACCACGGCGATGGAGAGGGTGGCGGCGGTGGCGGCGAAGGCGATCTCGCGGGTGCCGTTGGAGGCGGCGGTCATCGGGTCGTCGCCCGACTCGCGGTGGCGCTCGATGTTCTCGAGCACGACGATGGCGTCGTCGATGACCACGCCGACGGCCAGCGCCAGCGCCAGCAGCGTCATGATGTTGAGCGTGGCGTCGAACATCCACATCACGCCGAAGCTGGCGACGATCGACAGCGGGATCGCCGCCGCCACGATCAGCGTCGGGCGGGTGCGGCGCAGGAAGACGAACACCACCAGCGTCGCCAGGAACGCGCCGAAGATCAGCGCGAACTGGGTCTCGGCCACCGACTCCCGGATGGAGTCGGAGAAGTCCATGATCTGCTCCCACGGAGGCAGCTCGATGCCGCCGGGCAGGATCGTCTTCAGCTCCTCGGTGCGCTCGCGCACCTCGTCGGCGATGGCCACCGTGTTGGCCTGGCTCTGCTTCAGGATGCCGAGCCCGGCGCCCGGCTCGCCGTTGAAGCGGGCCAGGAAGCGGTAGTCCTCGGCGCCGTCCTCGACCCGCGCCACGTCGCGCAGGCGCACGTCGGCGCCGTCCACGTTGGCCACGATCAGCTCGCCCAGCTCGGCGACCGTCTCGTACTCGGCCGCCGTCTTCAGCGAGTACTCGATCTGGCGGCTCTCGAGCCGACCGCCCGGCCGCTCGACGTGCTCGCGACCCATGGCCGCGATGATGTCGTTGGTCGACAGGCCGCGGGCGCGCAGCGCCTCGCCGTCCACCCACACCCGGATCGCCCGCTCGCGCCGGCCGAAGATCTCGGTGGAGGCCACGCCGTCCACCGTCTCGATGAAGGGCTTCATCGTGTACTTGACGTACTCGGTGACCTCCACCGCCGGCCGGTTCGAGCTGAGCGGGATCCACAGGATCGGCCGGTTCGACATGTTGAGCTTGTCGACGACCGCCGGCTCCATCTCCTTCGGCAGCTCGAAGCGCGCGCGGGACACCTTGTCGCGCACGTCCTGCGCCGCCTGGTCGAGGTCGCGCTCCAGCTCGAACTCGGCCACCACCTGGGCGACGCCCTGGAAGGTGGTGGAGCGCAGGCTGCGCAGTCCGCCGATGGTGTTGATGTGCTCCTCGAGCACCTCGGTGACGTCCTCTTCCATCACCTCCGGCGCCGCGCCCTCGAGCTGCGCGGTCACCGTCACCACCGGGAACTCCATGGCCGGGAACTGGTCGATGCCCAGGTTCGCGTAGCCCAGGCCGCCGAAGACCAGCAGCGAGAGCGTGAGCATCAGGGTCAGGATCGGCCGCTTGATGCAGAGATCGATCACTGGGCGGCCACTCCGTTCTCCAGCGAGGCGGCGTCACCCGGGGCCGCGTCCTTCGCGAGCAGCGAGCCGTCCGGGTTGCGGGCCACCACCACGCTGCCCTCGATCAGGTCCTCGTGGCCGCGCGCCACTACCCGGTCGCCCGGGTACAGGCCGCGCAGCACCTCGACCGCGCCGTCGCGCACCGTGCCCGTGTCCACCAGGATGCGCGTCACGCGCTTGTTGTCGCCCACCTTGAACACGACCGCGCCGTCGGCGCGCTGGAGCAGCGCCTCCTGCGGGACCATGACGACGCCCTCGCGCTTCGAGATGCCCAGGTTGGCCCGCGCGAACAGGCCCGGGCGCAGGCGGTGGTCCGGGTTGGGCACCAGCGCGCGGACGCGCAGCGTGCGCGTGCGCCGGTCGATGGTGGGAGAAACGATGTGCACGGTGGCGTCGAAGACCTCGTCCGGATACGGCGAGACCGTCACCTCGATGGGAATGCCCACGCGCACCCGGGCCGTGTCCTCCTCGGGCAGGGTGAACTCGACCTCCACCGGATCCAGCGACACCAGCTCGAAGAGGGGCTGGCCGACGTTCACGAACTCGCCGGGCTGCACGTAGCGCTGCGCGATCTGGCCGGCGAAGCGCGCCGTCACCGTGGCGTCGCGCAGGGCGCGTTCGGCCGTGCCCAGGTCGGCCTTCGCCACCGACAGGCGCGACAGCGCCGCCTGGAGCGCCGTCTCGGCCGCGTCGAGCTGGGTCTCCGACGCCACGTTGCGCTCCTTCAGCGCGCGCATGCGCTCGACCTCGCGCTTCTGCTCGGCCAGCGCGGCACGCGCCTCGGCCACCCGCGCGCGGGCGCGATCCAGGTCCAGATGCCGGCGCTCCGGGTCGATCTCGACCACCACGCCGTCCTCCTCGACCGCCTCGCCCTCGTCGAGGATGCGCGTCACCTCGCCGGCCACCTGCGCGGCCACGTCGGCGCGGTTGCGCGCCAGCAGCTCGCCGGACGCCTCGATGCGTTCCTCGAGGTCGCGCACGTAGACCTCGGTGATGTAGACCGGCTTGCCGGTCGCCTCGACGGTGGCCTCCTCCTCGCCGCAGGCGACGAGGGCCAGCGCGGCGGCGAGCAGGAGCAGGATGGTGCGGGTCATGGGGTTCCTCATCGGGGCAGGGCTCCGCGACGCAGCAGACCGCCTTCCATCATCTGGAAGGCGAGCTCGATCATCTGGTCGGAGAAGGGGTACTCGGGGCGGGTGAGGCGCAGGGAGATCAGGCCGTGCAGCATCGCCCAGGTCGTCTCGTAGGCGGCGTCGATGTCGCGGGTGGCCAGCGTGCCCTCGCGGGCGAGCTGCTCGAGGGCGTCCTTCACCATCTCGCGCGCCGACTCGGCGGAAGGGATCGAGCCGGGCTCGAGCCCGGGCAGCGACAGCAGCCGGTAGTGCTCCGGGTTCTCGAGCGCGAACTCCAGGAAGGCGCGGGCGACGTCGTTCAGGTAGCGGGCCGCGTCGCCGCCGCGCGGGATCGACAGCATCACCTCGTGCACCTCGCGGAAGCGCTCATCGACCACCGCGGCCACCAGCCCCGCCTTGTCGCCGAAGTGGTGGTAGATGGTGGGCGCGGTGTAGCCGCAGCGCCGGCCGAGCTTGCGGATCGACATGCCCTCGATGCCCGACTCCAGCAGCAGCGCCTGGGCCGCCTCCAGGATGGCGGCGCGGGAATCCCGTCCGCGCCCGCCGGCGCCGGAGACATCGGTGCCGCGGGCGCGCGGCTTGCCGCGCACCGGGGAAGGGGTCGAGGATGTGGTCATGGGAATCGCTATAACGTCGCTATAGCGGGCGTAACGGTGTTATAGCCCAGCATCTTGAGCGCTTCCAAGCGGGCCAGAAATGCGTAACATGGACGCCCACTTGGAGGGGTGGAAGCATGCGCATCGCAATCCTGACCTCATGCCTCGTGGCCCTGCTGGCGGGGCTGCCTGCCGGCGCCGAGGAGGCCGCGGAGGAGGCGAAGGAGCAGCCCTCGGGCCGCGTGACCATCGGCGCCTACCAGGCGTCGTTCATCGGCAGCGGCCAGCTCGGCGGCGGCCAGCTCACCTTCCGCGGCGAGACCCACGACTTCAAGATCGGCGGTCTCGGCTTCGGGGGAATCGGCATCGCCCGGATCGACGCGGAGGGCGACGTCTTCGGCCTCGAGAAGCTCGAGGACTTCGCCGGCACCTACGGCCAGCTGCGCGGCGGCATCGGCGTCACCGACAAGAGCATCGGCGGACCGCTGTGGGTGGAGAACACGAAGGGCGTGCGCCTCAAGCTCGAGACGAAGATGTCCGGCGTGATCCTGAACCTGGGCGCCGACGGCCTCGTCATCGTGATGGACGACGAGGAAGAAGAGGCGTCGGAGGACGAGTAGCGACTAGGCCCGCGCGGGCAGACCCATGCGCGCGTCCAGGTCGTCGGTCAGCGCGTCGAGCCTGCCGTCGAGATCGCGGGCCAGCTCCTCCTCGTCCTCGGGGCTGGCCTCGCGCGGCACGTCGAGCGGCGAGCCGAAGCGCCCGGTCACGTGCGCGAAGGGAAGCGGCAGCAGCGTGCCGTCCCAGCTGCCGAAGCGGAAGCAGGGGCTGGCCGAGAACGCGTAGGGCGTGATCGCGACGCCGGTCATGCGCGACAGGCTCACGACGCCGATCTTCGAGCGACGCTCCGGACCGCGCGGACCGTCCACCGGCAGCGACACCGGCGTGCCGGCGCGCACGATGCGCACCAGGCCGCGCAGCGCGGCCGCGCCGCCGGAGGAGCTGGATCCGCGCGGCGGCGGCGTGTAGCCCAGTGCCACCAGCAGCCGCGTGATGACGTCGCCGTCGCGGCTGCGGCTCACCGGTACGCTGAAGCCGCGTCCGCGGAAGGCATAGGCGGCGATCAGGATGTCGCGGTGCCAGATGGCGCCGACGGCCGCGCCGCCTTCGTCGAGCGGGCTCTCGCCCTCCATCTCGATCCGCCAGGTCTTGCCGAGCACGCGCAACAGCAACGCGGCGAGCGACATCAACACCGGTCCGAGAGCTCGGACGGCGCGATTCGTGGATCGCTTGCGCAGGCTGCCCGAGCGCTTCCCCATCGCGGCAGAGAATGGCGCGAAAGCGGCCTTCGCGCCCGTCGGTGTGAGCCCCGGCCCGTCCGGACGGGACGGGACTTGCGTCCAGGGGGCAGGCCGGCGAGCCTGTTCCATCCAGCTTGCTGACACTCCATCAGGAGCCTCCCCCAATGAAGTTCGGCGTACTCTCCGTCTTCCAGAACTACCGCGACGAGCAGGACGACACCGACGTCATGGCCGCCGAGATGTCGCTGGCCTGCGCGGCGGACGAGCTCGGCTTCGACAGCTACTGGGCCACCGAGCACCACTTCTTCGGCTACTCGATGTGCCCCGACAACGTGCAGTGGTTGGCACAGGTGGCGGGGCGCACGTCGCGCATCAAGCTCGGCACCGGAGCGGTGATCGTGCCCTGGAACGATCCGTACCGGGTGGCCGCCAAGATCGCCCTGCTCGACCAGCAGAGCGGCGGCCGCGCGCTGCTCGGCTTCGGCCGCGGCCTCTCGCGACGCGAGTACGAGGGCTTCGGCATCCCCATGGACGAGGCCCGCCCGCGCTTCGACCAGGGCACGGCGCTGGTGCTCGAGGCGCTGAACAAGGGCTTCTTCGAGGCGGACACCGAGTTCTTCCAGCGCCCGCGCCGCGACCTGCGCCCGCGCCCGACCGCCGCCTTCGACGACCGCGTCTACTCCATCGGCGTCTCACCCGAGTCGGCGCTCCAGGCGGCCGTGCTGGGAGCCCAGCTGATGGTGCTGGCCCAGCAGCCCTGGGAGGTCTTCAAGGAGGTCTCCCTCGTTCCCTACCAGGAGCGCTGGAAGGAGCTGCGCGACACGCCGCCGCCGGTGCCCTTCTGCGGCCAGCTCGTCTACTGCGACCGCGACCCGCAGAGGGCCCGGGAGCTGGGGCTCAAGTACGTGCGCGAGTACTTCACCACCATCGTCGAGCACTACGAGATCGGCGGCGACCACTTCAAGGACGCCCGGGGCTACGAGTTCTACGGCAACGCCGCCGAGGCGATCCAGGCCATGGGCCTGGAGGCGATGGCCGAGATGTATGCGAACCTGAACACCTTCGGGACGCCCGAGCAGATCGTGGAGCAGCTACGGCACCAGAAGGAGGTGCTCGGCGTCGACCACGACGTCCTGTTCATTCCCAAGTATGGCAGCATGACCACCGAGCAGGCGATGAGCTCGATGCAGCTCTTCGCCCGCGAAGTGATTCCCCAGTTCTGAGCGAAGGAACCCCATGAGCGAGCCCTACATCCTGATCACCGCCGACACCCACGCCGGCGGAAGCCACGCCCAGTACCGCGAGTACCTGGACCCGAAGTACCGCGACGCCTTCGACGAGTGGCGCGGCGGCTACAAGAACCCGGCGCTCGAGCACTACGGCAAGAAGAAGATGCGCAACTGGGACCTGGAGATCCGCAACGGCGACCAGAACGGCCAGGGCGTGGTCGGCGAGGTGGTGTTCCCGAACACGGTGCCGCCCTTCTACAAGAAGAGCATCGTCACCACCCAGCCTCCCAAGCCCGACGAGTACGAGCGCTGCCTGGCCGGCATCCGGGCCCACAACCGCTGGCTGGTCGACTTCTGCAACGAGGACCCGGCGCGGCGCGCCGGCATCGGCCTGATCCTGCCAAACGACCTGGACGAGGCGGTGAAGGACATCGAGTTCATCGCCAGCAACGGCCTGCGCGGCGGCGTGCTGCTGCCGCTGATTCCCGAGGACTGCACCTGGCTCAAGCCCCTCTACCACCCGGACTGGGACAAGGTGTTCGCCGCCATCCAGGACGCGGGCCTGGTCATGAACCAGCACTCGGGCCAGGGCTCGCCCGACTACGGCGAGGGCGCGGTGGCCGAGGCCATCTGGATCTCGGAGGTCCAGTTCTTCTGCCGGCGCGGCTACAGCCACCTGATCATGAGCGGCGTCTTCGAGCGCTTCCCGAAGCTCCGCTACATCCTGACCGAGAGCGGCTGCTCCTGGGCGCCGCCCATGCTGGCCCAGCTCGACCGCATCCATCACGGCATCCAGCGCGGCTCGATGGGCGAGATGTACTACGAGGGCATGGAGTGGGGGCTCAAGATGCTCCCCAGCGAGTACGCCAAGCGCAACTGCTGGTACGGCGCGAGCTTCCCGTCGAAGGTGGAGCTGGGCGGCATCGACGAGGTGGGTCCCGAGAAGGTGCTGTGGGGCAACGACTACCCGCACTACGAGGGCACGTTCCCCTACAACCTGGAGTCGCTGCGGCTGACCTTCGCCGACATTCCAGAGAAGCAGCGGCGCATGCTGTTCGCCGAAAACGCGGCCGCGCTCTACGGCTTCGACCTGGACGCGCTGCGTCCGCTGGCCGAGAAGTACGGGCCCACGCCGGAGCAGATCGACGAGCCGCTGCCGCCGGACCAGATTCCGCGCGACTCCCAGTGCTACCTCTTCCAGACGGCGCTGCGCGAGCTGAAGGAACGCCAAGCCGCGAGCGCCTGAGGCGCCCGTGATGCAGGACCTGCTCCAGGCGGCCGGAGGCCTCGGGCTGTTCCTGCTCGGTGTGGCGCTGCTCACCGACGGTCTGCGTGGCCTGGCGGGCAACGCGCTCGAGCGCTCGCTGCGCCGCTTCACCCGGAGCCCGCTCTCGGGCGCCGTCTCGGGCGCGGTGGCCACCGCGCTGGTGGGATCGTCGAGCGCCACGACCGTCACCGCCGTGGGCTTCGCGGGCGCGGCGATCCTGACGTTCCCGCAGGCCCTGGGCATCGTGTTCGGCGCCAACATCGGAACCACGCTCCGCGGCTGGCTCGTGGCGCTGCTCGGCTTCCGTCCCGACATCGGAGCGATCGCCTCCCTGCTGGTCCTGACCGGCGCGCTGCTGCGGCTGCTGGGACGGGGCCGCGCGCGCCACGCGGGTCTGGCGATCGCCGGCTTCGGCCTGGTGTTCGTGGGCTTCGTGAACCTCCAGCAGGGCATGGCCGGCTTCGAGGGCCTGGTGACGCCCCAGACGTTCCCGGCGGACACGCTGACGGGACGCCTCTGGCTGGTGGGCATCGGCGTGGCGATCACGCTCGTCACCCAGTCGTCGAGTGCCGGCGTCGCCACCGCCATCGCCGCGGTCGGCACGGGCACGGTCTCCTTCTCGCAGGCGGCGGCCATGGTGATCGGCATGGACGTGGGCACCACCGTCACGGCGGCGCTGGCCACGATCGGCGCATCGCTGCCGGCGCGACGCACCGGCTGGGCCCACGTCGTCTACAACGTGCTCACCGGCGTCGGCGCGTTCTTCCTGCTGCCCGTCTACGCCCTCGTGCTCGAGCGGGCGGCTCCGGGCTTCGCCGCCAGCGACCCGGAGTTCGCGCTGGTCGGCTTCCACTCGCTGTTCAACTTCCTCGGCGTGGTGATCGTCCTGCCGTTCACCGGTCCCTTCGCGCGTCTGGTCGAGCGGATGATTCCGGAGCGTCCGGTCGCGCTGGCCGCCGGGCTCGACCCCCGTTTCCTCGCGGAGCCGACGGTGGCGCTGCGCGCGGTGGGCGTCGTGCTGAGCGACATCGCCCGGCTCGCCTTCGACGTGGTGTCCGCGCAGCTTCCGCCGCGCACGCCCGCCGCCCCGGAGCTGTCCGAGATCCGCGAGGCGCTCGACGAGACCCAGCGCTACGTGGCGCGCATCCGCACGCCCGGACCGGGCGGCGATGTCGACGCGCGCGAGGTGGCGGCGCTGCACGTGATCGACCAGCTGCGGCGCCTGATCGAACGCTGCGAGGAGCGGCGCCTGCCCGACGACATGGGCGACGACCCGGTGCTGCGCGAGAGCGCCGGCGCCCTGGCCGGACTGCTCGGCTCGATCGGAGCCGACGCCGAGGAGCCGCTCGCCCGACTGGAGGAGCGGCTCCGGCAGGACCGGCCCGCGTTCCGCCGCGAGATCCTGCACCGCGCCAGCGTCGACGAGCTGACCAACGAAGAGGCCCTGGAGCGGCTCGACGCCTACCGCTGGCTCGAGCGCGAGACCCACCACGCCAACCGCATCGTCCACCACCTGGAGCGCATCCGGCAGGAGAACCCGGTGGTCGAGGCGGAGGAGCCCCCCGAGCCCGACTAGGGAGTGTCTGCGCGGGCGGGTCGCCTGCCGATCGGCGAGGCAGGCGGGCGCGGGACCCTGCCCGGTCGCGAGGCAGCGGCGGCGGCGACTGCGTGCCGGTTCCGGCCCGTCCGGGCGCGCGTGCGCCGCGTCCGGTCGGAGGGCTCCCGCGGCACGCGCCTTGCTTCGCAGCCCGACCGGACGGGGACGTCTGCTGCGGGGGAGAGATGGGGGATACGCTCGACGTCGACTGGGAGAGGAGCACCGACCAGCGCACCGTGCTGCGGCTGGCGGGCGGTCTGCGTCCGGGCTGGTGCGGCAAGCTCGCCACCGGGCTCGCGCGCCGCGGCATCGACATCGAGCGCGGCCACGCCCGCATCGTCGCGGCGGGCCGCTGGGAGGCGTCGTTCCAGCTCCACTGCCTGCCGGGCAGCGAGCCGCCGGGCGACGAGATCGTGCGCAGCCTGAACGAGGACCTGCGCGACGGCTTCATGACGCCGATCGTGCTGGACGCCTTCGCGCTGCGCACGAGCGAAGCGCGCGGCGGCTGCCTGCGGCTCGACGTGGAGGCGCCCGATCGCCTGGGCTTCCTGGCCGCGTTGCTGCGCCGCCTCGCCTTCTTCTCCCTGTTCCCGTCGGAGGTCGAGATCGAGACGGTGGGGGGCCGCGCCCGCGACCGGCTCTGGCTGCGCGCCGCCGGCGATCGCACGCCGCTGCCGCGCACCACCGCCGCCGTCCGGGCGAGCCTGGAGGCGCTGGTGCGGAAGCCGGGCGAGCGGGACTAGTCGAGCGCGGCCGACAGGCGGGCGACCGTCTCCGGCCGCTCGGCCGCCAGGTCGCGCTCCTGCTTCGGGTCCGACGCCTCGTAGAGCGCCGCGCTCCCGTCGCTGCCCACCAGCAGGCTGAAGCGATCGGTGGTGACGGCGGCGCGGTGGCGCTGCGCTCCCCAGGCCGCGGCGATCGCCGGGTCCGGGTGCAGCTCGCTCACGATCGGCCGCTGCGGATCGTCGGGCGCCGCGCCGCCCAGCAGCGGAACCAGCGAGCGGCCCGCCGTGACGCGCACGTCGTCCAGGCCGGCCAGCGCCAGCAGCGTCGGACCCACGTCGACCACGCCCACCGCGGTCGCCACCCGCGCGCCGTCGTCGCCGCCGCCGGGACGCCGCACCACCAGCGGCACGTGCAGCACCTCGCGGTGCAGCGTCGTGCCGTGGCCGAAGCGGCCCCCCTCGCCCAGCGACTCGCCGTGGTCCGAGACCACCGCCACCACCGCGCGATCCAGCGCGTCGATGCGCCCCAGGTGCTCGACCAGGCCCTGCACCTGCGCGTCGGCGCTCCACACCTCGGCCTCGTAGAGCGCGCGCAGGTGGGCCAGGTCGACCGCGTCGAGCTGCATCTCGCCGCGCGAGAGCTGCATGAGCTGGTCGAGCGAGCCGTCCACCGGTCCGCTGAAGTTGCGCTGGCCCATGCGCTTGAAGCGGCCACGCGCGTCGTAGCCCGGGTGGGGCGCCATCCAGTGCACCATCAGGAAGAGCGGGCGCGTGCGCTCCTCGGCCAGCACCTCGATGGCCCGCTTCGTGATGGTGCGATCGCGCACCAGCACGGCCGATCCGGCCTGCGCCCGCGACTGCTCCTGCGGCGTCTGCGGCAGCGTCGCCACCCGCTCGAAGCCGCGCGACAGCCCGCGCGACGGGTCGGCGAAGGCGCTGCTGGCCGACACCGCCACCGTCTCCCAGCCGGCGGCGGCGAAGGCCTCGGCCAGGGTGGGCGGCTCGGGCGGCAGGCTCGCGTCCGCCGTCGTGACCCCGTGGGCCGACGGCAGCAGCGACGTGAACAGCGACGCCAGCGCCGGCTCGGTCTGGGACGAGGGGGCGACGGCGTTCTCGAAGACGACGCCGTCCTCGGCCAGGGCGACCACGCCGCGTCCCGGCGGATGGTGGCCGTAGCTCCCCAGGCGGTCGGCGCGCAGCGTACCGACGACGAGCAGCAGCACGTCGGGGGTGGCCGGCGGTGCACAGCCCACCCCGACCAGGGCGACGAGCAGACACCACAGCAACCGGACCCGGAGCGTCATCAGGCCGGGATCCTAAAGGATTTCGCGTGCCTATCCACCCGGTCTGCGCGCTCGGGAGGGTCCGACCCCGGTCCAACCGGGCCTTGAGTCCCCGCCCCGACACACCGATGCAGGAGCGATGCGGATCTCACCCCGAAGCCGGCGCGGGTTCACCATCATCGAGCTGATGATCTCGGTGGCGATCGTGGGCGTGCTCGCCGCCGTCGCCATTCCGCTGCTCCAGAGCTACCAGCTGCGCTCGAAGACGGCCGAGGCCAAGACCAACCTGGCCGCCATCCGCGTGCTCGAGAACGCCCACTTCTCCGAGAAGGACGCCTACGTCGACGTCGACCCGGAGCCGGCGGTCATTCCCGGCTCCATCGCCGCCGTCTTCAACGGCGGCGGCAACTTCGGCGCGCTGGGGTTCCGTCCCGAGGGCAACATCTACTTCTCCTATGGCGTGGCCGTCAGCGCCGACGGCGTTGGCTTCACCGCCGACGCCGGCGCCGACATCGACGCCGACGGCTTCGTCCAGTTCTGGGCCTTCGCCAAGCCGGACGCCGGCGGCCTGCTGAAGCAGGGCAAGGTGGGCTGCGACGCCGCCGGGCTGGTGCCGGAGCAGATCGTGCCCTGCGCGCCGGACCACGGGTCCTCGGTCTTCTAGGTGTCGAAGGAGGGGCGCGAAGCGGCTCTGCGTGCGCGCTTCGAGCGCCTCCGCGCGCTGCGCTCGGCCTGGGGCGCGCTGGCCCCGTCGGGCCTGGGCGCGCCGAACGCCAGCCTCGCCGAGGACGGCCGCGCGCTCAGCGAGGAGCTGATCGAGCGGCTGGCCGCCGAGGCGTCCGACGCCGACGCCAGCGCCGTCGAAGCCGTCGACGCCCGCCTCGACGAGCTCGAGCAGCGCATGCAGCAGGTGGCCGCCGAGCTTCCGCTGGCGCAGCTGCGCTCGACCCTGCCCGACCTGCTGGGCAGCGACCGCCGCGGCGTGCTCGACCTGCTCGACCTGGTGCTCGGCGCCGAGCTGGCCCACGCCGGACCCACCGAGGCGCGCATCCCCGTCCTCGACTACCTGATCACGCTGCTGGCCGCCGGCGGAGACGGCGACGCGCCGCTCCAGGATCCGGTGACCCTCACGCCGCGGCTCTACAGCCTGTGCCAGCAGTGCGACGCCGACACCGACCCGCGCCTGCCCGAGCTGGAGGCCGAGTTCTTCGCGGCGGCGGAGATGGAGTCGGCCGACGCGTGCGAGGAGCTCACGTTGCGCACCCTGCGGCAGCGCAAGGTCGAGCTGGGGCGCGCCTTCTTCGCGCCGCGCGTGCTGCGCGCGATCGTCACCTACAACGCGGCCCTGCTGCGACGCGTCGACGAGCAGCTGCTGGCGTCGCTCGACTGGGGCTCGGGTGGGCAGGAGGCCGCGACCGACGATGCGGCGTCGGTTTTCGAGTCGCAGGCGCTGGCGAAGATCGCCGCCGCGCTGCGCCGCCGCGCCGCCGGCGATCCGCCCCGCCACGACCCGGTGGACCGGGTGGCCTGGTGCCTGGACACCGGCTCGCTGAGCGCCCGCGAGCACGAGCAGCTGTGCGCCGATTCGGTGGGAACCCGCGAAGACGTGCCCGGCACCACCCTGCTGGTGGGCCTGCTGTGCCGTTCGGCGGTCGTGCTCGACGACGAGCTTCCGGCCGTCGGGCTGTCGGTGGAGCGCCTGACGGGGGACTGGCTCCGCGAGCTCGACGACGCGTTGCGCGCCCTGGGCAACGAACGCATCGCGGCCAACGACTACGACGGAGCGCGTGCGCTCTCCGACCTGAAGGGCCGCTTCCTGTCGGGCAAGGCGGCGGTGCCGCGCCGCAGGACGCCGCGCGCCGCCGCCCCGCCGCCCGACACCGCGCAGCGCGAGGCGCGGCAGATCACCCACCAGGCGCTCGACGAGCCCGAGGCACGGGCCGCGACCGGACTGGCCGCGCTGCGCGCGCTGCCCTGGGCCCGCGTCGCCCGATCCGGCGCCGCGCTGGCGGCCCTGGTGGCGGCGCTGGTCTCGGTGAACCACATCTGGTTCAGCCCCGACCGGGTGAGCGGCGACGTGCTGGCCCAGGTGTCGCCGTACCTGGACAGCGGTCGGCGCAGCGCCGGGGGAGCCGGCAACGCCTTCGTCGGCACCCTGCACGACGGCTGGAGCGCACTCTCACAGGCCGACCGCGACCGGGAGGCCGTCGCGCTGGTCGATGGCCTGCGCGAGCGCGGTCTGCGCGACGTCATGGTCTACGACGGCGACGGCGCGCTGCGCATCCAGGCACTGGGCGACGGCCCGGCGCGCCGCATCCCCTAGGTGTAGGAGGGATCCAGCGCGATGCCGGTCTCGCGGCTCCACGCGTCGAGCGCCGCCTGGGACTTCGCCTCGTCGTAGGAGTCGACCAGCCGCTCGATGCGGCCGTCGCGCAGCCGCGCCTCGGACGCGCCCTCGAGCACGAAGTCGGGGTGGCCCGCCTTGTGGTAGGTGATCTTCCAGCCCACGTGCAGCGTGTCGCCCTCGACCTTCGGGCCGTCCACCACGTCCACGTCGCGGCTGTCGAAGTGGCGGTCGAGTCCGTCGAGCGACTTCTTCATGCCGGCGAAGATGGCGGCCGGGCCGCGCAGCTCGCAGCCGAAGGCCTGCGACTCGACCACGTACACCGCGTCGTCGTCGAACCACCGCTCGAGGCGTTCCCAGTCGTCGTCCACCAGCGTCTTCTCGAAGTCGGCGGCGTAGGCGAGGAAGCGTTCGAGTGTGTCCATGGCGGGAGGCTAGCACCCGTCCGCCGGCGGCGAGGTGCGATCCCGCCATCGCTGCCATTCGTCTTCGATGCGCGCCTCGGCCTCGCGCAGCGCCGGCAGCGCGCGCTGGAGCAGGGCGATCAGCAGCTCCACCTGGTGGGCGTCCCAGTACTCGACGGCCTCGGCGAACGGACCCTCGACCACCAGCCGCACGCTCGGCGCGTCGGCGTGGAACTCGCGGCGCAGCACGGCGCGCATGCGGTACTCGGGCGCCCCCTCCCGCGGCGTGGGGCTCGCCGCCACGACCCGCTCGTCGCGCAGGTAGGGAGCGTCACCCACGCCGTTCTCGAACACGCATCACGACCCGACCAGGGTCCCAGAGACGGGCGCCGCCGCACAGGCCCAGAGCGGACCGATCGGCTGACCGGCACGGGCCATTGGACCCCGCTCTCCGCGGGGCTTCCGGTACGATGGAGCCATGCCCGCGTTCAACGAGGAGATGCGGCAGCGCGTGACGCGCGTGCTCGACACCTTCACCTGCGGCGTCGTGGCCGAGGTGGATCGCCGCATCATCTTCGCCAACGAGAAGTTCGCGAAGATGGTGGGCGTTGCGCGGGAGTCGCTGTGGGGGGTCGAGACCCACGACCTGGTGCCGCCGGAGCTGCGCGACCAGCTGGTGGAGGAGGGCAACCTGTCGCGCCAGGGCGACCGGCGCACGCGGCTCACGGCGCTGCTCATGCACGACGGCACGACCCAGCCGGTGCTCGTCATGCCGATGGCGCGCTTCGAGACGATCGACACCGGCATCACCGTGGGCTTCGCGCTGATCATCGAGCTGAGCTCGGTCATGACCGCGAAGCACATGCTCTACGACGGCCGCGAGGAGCTGCGCTCGTCGCTGTCGCAGATCGCGGTGCAGCTGCACACCGCGAGCCTGCTGGCCGGCAACTCGCCGGCCGCCGACCCGGACATCCAGCACCCGGAGCTGGCCGAGCTGTCGCGCCGCGAGCGCGAGGTGCTGGCCCGGCTGGTCGAGGGCAAGCGCGTACCGGTCATCGCCCAGCAGCTCTTCATCAGCGCCCACACGGTGCGCAACCACCTGAAGAGCATGTTCCGCAAGCTGGGCGTCGGGTCGCAGGCGGAGCTGATCGAGTACGTGCGGGAGATCGGCTAGGCCGACGGGTCCGCCGCGGGCCGCGTTTTGGCCCGCATTCGCCAGCCGAACGACCCATTCGGGGGCATGTCGGGCGCGGCCGCCGTGCCGACCCTCTCGGCCCGATGGCTGCTTCCGGCCCCCACGAGCCCCCCCGCCTCGACCTGGACCGCACCGCGGAAGAGCTGCGCCTGCACGCGCGGGCGCGATCGCGCGGCGCGCGCGGCCTGCCGCCGGCCGACGCCGCCGACCTCGACGAGGTCGAGCGGGAGATCGTCGAGCGGATCCGCGGCCGGGCGCTGCGCCGCGTGGCGGACGACGCGTCCCGGCTCGAGGCGCTCGACCGGGAGATCCAGTCGACGGACGTGCCGCAGCGCGTGCGCGCCCTGCGCCACGTGCCCACCGCGTTCCGGCGGCGCCTGCGCGAGCTGACCAACCGCACGTCGCTGGGCCTGGCGCGGGCCGAAGAGGAGTACGCCCTGGCCCGCAGCGGCTACGAGGCGTTCCGCGCGCTGCACCGCATCGAGCGCGAGCCGCGCTACCCGGCGTCGAAGCTGGCGCCGGCGGCGCTGCTGATGGCGCTGGGCGTGGCGAAGGCCGGCTTCGCCGCGTCGCTGCCGGCGCTGGGCGGCCACCCGGAGCTGGCCTTCGTGGCGGTGCTGGTGGCCTTCATCGACGTGCTGATCGCGTTCAGCCTGGGACGCGTCGCGCCGTGGGTGGCGGCGCCGCAGCGGTCGCAGCGGCTGGCCGGCTGGGGCGCCGTCGCGGGCTTCCTGGCCTGGGCGGGCGCCGTCAACGCGCTGGCCGGCAGCGCCGGGACGATCGCGCTGGGCTGGCTGCTGTCGCTCGGCGCGCTGGCGGTGGGCGCCGGCTCCGACGATCGCACGCCCGGCTACGGACGCCTGCACCGGCGCCTGCTGCGCGCCCACGACCAGCGCGACTACTGGCGCAGCGCGGCGCTCGACGGCGCCGCCACGCTGCACGAACGCCAGCAGCTCTGCATCGACCAGGCCGAGCGGACCGCGCTACGCGAGCGCGACGCGCTGGCCCGCGCCGTCGAGGCCAAGGCACGCCTGCTGGCGGGCACGCTCGAGAGCAGCCAGCACCTGGAGAACGTGGGCAACGCCCTGCTGCGCCTCTACCGCGACGCCAACGGCGACGCCCGGACCACCCCGCCGCCCCCCCACTTCGACGCGGGCTGGCGCCTGGCGCTGGAGACGCCCGGCACCGGCTCCCTCGGCTTCGACCGCTCCCGGGTCCGCGACGCGGAGGAGGCCGCCCGCCACGTCGCCGCCCTGGCCGACGAGGCGCGCCGCGCCGTGCGCGCCGACTACGACGCGTTCGTGCGCGGGTGCCGGGCCGACTAGCTCCGGCTAGCGGCTCGACGCCTGCGGGCGCACCAGCCGGCGCAGGAAGGCGCCGAGATCGAGGCCGGTCGCTTCGAGGACGGCGTCGCCGAGCGAGGCGGTCGTCACCGGATCGCGCTGGGCGGTGAGCCGGCGCACCACCTCGTCCAGGCTGTGGGCGCCCTCGCTGCGCTCGCGGATCTCGGCGTCCAGCGCCCGCAGCGCCACCACCGCGCGCGCCGTCACGTCGCCCGACGCCGAGTCGACCTCCAGCTTCGCGGCGCGCCGACCGCGCGTCGCGAGCTTCTGGTAGATCCGCTCGACGCGATCCTCGGCCAGCGTCCCGGAGCGCCGCAGCATCTCGATCGCGTAGAGCTCCGCCAGGCCCTCCACCACCCAGTCGCCGCCGTCGCCGCCCCGGATGCCGAGCAGCGCGTGCATCACCTCGTGCAGCAGCGGGCTGGTGCCGTCCTCGCCGATCAGCGGACGACGCGCGTGCACGTACACCGACTGGGGACCCGAGAGCCCGCCCCGCCACATGGGGTCGCCGGCGCCGACCACCAGCAGCCGCGGCGGAAGCTCGCCCAGCACGTCCTCCAGCACCGGCAGCGTCCAGCGCAGCAGCGCCAGCATGTCGAGCCGCCGCATGCCGTGCTTCTTCGGGGCGGCGATGGCCACCTCCACGCCGTGCACCTCTTCGCGCACTGCACCGAGATGACCGACCACGAACCAGCCGGTGGGACGGTCGAAGCCCCGGTGCGGGTGGTTCACGCCGTAGACGCCGCCGCGCAGCAGCGGGTAGGGCGTGGCGCGCGACCAGCCCTCGGGCACGCGCAGCCGCAGCAGCGAGTGGGAGCGCGCCCCCTTCTGCACGCGCGAGCGCGTGGGCGGCACCAGGTCGTCGCCGCGGAACAGCGCCCAGGTCTTCGTGCAGCGCGCGTCGTAGCTGCGGTCGTCGCGCAGGTGGTCGACGAGGAACGTGTACCGCAGCTGGCCGCCGGCTTCGGGCGGCTTCCAGTGCACGCTGTCGTCGACGACCGTCACCTCGCCGTCGCCGCGGAAGTCGAAGTGGCGCTGGGGGTCGATGCGCAGCGTCAGCTCGCGGACCAGGTGGGCGTTCGCTCCCAGCCGGATGACGACGCGGGCGGCGCGCTCGGTGGGCACCATCCGCACGTCGTAGAGCACCTCGTAGACGTCGTCCTTCGCCAGGGCTCCCGCCGGCGCCAGCGCCAGCAGCGCGAGCGCCAGCAGGAGCGCGTTCCTAGACAACCGATCCTCCGATCTCCCGTCCGATCTCCAGACGTTCGCCCACGGAGAGACCCGGGCGCCAGCGCTCCTCCACCTGCTCCAGGCGCGGCAGCAGGCCGGCCCGGTTCGCCACCTGGATGGCCAGTCCGGGGCGCGCGTTCAGCTCCAGGATCAGCGCGCCCTGGCGCGCGTCGACCACCACGTCCGCCCCCACGTAGCCGAGCTCGGTCTCGTCGGTGGCGCGCACGGCGATCTCGAGGGCGCGGTCCCAGTCGGGCAGCAGGCGGTCGACCACCAGCTCGCCGGTGTCCGGGTGCCGGCGCGTCGACGTGCTGCGGACGACCGCGTGGGTGGTGCGTCCCGTCGCCAGGTCGATGCCCGCACCCACGGCGCCCTGGTGCAGGTTGGCGCGACCCCGCGAAGCCAGCGTCGGCAGCCGCGTCATGGCCATCACCGGAATGCCCCGGTGCACCACCACCCGCACGTCGGGCACGCCGTCCGACGCGATCGTGCGGAACTCGGGGTGGATCTCCAGGCACTCCTCGGCGAAGGCCGCGTCGTTCTGGCCGCCCAGCGAGTAGAGCCCGGAGAGGATGCCGGACGCGTGGTAGCGCAGGTCCTCGGCGTCGACCCACCCGCCGCCGGCGCGGCGCATGCGTCCCTCGACCCGCTCGCGCACCAGCAGGATGCCGTTGCCCATGGAGCCGCGCGCCGGCTTCAGCGCGAAGGCGGGCTCGCCCTCCAGCGCCCGCAGCAGCGGACCCACGTCGGCCTGGGTGCGCGCCACCGCCAGCAGCCGCGCGGTCGGCACGCCGGCCTCGCGGCACAGCCCCTTGGTCAGCAGCTTGTCGTCGACCCGCGGATAGAAGCGCCGGTCGTTCCAGCGCAGCGTGTACTCGGCGTTGCGCCGGTTGATGCCCAGGAGACCCAGGTCGTGGAGGGTGCGCAGCATGCTCAAGCGGGCGGACCCCCGGGCAGCGCCAGCGTGCGGAAGCGCACCAGCTCGAACAGCCGGTAGCCGGTGTAGCCGCCCACCCAGACCAGCGCGCCCATCACGCACAGGATCAGCTCCGGGAAGCCGAAGAACACCGACGCGGCCAGCTCGCTCTGGAACACCGGGTAGATGCAGACCGCCACCAGCGCGGTCCAGGCGAGCCGCGTGCAGGCCTCGCGCCAGCCCTCCTCCGAGCTGGTGATCGAGAAGCGCTCGATCAGCATGGCCAGGATCACGATGGGCAGCAGCACGCCTCCGAACAGGTTGCGGCTGTCGAGTCCGCGGCCCATGGCCGCGAACAGGGCGACGGTCAGCACCACCGTCGACAGCAGGATGCACAGGCGCGGCACCAGCAGCAGGTGCAGGCGATCGAGCAGCACGCGCGAGAAGACGCCCACCAGGATGACCGACGAGACCATCGCCAGGCCGGGCAGCAGGTCGGTGCCGCGCAGCGCCAGCGCCACCAGCACGGGCAGGAACGTGCCGAAGGTGGGCACGCCCACCAGGTTGCGCATGAACGCCATGAGCAGCGCGCCCACCGGAACCAGCAGCAGCAGGCGCAGCGCGCTCTGGGTCGCCACCGGCAGGCGGTAGAGCGAGAGGTTGGCCAGCACCGGGTTCGGCGGCTTCATCAGTGCGGCCAGCTCCGCGGAGCTGAGCCGTTCGCGCAGCGCGCGGTAGCGGTAGGACATGGCCGACACGCCGGTGCCGCGCACCGGCTCGCCGCCGCCGGTGTGCAGGCGCACCCAGTCGGCGGGCCGCGCGGCGAAGAATCCCTCGCTGGGCGACATGGGTACCCAGCGCCGACCGGCGAAGGCCTCCACCCAGGTGCGGGGGCGCGGATCGCGGTCGTCGTGGAGGCTCAGCCCCAGCACCACCCGCGCCGGAATGCCGGCCGCGCGCAACAGCGTGCACAGCAGCCGCGCCTTGCCCTGCTCGCTGCCCTCGCGAGCCAGCAGCGCCAGCAGCGCGTCGTCGCTCTCGCCCTCCACCAGGGCGATCTCGTCGGCGACGAAGGCGAACAGGGTGCGCAGGCGACCGATCGCGTCTTCGGGCTCCGGCAGCTGGAGCGAGGCCAGCAGCTCGGCCACCTCGGGCGCGTCGGTGGGAAGGTCCTGGGTGCTGCCACCGTAGGTGGCCAGCAGCTCGCGCGGCGGCGGCTGCTGGTCCTTCTCGGAGAGGGGGACGCGCCCCGGGGCCAGCTTCACGCGGAAGCCGTGGATCAGGTTGTGGACGCCGTCGAGCACCCCGCTCCAGACGCCCACCCGCTGACCGTCCTCGCGCCGGATCGTGAACAGCAGGCGGTCCGAGAGCATGTGCTCGTCGGACACGAGCTGGCCCGGACCCGTGGACGGCAGCGTCGCGGTGACGCTGCCGCGGGTGCGCTGGCCGCGCGTGCTCACCTCCAGCTCCACCCGCCACAGGCCCTCGGGATCCGAGGGGATCACCGGCAGGCCCAGGCCCACCGCCTTCCAGGTGAAGACGCCGAGCCCCGCGGCGATCAGCGCCGCTCCCGTCCACGCGACGTTGGCTCGCATTCGCGGCTATTCCTCGGGACGCAGCTCGTCTTCGGGGGCCCAGAGCTCGACCGTCTCCTCGTCGACGCCGATGTCGACGGGAACGATCGCGCCGATCGGCTCGAGCGCCAGGTGGAAGGCGGCGAAGCCCGGGATCACCACCTGGTTGAGCGCCATGCCGACGATGCGACCCGAGTAGGGCGAGGTGACGACGGCCCGGTGGTCCGACATGGGGTCGGTGACGGTGCCCAGCGCCTGGCCCTTCTCGACCTGCGCGCCCAGCCGGGCGCTGGTCAGCAGGATGCCGCCATCGTCCACACGCACCCAGCTCGAGCGGAAGTACAGCTCGGTGGGCGGGCTCTCGTCGGGGGGGAGGGTCACCATCCCCAATCCTGCCATCAGCCGCATGGATCCGGCTACTCCCGCCTCGATGCCCTCCTCCTCGAAGCGCATGGGCTCGCCCACCTCGAAGGTGATGGCCGGAATGCCCGCCTCCACGGCCGCCCGGCGCAGCGTCCCGGAGCGGCTGACGCTGTGGATCGCCAGCGGCGCCCGGAACCAGCGGGTCAGACGGACCACGCGCTCGTTGCGCAGGTCGGCCCGCACGTGGGGCATGTTCGTGCGGTGGAACGATCCGGTGTGGAAGTCCACCAGGTAGCTGCAGCGCCGGATCACCCCCTCGAAGACCCGCAGGGCGATGCGCGAGGCCGAGCTGCCGCCCTCGCGTCCGGGGAAGAAGCGGTTCAGGTCGCGGCGGTCGGGCAGGTAGCGCGAGCTGCGGCGGAAGCCGTGCGGGTTCACGATCGGCACCGCCACGACCGTGCCGCGCAGCATCTCCGGCGTGAGCCCCTCGGACACGCGCCGCACCGCCTCGACCCCGATCAGCTCGTCGCCGTGGATGCCCGCCGTCAGGCACAGCACCGGACCCGGCGACGTGCCCCGGGTGACGACCACCGGCATGGCCACGCGCACGCCGGCGAAGGACTCGCTGGTCTCGAACTCGACCCGGCGCTTCACGCCGGCCTCGAAGCTCTCGCCCGCGATCTCGAGGGGCGCCGGCGGGACCGCCACCGGCACGCTCGCCGACGGAGGCGCCGTCAGCACGGACCCCGCCAGGGCTGCTCCGATGCAGCCGGCCCGAACGACAGACCACGAACCCGTCAAGCGCGCCCCACGAACCCGCACGGTATCGCTTCGGCTCCTCGGACGCGCGTCCGGAGCGGAAAGCGACGCGGGCGGCAGCGCGCCGGTATGCTCTGGCCGGCGTGCGGCAAAGACCCGAAACGAAGCGGATCGCGTGGCTGCTGCTCGGCCTGCTCGCGTGCCAGCCGGCGGCGCTGCTGGCCGGTCCGGCGCTCGCGGCGGGCGAGCGCGTGATCGAGGGTCGGGTGGTGCGGGTGATCGACGGCGACGACCTGGAGGTCCGCCACGACGGCCGCACCACGCGCGTCCGCCTGTCCGGCGTCGACGCGCCCGAGAGCGGCCAGCCCTGGGGCCGGCGCGCCAGGCAGGCCCTGTCGGAGCGGACCTTCGGCAAGCCGGTGCGCGTCATCGACGTCGACGCGCGCACCTACGGCCGCACGGTCGGCGAGGTCTACGCCGACGACGTCTGCGTCGGCTGCGAGCTGGTGCGCGAGGGCCACGCCTGGGTCTACCGCCGCTACACCGACGACCCGGTCCTGCTGCGACTGGAGGCCGAGGCCCGCGAGAACCGTCGCGGCCTGTGGGGCCTGCCGCCGAGCGAACGCATTCCGCCCTGGGAGTGGCGCCGGGGCGTGCGCGAGCCGGCGCCGGACCCGTCCCGGGACGACGCCCCCTTCCGCTGCGGCGCGAAGCGCTACTGCCAGGAGATGCGCAGCTGCGCCGAGGCGCGCTTCCACCTGGTCGAGTGCGGGCTCACGCGCATCGACGGGGACGGCGACGGCGTGCCCTGCGAGAAGCTCTGCACCGACTAGACGTCGCGCAGGCGTTCGCGCGCCTGGCGGCGCAGGGTCAGGTCTTCGACGCGCATGTCGGGGCGCGGCTCGAGCTCGCCCACCCCCGACAGCAGCTCCCGCGCCTCGGCGCGGCGGTCCGGCGCCAGGTCGAGCAGCGTGAGGGCCAGCAGCAGCCGGTTGCCCGGGTGCTCGGGCGCCAGCCCGTAGGCGCGCTCGACCAGGGGAAGCGCGCGGTCGCGGTCGACCCAGCCCGACACGAAGGGCACCCGCGGCAGCTCGGCGTGCAGGCGGCCCAGCAGGCGCAGGGCGCCGCCGTCGTCGTAGCCGGGCTCGAGGGCGATGGTGACCCGGGTGTAGTCGTGGAGCCGGTTGGCGACGCCCTGGCGCACCGCGCTCAGCAGTCCCACCCGCTGGCTCCAGGCACCCCAGCCGATGGCGGACCAGAAGTAGAGGCGCGCCGCGTCGTGCCGGGCAACGCCGGCCGCGTTGAGGCGCGTCGGCAGCGACGCCGGGTCGAAGCTCTCGAGGCGCGCGCCCGCACCGGCGCGCTGCGCCAGCCGGTCGAGACCGTGCTCCGCGACGTCGCGCGCGCGCTCGGAGGCCCGGCTCGCCAGGGCCTCGTCGGCCTGGCTGAAGTCGCCCAGGAAGTGGAGCGCGCGCAAGAGCTTCCAGCGCGCCTCCAGGTCGTCGGCCCGCGCGTCGACCGCGTCCTCGTAGTGGCGCACCGCCTCCAGCACCGGACCGGTCCGCGCCAGACCGCCCTGCGCACCGTCGGCGCGGCGCGCCCAGGCCGCGTCGCCGCGCGCCACCAGGTCGGCGTGCGCGGCCGGACCGGCCAGCAGCGCCAGCGCCGCCAGCGACGTCGCGACCCGCGGACGCGTTCGCTGCGTCACGGCCGCGCCCCTTCCGGGGTCGGCCCGGCGAAGCGCCCGCGCAGACCCTCCGCCGCCTGCGAGCCCACGCGCTGGAAGAGCAGGTCGAGCAGCGGGTCGGCGATGCGGCGCAGGCCGGAGAGCTCGAGCCGCGCCTCGTAGGTGACGCGCGTGCCGCCCGGCCGCGGCACCAGCGTGATCTCGTCGATCGAGACCAGCGACGCGTCCTCGCCGCGCAGCACCAGCCGCGTCGGGCGCTCGAGCTCGTGGATGCGGTACTCGAGCGGCACGCGGCGCCCGAAGAAGGACGCGGTCACGCGGAAGCGGCTGCCCACCCGGATCTCGCCGCGCGTGATGCGGCTCGCCTCCTCGACCCCAGGATCCCACTCGGCGGTCCGGCTGAAGTCGGCCAGGTAGTCGAAGGCCTCCTCGATGGGGAGGGGGAGGTCGATCGCATCGACGAAGCGGGCCATGGGTGCTCCTGGGAAGGGGTTGCGAGCCGGGAGGATCACCCGATTGTTTCGGTATGTCAATATATTATCTTGACAAAGATTAGACCCAATCCGGCTCTGGGCTATCCTCCCGCCCATGCGCCGAGTGCCGCTACTGCTGCCCCTGCTGGCCCTGCTCGCCTGCCAGACGCCGACGGCGCCGCTGGCGGTGGCGGAGGACCTGGACCTCGACCGGTACCTGGGCCGCTGGTACGAGATCGCGAGCTTCCCGCAGCGCTTCCAGAAGGGCTGCGTCGCCACCACCGCCACCTACACGCGCCGCGACGACGGCCGCATCGGCGTGACCAACCGCTGCCGCGACCGGTCGTTCGACGGCGAGGTCCGCAGCGTGGAAGGGGTCGCCTGGCTGACCGACCCGGACGGCAGCCCGGCGAAGCTGTCGGTCCAGTTCTTCTGGCCCTTCCACGGCGACTACTGGGTGATCGAGCTCGACCCGGACTACCGCTGGGCCGTCGTCGGCCACCCGTCCCGCGACTACCTGTGGATCCTGGCGCGCACGCCGACCCTCGACGCCGAGACCTTCCGCGACCTGCTGGCGCGCATCGAGGCCAAGGGCTTCGACCCGGCGCGGCTCGAGCGCACGCCGCAGCCCGAGCCCGCCGAACCCGCCGGCGCCTAGTCGAGCGTGCAGCCGTTCGGCGCGGCGTGCCAGGCGGTGCGCTCGGCCAGTCCCGCCACCCAGGCGTGCACCCCGCGGCGTACGCCGTCGACCACCGGCTCCGCCTCCACCCGGTCCATGTCGGGCAGCATGTCGAGCCGGCAGTCGTCGAAGGCGCGGCCGACGACCTCGACGCAGGCGCACATCTGGAGCGCCACGTAGCCGGCACCCACGTTCGACAGCCGCCGCAGGTTCGGGTAGGTGAAGACGGCCGCCAGTGCCGCCAGCGCGACCACGACCCCGGCGCCCCAGACGAGCCAGCGCTTCATCGGCCGTCCCCCGGCGCCGTCGACCCGATGGGCGGGAAGGCCGCCACCAGGTCGGCCATGTAGTGGTTGGTCTCGCTCCAGGTGGTGGCCTGGTGCTCCCCCAGGCGCACGGCCAGCAGGTCGTGGGTGGGGACGATCAGCACCAGCTGCCCTGCGTTGCCGGTGACGGCGAACACCGACGGCGGACCGCCGGGCAGCAGCTGGAACTGGTCCTCCTTCGGCGTGCGGTTCAGCCAGAAGTGGGCGCCGTAGGTTCCGTTGTTCGCGACCGGTGCCGGCGTGCGCGCGAAGTCGACCCAGCCCTCGGGCAGCAGGCGGCGGCCCTCCCACACGCCGTCGCGCAGGTAGAGCAGGCCGAAGCGCGCGTAGTCGCGGGCGGTGGCGTAGAGGTGGCTGCCGCCCAGGTGGGTTCCCGCCGCGTCGAAGCCGAAGGCGGCCGAGCGCATGCCGATGGGTCCGAAGAGCGCGGCGCGCATGAAGCCCGCCCGCGCGGCGACGTCGGGTCCGGCGGCGCGGCTCACGATGGAGGCGACGATGGTGGTGGTGCCGGTCGAGTAGGCCCAGTGGCTGCCGGGCGGGTGGAGCAGCGGTCGCGCGCTGGCGTAGGACGCGGTGTCGCGGGCCCCTTCGCCGAAGAGCAGGTCTGCAACGAAGGAGTTGCCGCCGCGATCGCTGCCGCCCGCGTCGCCTGCCACGTCGCCGTTGTCGACGCCGGAGCTCATGTGCAGCAGGTGGCGCAGCGTGATCTCGCCGCGCGGGTCGCGGGGACCCTGCCAGGCGGGGACCGGCGCCGGCGCGTCGAGCGACAGCTCGCCCCGGCCCACCAGCAGTCCGACCAGCGCCTGGGTGAAGCTCTTCGCCATCGACCAGGAGTGGAAGCGCGAGTCGGGACCGAAGCCCTCGGCGTAGCGCTCGAAGACGATGCGGCCGCCGCGGACGAGCAGCAGCGCGCGGGTGTCCGGGCCGCCGCGACCGCTGGCGGCGAAGGCGGTCGCCACCGCGCGACCGAGCGCCGCCCGATCCACGTCCGGCGCCAGCCCGCCCTCGGGCCAGCGCTCGGTCGGCCAGGCCACGCCCGTCGGCTGGGGCGGCAACGGCACCAGGTCTTCCGCGGCGGCGGCCGGCGCGAACCCCCCGAACGCGGCGATCGCCGTCGCCAGCAGCGCCACGCGGCGTCGCCCCGCCCGAGCCACCCTCATTCCTCGATCGCGAAGGCCACCAGGTGGTCGCCCAGCGTGGTGCCGGCGCGGGCGTGGCCGCCGGCGGCGATCACCACGTACTGGCGCGCGCTGCCGTCCTGGAACGCGACCCGGTAGCTCATGGGCGTGGCCTGACCGCCCGCCGGCAGGCGACCCTTCCACAGCTCCTCGCCGGTCTCGACGTCGTAGGCGCGCAGGTAGTCGTCCATGGCGCCGGCGATGAAGACGAGCCCGCCGGAGGTGACGATCGGTCCGCCGGTGCCGGGCACGCCCCAGTCGAGGGGCAGCGGAACCGGCGCCAGGTCGCGGATGCTGCCGTGGGGCACCTGCCAGCGGACGTCGCCGCTGCGCAGGTCGACGGCGGCCAGCGTGCCCCAGGGCGGACCGATGCACGGCAGCCCCAGCGGCGAGAGCAAGAGCTCCCGGCTCAGGCCGTAGGGCGTGCCGAGCTGGGGACCGTGCTCGACGCCGGGCCGGGCGGCGCGGGCCGCCTCGAAGTCGTCGCGCGGAATGAGGGTCACCACCCAGGGCACGTCCGAGCTGCGCACGATGGCGAGCTGGCGGTCCGGATCGACGGCGATGCCGCCCCAGTTCGATCCGCCCGCGTTGCCCGGCAGCATGATCGTGCCCTGCACCGACGGCGGCGTGTACATGCCGTCGAAGCGCAGCGTCTCGATCGCCTCGCGGCAGCGGCCCCGGTCCCACGGCGTGACACCCCAGGCGTCGTCGGCCGACACCGTGCCGCGCACCAGCATGGGAATGCGCGGAAAGGGCTGGGTGGGGGAGAGCACCTCGCCGGGCGGCGCGCCGGCGGTGGGAACGGGCCGCTCCTCCACCGGGTGGAGCGGCTCGCCGGTCTCCCGGTCGAGCACGAACAGCAGGCCCATCTTCGTCGACTGCACCAGCGCGTCGCGGCCCTCGCCGTCCACGTCGATGCGCGCGAGCGTGGGCTGGGACGGCACGTCGAAGTCCCACAGGTCGTCGTGCACGGTCTGGAAGTGCCAGGCCACCTCGCCGGTGGCGCCGCGCAGGGCCACCACCGAGCTGCCGTAGTGGCTCATGCGGTGGCGCTCGCCGCGGTAGTAGTCGGGCGCCGCGTTGCCGGTGGGCACGAAGACGAGACCCCGCTCCTCGTCCACCGACATGGGCGCCCACACGTTCGGCGTGCCCAGCGCGTAGCCGGCCTCGCTGGTGAGACCCGACGCGTAGTCGAAGCCGGGCGGCGCCAGGTCCCAGGCCCAGCGCAGCTCTCCCGTGCGCGCGTCGAAGCCCCGCACCACGCCGCTCGGTGCGTCGATGCGGGCGTTGTCGCTGACCGCGGATCCCACCACCACCACGTCGCCCACCACGGCGGGCGGCGAGGTCACCTGGTACTCGCCCTGCCAGCGCTGCGGACCGGGGCCCGCGTTGAGATCCACCTCTCCACCGGTGCCGAAGCCGGGACACGGAATGCCGGTGGCCGCGTCCAGGGCGAACAGGCGCGCGTCGTTGGTGCCGGTGAAGAGCGTGCGCCGGCAGCGGCTGCCCTCCTGGGCCGACGCGTCGAGCCAGGTCGACACACCGCGGCACACGAGCTGGTTCGCGTAGCGGCCGGTGAGGTCGATCTCCGGGTCGAAGGCCCAGAGCTCGACGCCGCTGGCCGGATCGAGCGCCACGACCCGGTTGAAGGGGGTACACAGGTAGAGGACGCCCTCCACCAGGATGGGCGTGTTCTCGAAGGCGGTGGTGCTGCGGACGTCGCCCGTTCCGTCGGAGACGTCGCCGTGCCGGTAGGTCCAGGCGGGCCGCAGCCGGCCGACGTCGTCGCGGCCGATGGCGTCCTGCACGACGTGGCGCGTGCCGCCCGGGTCGCCGCCGAAGGAAGGCCACTCGCTCACGCCGGCCACCGGGCCGGGCTCGGGCAGGGGCGCCGCACCGCAGGCCAGGGCGGCGCAGCAGGCAGCCAGGCGGATCCAGCGGGCGGGCCCCGGTCGCGGCATCGCCGAGAGCCTACCACTGCGGGCGGGGCGTCAGCCCAGGCTCTGGCTCTGCTCCTGCACCGGCGGGCGGTGGGACGGATCGTGGGCGATGCGCACCGTGTGGCGCAGCGCCTCGATGGGCGGGTCCAGGTAGTCCTGGTGGATCGCCTCACACAGCTCCGCGTTGGTGTCGACGATCCAGGTGAGCGTCTTGTGCACGCCCCACTCCTGCACGTCCTCGACGTCCATCTGCACCAGCTGACCGCGGAAGCGCTCGAGCAGGTCCCAGGAGCTGCGCCGCGTGCCCGCTGCCTCCTCGCCGCGCAGGCGGATCAGCAGGCCGCGGGTGCGGTCCAGGTTGTGGAGCACCGAGCGCGGGAAGGTGCGGTCGAGGATCAGGAAGCCCGCCACCGACGGACCCGAGAGCACGTGGGCGCTGCGCTTGAAGAACGGCTCGAAGGCCGAGCAGGAGCGCAGGATGGCCAGCCACTGGGCGGCGTCGACCGTCGTCTCGCTCTCGCCGGGCGCGTCGCCCAGCGCGTGGTGCTTCACGTCCAGGATGCGCGCCGTCTGGCCCACCCGCTCGACCGCGCGGCCCAGCTTCATGAAGACGAAGGGCTCCTCGTGGAGCATGGTCGAGTAGCAGATGCCGTGGAACAGCATGCACTGCTTGCACAGGTAGTCGTAGAAGGCGGCGCGATCCTTGTGGTAGAGGCGCTCGGCCTGCCGGTCGCGCAGCCACAGCCACAGGTCGTTGATCGACTCCCACATCTCCACGCTCATCGTCTCGCGGATCGTTCGTGCGTTCTCGCGGGCCCAGCGCATGGAGGAGAAGATCGAGGCGGGCGCCTCCGGATCCCAGGTGAGGTAGGACTGCACGGCCTCCGGGTCGTCGATGGCGCCGGCGCCCACCTGCTCGATGAAGTGCTCCTCGGCCCCGCTCACCACCACCAGCGGCCGCCAGCGCTCGGCCGACGGCAGGTCGGCGTCGAGCTGGAAGGCCTCGTTCACCTCGAGAAGCCGCGCCAGCGTGTCGACCCGCTCCAGGTAGCGGGTGAGCCAGAAGCACGAGTCGGCGACGCGGGAGATCACGGCTGGCGCTCCCCCACCACCCAGGTGTCCTTGGAGCCGCCGCCCTGGCTCGAGTTCACCACGTAGGAGCCCTTGGTCAGCGCCACGCGGGTGAGCCCGCCGGGCAGCACCCAGGTGGAGTCGCCGGACAGCACGAAGGGCCGCAGGTCGACGCGCCGCGGACCCACGCCGTGCCGCGTCCAGGTGGGCACGGCGGACAGCTCGACCAGCGGCTGGGCGATGTAGTTGCGCGGGTTCTCGGCGATGCGGTCGTGGAACTCTGCCCGCTCGCGGCGCGACGCCTTCGGCCCCATCAGCATCCCGTAGCCGCCCGACTCGTTCACCGCCTTCACCACCAGCTCGTCCAGGTGCTCGAGCACGTAGCGCCGGTCGTCCTCGCGGTCGCAGATGTAGGTGGGCACCTGCGGCAGGATCGGCTCCTCGGAGAGGTAGAAGCGGATCATGTCGGGCACGTAGGGGTAGATGCCCTTGTCGTCGGCGATGCCGTTGCCGATGGCGTTCACGATGGCCACGTTGCCCTTGGCGTAGGCGGCGACCAGGCCCGGCACGCCCAGCATGCTGTCCGGACGGAACCACTGCGGGTCGAGGAAGTCGTCGTCGACGCGCCGGTAGATCACGTCGACGCGGCTGGGTCCCCGGGTGGTCTTCGCGTAGACCCGGTCGTCCTCGACGAACAGGTCGCTGCCCTGCACCAGCTCGCAGCCGACGCGCCGCGCCAGGAAGCTGTGCTCGAAGTAGGCCGAGTTGAACGGACCCGGCGTGAGCACGACCACGTGCGGATCGGACCCGCCGCCCGGCGCCACCGCCGCCATCATCTCGCGCAGCTTCGTCGGGTACATCTCGATGGGCGCCACCGCGCTCTCGCGGAAGACCGGCCCGAACACCTTCTTCATCATCATGCGGTTCTCGAGCACGTAGGAGACGCCGGACGGCGTGCGCACGTTGTCCTCGAGCACCAGGAAGCCGCCGTCGCGTCCGCGGATCAGGTCGACGCCGGCGATGTGGATGTAGACGCCCTTGGGCGGCTGGATGCCCTGCATCTTGGGCTGGAAGGCCTTGCTGCTCTCGACCATGAAGCGCGGAACCACGCCCTCTTCGACGATGCGCTGCTCGCCGTAGACGTCGTTCAGGAACAGGTTGAGCGCGCGGATGCGCTGCACCAGTCCGCGCTCGACCTGCTGCCACTCCTGGGCGGACACGATGCGCGGAATCAGGTCGAAGGGGAAGATGCGCTCGGTGTCGGTGTCGTCGCTGCCGTACACCGAGAAGGTGACGCCGCTGCGCAGGAAGGTGGTGTCGGCCAGCAGCTGGCGCCGGCGGAACTCCTTCGGGTCGAGGTCGCTCAGCAGGCGCACCACCGCCTCGACCGGCGGGTGGGGGGTTCCGTCGGGGCCGAAGAACTCGTCGAAGGTTCCGGGGAGCGGTTCGTAGCCCTCGAAGAGTCTGGAGGATCGGGACTGGACCACGTCTCCTGATTACACTACCCGGTAGTCGTCGCAAGGCCAGGAAACGGAAGTCGCGTCCGGCGCTTGCATTCTGGGCGGGTTTCCGCACAAGTGGGCACGAGATGACGATCCGCGTCGCGCTACACCACCGCACGCTCTACCGCTACGACCGCCGCGTCGAGCTGTCGCCGCAGATCGTGCGGCTGCGCCCGGCCCCCCACTGCCGCACGCCGGTCACCAGCTACTCGCTGCGCATCGAGCCCGCGGGGCACTTCCTGAACTGGCAGCAGGATCCGCAGAGCAACTGGCTGGCGCGGCTGGTGTTCCCGGACCCGGTGGAGCGCTTCGGCCTGACGGTGGATCTCGTCGCCGAGCTGTCGGTGCAGAACCCCTTCGACTTCTTCCTGGAGGAGTCGGCCGAGGAGTTCCCGTTCCAGTACGAGGGCTGGCTGTCGAAGGAGCTGGCGCCCTACCTGCAGACGCTGCCGGTGGGGCCCCGGCTGGCCGACTGGCTGGCCAGCATCGACCGCACGCCGCGGCGCAGTGTCGACTTCCTGGTGGGGCTGAACCACCGGCTCTCCGAGGAGATCCGGTACCTGATCCGCATGGAGCCGGGCGTCCAGACCTGCGAGGAGACGCTCGAGCGCGGCAGCGGATCGTGTCGCGACACGGCCTGGCTGCTGGTGCAGGTGCTGCGCAACCTGGGGCTCGCCGCGCGCTTCGTGTCCGGGTACCTCGTCCAGCTGCGCCCGGACCAGAAGCCGGTCGACGGACCCGCCGGCGCCGAGGAGGACTTCACCGACCTGCACGCCTGGGCCGAGGTGTACCTGCCCGGCGCGGGCTGGGTGGGTCTCGATCCCACGTCGGGGCTCTTCGCCGGCGAGGGTCACCTGCCGCTGGCCGCCACGCCGGATCCGGCTTCGGCGGCGCCGGTGAGCGGCGCGGTGGGCGAGTGCGAGGTGGAGTTCGAGTTCGAGATGCGGGTCGAGCGCATCCACGAGGACCCGCGCGTCACGCGTCCCTACACCGAAGAGGCCTGGCAGCGCATCGAGGCGCTGGGCGAGCGCATCGACGACGAGCTGCGCGCGGGCGACGTGCGGCTCACCATGGGCGGCGAGCCCACCTTCGTCTCCGCCATCGACATGGAAGGCGACGAGTGGAACTACACCGCCATGGGTCCCACCAAGCGCGGGCTGGCCGAGGCGCTGCTGCGCCGCATGCACGCGCGGCTGGCGCCGGGGGGGCTCCTCCACTTCGGTCAGGGCAAGTGGTACCCGGGCGAGCCGCTGCCGCGCTGGGCGCTGGCCTGCGTTGCGCGACGCGACGGGCTGCCGGTGTGGAACGAGCCGAAGCTCCTGGCCGACGGCGAGAGCGACCACGGCTTCGGCGCCGACCACGCCGAGCGCTTCGCCCGGCGGCTGGCCGAGGAGCTGGCGGTCGACCCGGACTACGCGGTGCCGGCCTACGAGGATCCGGTGGATCACCTGCGCCGCGAGGGGCGCCTGCCGCTGAACGTGGATCCTTTCGACAGCAAGCTCGAGGACCCGAAGGAGCGCGAGCGGCTGCGGCGCGTGTTCGAGCGCGGGCTCGGCACGCCGGTGGGCATGGCGCTGCCGCTCCAGCGCGTGCGCGGCGCCAGCGGACCCGAGTGGCAGAGCGGCCTGTGGATGCTGCGCGGGAAGCACCTGGTGCTGATCCCCGGCGACTCGCCGCTGGGCCTGCGGCTGCCGCTCTCGAGCCTGCCCTGGCAGGATCCGGAGCGTGCCGACTACAGCGAGCCGCTCGATCCCATGGCGCCGCGCCAGCCGCTGGCGCCGCCCACGCGACCGCCGCGGCGCGAGCCGCCGGTGCGCATGAGCCTGCGCGGCGCCGCCGACCCCGAGCGCGAGCGCGTGAACGAGCAGCGCCTGCCGCACGACGCGGACCGCGTGCCGGGGGCCGGCGAGTCGGCCGACTGGGTGGTGCGCTCGGCGCTGTGCGTCGAGGCCCGCGAGGGACGCCTCCACGTCTTCCTGCCGCCGCTGCGCACCGCCGACGACTTCCTCGAGCTGGTGTCGGCGGTGGAGGCGACCGCAGCGGAGCTCGACATGCCCGTGGTGGTCGAGGGCTACCCGCCGCCGGCGGATCCGCGCCTCGACCGCTTCAGCGTGACGCCGGACCCGGGCGTGCTCGAGGTGAACGTGCGACCCGCCGAGAGCTGGCGCCAGCTGGTGGACGAGACCACCGCGCTCTACGAGGACGCGCGCCAGCTCCACCTGGGCACCGAGAAGTTCATGCTCGACGGCCGTCACAGCGGCACCGGCGGCGGCAACCACATCGTGCTGGGGGGACCCTCGGCGCCGGACAGCCCGCTCTTGCGTCGCCCCGACCTGCTGCGCAGCCTGCTGGGCTTCTGGCTCGACCATCCATCGCTCTCCTACCTCTTCTCCGGCCTCTTCATCGGTCCCACCAGCCAGGCGCCGCGCATCGACGAGGCGCGCCACGAGAGCGTCTACGAGCTGGCCATCGCCTTCGAGCAGATCCCCGACCCGGGCGCGGGCGAGTGCCCGCCCTGGCTGGTCGACCGCATCTTCCGCCACCTGCTGACCGACGTGACCGGCAACACCCACCGGGCCGAGTTCTGCATCGACAAGCTCTACGCGCCCGAGAGCTCGACCGGACGGCTCGGGCTGCTCGAGCTGCGCGCCTTCGAGATGCCGCCCCACGCGCGCATGAGCCTGACCCAGCAGCTGCTGCTGCGCGCGCTGGTGGCCTGGTTCTGGCGCGAGCCCTACCGGAGCGAGCTGCCGCGCTGGGGTACCCAGCTGCACGACCGCTTCCTGCTGCCCCACTTCGTCGACCAGGACTTCCGCGGCGTGCTGCGCGACCTGACGGAAGCCGGCTACCCCTTCGAGCGCGCCTGGTTCGACGCCCACTTCGAGTTCCGCTTCCCGAAGGTGGGCAGCGTGGCGCCCCACGGTGTGGAGATCGAGCTGCGCAATGCCATCGAGCCCTGGCACGTGCTGGGCGAGGAGCCCGGCTCGGGCGGCACGGTGCGCAACGTGGACTCGTCGCTCGAGCGCATCCAGGTGCGGGTGCGCGGGCTGGCCGGCGATCGCCATGCGGTGGCCTGCAACGGCCGGGCGCTGCCGCTGCGGCCCACCGGCGTCGAGGACGAGTGGGTGGCGGGCGTGCGCTTCCGCGCCTGGCAGCCGCCCTCCTGCCTGCACCCGACCATCCCGGTGCACGCGCCGCTGGTCTTCGACCTGGTGGACCGACGCGCCGGCCGCTCGCTGGGCGGCTGCACCTACCGGGTCGTCCACCCGGGCGGACGCAGCTACGACACCTTCCCGGTCAACGCCAACGAGGCCGAGGCCCGCCGCGCGGCGCGCTTCGAGCCGTTCGGTCACACTCCGGGTCCGATGGAGCTGGGCGAGCCGGAGCGCAACCCCCAGTTCCCGCACACCCTGGACCTCCGACGGAGACCCGCTTGACGGTCGCGGTGAAGGGACACTGGGACGAGACCGCCCGCCCCGACGGCGCTCCCAGCCCGGCCTGGCAGCGCCTGATGGGGGCGCTCGAGCGGCTGGGCAGCGGCGAGCTGATGGTGCGCTGGGAGCAGGCGCGCCGGCTGCTCCAGGAGAACGGCGTCACCTACAACGTCTACGGCGATCCGCGCGGCGTCGAGCGACCCTGGCAGCTCGACGCCGTCCCCATGCTGCTCGAGTCGCAGGAGTGGGCGGGCATCGAGGCGGCCGTGGCGCAGCGGGCCATGCTGCTCGACCGGGTGCTGGCCGACCTCTACGGACCGCAGCGGCTGCTGCGCGAAGACCTGCTGCCGCCGGAGCTGGTGTTCGCGCACCCGGGCTTCCTGCGCGCCTGCCACGGGCTGGCGGTGCCCGGCGATCGCTGGCTGCACGTCTACGCCGTCGACCTGGCGCGCTCGCCGGACGGCCAGTGGTGGGTGATCGCCGACCGCACCCAGGCGCCGTCGGGTGCGGGCTACACGCTGGAGAACCGGGTGGTGATGTCGCGGGTCATGCCCGAGGTGTTCCGCGAGTTCAACGTGAACCGGCTGGCCGGCTTCTTCCAGACCTACCGCGACTCGCTGCGCCGGCTGGCGCCGCCGGGCACCGACGCGCCGCGCATCGTGCTGCTGACGCCGGGTCCGTACAACGAGACCTACTTCGAGCACGCGTACCTGGCCCGCTACCTCGACTTCACGCTGGTGGAGGGCGCCGACCTGACGGTGCGCGACCAGCGCGTGTTCCTGAAGACGCTCCAGGGGCTTCAGCCGGTCGACGTCATCCTGCGCCGCCAGGACGCCCACTTCTGCGATCCGCTGGAGCTGTGGGGCGAGAGCGCGCTGGGCGTGCCCGGCCTGGTGCAGGCGGTGCGCGCCGGCAACGTGACCATCGCCAACGCGCTGGGGTCGGGCCTGGTGGAGACCAGCACGATCATGGCCTTCCTGCCCGGCCTGTGCCGCCACCTGCTGGGCGAAGAGCTGCGCATGCCGTCGGTGGCCACCTGGTGGTGCGGTCAGGACCGGGAGCGCGAGTACACGCTGGCGCACCTGGACGAGCTGGTGCTGAAGCCCGCCTTCGCCGGTCCGGCGGGGCCCGACCAGGAGGTGGTGTTCGGCGGCGAGCGAACGCAGGAGCAGCAGGGCGAGCTGGCCGAGCGCATTCGCGCGAAGCCCCACCGCTGGGTCGCCCAGGAGAAGGTGGCGCTCTCGACCGTGCCCACCGGCGACCAGGACGGTCTCCAGCCGCGGCACATGGTGCTGCGCGTCTACGCGGTGGCCGACGGCGACGGCGGCTGGTCGGTCATGCCCGGCGGGCTCACGCGCGTGTCGAGCACGGCGGACAGCCTGGTGGTGTCGAGCCAGCGGGGCGGCGCCAGCAAGGACACCTGGGTGCTGTCCGACGCGCCGACGCCCTACGTGAGCCTGCTGCCGGCGGAGGGTCGGGCCGCCGACGTGTCGCGCGCCAGCTACTCGCTGACGAGCCGCACGGCGGACAATCTCTTCTGGCTGGGACGCGGCAGCGAGCGCATCGAGGCGAGCCTGCGCCTGGTGCGCGCGGCCCTCCAGACCCTGGCCGAGGAGCCGCTGCGTCCGGCCGACGCGCCGCTGCCCGAGGCGGTGGCGCTGGTCGAGCGGTTGAAGCTGCTGCCCGAAGGCGACGAGGAGGGCGTCGGCCCGGAGGAACGGCTGTTCGCCGCGCTCTTCGACCGGGCGCAGCCCGGGTCGGTGGCGGGCAGCATTGCCGAGGTGCACCGGCTGGCCTGGCTGCTGCGCGACCGCATCTCGCCCGACGCCTGGCGCGTGCTGAGCCGCATCGACCAGGCGTTCGTGGCGCCCGACGTGCACCCGGCGCTGCGTGTCTCGGGCGTGCTCGAGCTGCTGGACGACACGCTGCTGCGCATTGCCGCCTTCACCGGACTGGTGGTCGAGGGCATGACCCGCGGCCTGGGCTGGCAGTTCCTGGAGGTGGGCCGGCGCGTCGAGCGCGGCATCCAGATCGCCGAGCTGCTGCGGGAGAGCCTGGTGGAGGAGCTGCCGGAGGGGTCGCGCCTGCTCGAGACCGTGCTGACGGTGGCCGACTCGTCCATGACCTACCGCTCGCGCTACCAGTCGTCGCTCCAGCTCCTGCTGGTGCTCGACCTGCTGCTGCTCGACGAGCTGAACCCGCGCTCGCTGACCTTTCAGCTGCTGGGGCTGGAGGAACGCTTCCGCGGTCTGCACCGCGCGCCCCACGACGCGCTGGCGGCGCTGGTGGCGCTGGTGCGCGAGACGCCGCTCGACGCGCTGGTGGCGCTGCAGCCGTCGACCGACGGGGGACCGGCGCGGCGTCCGGAGCTCGCGCGCGTGCTCGACGGCGTGCGCAGCGGCCTGCCCGAGCTGGCCGACGCGCTGAACCACGCCTACCTGAGCCACGCGCTGCCGTTCCGCCAGGGGCCCGGCTTCCGCCCCGGAGAGGGAGAGGTCTAGTGCTGTACGCCCTGCGCCACCGGACCACCTACGAGTACAGCGACACGGCGGTGATCTCCCACAACCTGGGCCACCTGCTGCCGCGCAGCTCGGAGCACCAGACGCTCCACAAGCTGGAGCTGGGCATCGATCCGAGCCCGGCGGCGGTGCAGTGGCACCGCGACTACTTCGGCAACGACGTGGTGTTCTTCGCGCTCCAGCAGCCCCACGAGCGGCTGGTGGTGAACGCCGAGAGCCGGGTGGAGGTGAAGCCGCGCGCGGCGCTGCGCCTCGAGGCGTCGCCACCCTGGGAGGAGGTGGTGGAGAGCGTGCGGCGGGGACGCGACGACGCGTCGCTGGCGGCCTACGAGATGGTCTGGGAGTCGCCGTTCGTCTCCACCGGTCCCGACTTCGCCGACTACGCGCGCGCCGCGTTCACGCCGGGCCGGCCCCTGGCCGAGGCGCTGCTCGACCTGAACGCGCGCATGCACCGCGAGTTCCGCTACGACCCGGAGGCCACCACCCTGGCCACGCCCATCGAGGAGGTGCTGGCCCAGCGCCACGGCGTCTGCCAGGACTTCGCGCACCTGATGATCGGCTGCCTGCGGTCGCTGGGGCTGCCGGCGCGCTACGTGAGCGGCTACCTGAAGAGCGCCGAGCCGAAGAAGAAGCAGGAGAAGCAGAAGCAGGCGGCCGCCGGCGAGGCCGACCTGGTGGGATCCGAGGCCTCCCACGCCTGGGTGTCCGCCTGGTGTCCCGCCAACGGCTGGATCGACGTGGACCCGACCAACGACGTGGTGCCCTCGGAGCGCCACGTGGTGCTGGCCCACGGCCGCGACTACGACGACGTGAGCCCGCTGAAGGGCGTGACCCTCGGCGGGGGCGGCCACACGGTGACCGTGGCCGTGTCGGTGCGGCCGGTGGAGGAGGTGGAGGCCTCCGCCTGACGCGCGCCTGCTAGGGTAGGTAGGTGAAGACGGGGTACGGCAGGGCGTTCGGGGCGATCGGGCTCTGGCTGTGCATCGCGGCCGCGCCCGGCTTCGCCGAGGACGAGCCCGACCTGGGAAAGCCCGAAGCCGCCTGCCAGGCGGGTAGCGGCGCGGCCTGCGCCTACGTCGGCCGCCTGCTGCTGGTCGGCGCCCGGGGCGAGGAGCGCGCGGCCGAGGGGCGGGCGCTCCTCGAACGCGGCTGCGAGCTCGAAGACGCGGACGCCTGCCTGCTCTTCGGCTCGGCGCTGCGCCAGGGTCTGGGCGGCCCCGCCGACGAGGCGGCAGGCGCGCGGGCCCACGAGAAGGGCTGCGACCTCGGCGCGGGGCTGGCGTGCACCCAGCTCGGTCTCGCCTTCATGCGCGGCAGCGTGGTGGAGCAGGACGACGCCCGTGCGCGCCAGCTCTTCGAGCGCGGCTGCGCGCTGGGCGACGCACAGGGGTGTCACAACCTGGGCGTCTACAGGCGCGACGGCCGAGGCGGGCCGGTCGACACCGACGGCGCCCTCGCCGCCTTCCGGACCGGCTGCGACCTGGGCGACCTGACCCCCTGCGCCGACGTCGGCGCCAGCCTGGCGCGGGGCCGGCTCGGCCCCGAGCACGCAGCAGAGGGCCGCACGCTGCTGGCGCGCTCCTGCGACGGCGGCTTCGCCCGCGCCTGCAACGACCTGGCCGTCGCCTTCCGCCAGGGCGACGGCGGCCCCGCCGACCTGGAGGAGAACCTGCGCCTGCACGAGCGCGCCTGCGAGCTGGACTACGCGCCGAGCTGCACCCAGGCCGGCAACGCCTACCTGCAAGGGAAGGTGGTGGAGAAGGACCCGGCCCGCGCGACGGCCTTCTACGAGAAGGCCTGCCAGGGCGAGGACGAGACCGGCTGCCACAACCTGGCGGTCGCGCAGCGCGGGAGCACCGGCGCGGTCACGACGAAGATCGGCTCGATGACGGTCGGCTCGCGCGGCCGCACCGCCACCTTCCGCGACGTCGAGTCGAGCTGCGGGATGATCGCGATCACGGCGGCCTTCGGCGGCGCGGCGGCGGGCATTCGCGAGTGCCTGGACCGGGGCGGGAGCCGGCGCGTCAGCCTGGTCATCGAGGCGGGCCGGCTGGCGAGCGCCCGCGTCGAGCCCGACGACGAGGTGGGCGAGTGCATCGTGGATGCGATCGGCGGCGCTCCGCTCGGAAACTTCACCTGCACGCTCGACGCCACGGTGTCGCGCTAGCGGATATCAGGGAGAGTGAGATGAGATCGATGTGCTGGCTCGTGCGGGTCGTCTGCAGCCTGGGGCTCGCGTTCGCGGCGGTCGCGGCGAGCGCAGAGGAAGGTGTTCCCGCGGTGGAGTACCCCACCCTTCCCGACCGCGCCGCGTCCGCGGCGGAGCTGGTGCCCGAGGGCTGGGTCGTCGAGGAGGAGATCGCGGGCGACCTGAACGCCGACGGCTCCGACGACGTGACGCTCGTGCTGCGCATGAACGACCCGAAGAACGTCGTCGAGAACGAGGACCTGGGCGCGGACCGCCTCGACACGAACCCGCGCATGCTGGTGGTCGCCTTTGCCGACCCGGAGGCGGAGGGCCTGGCGCTCGCGCTGGCCGACCACACCCTCATTCCGCGTCACACCGACCCTGTGATGGAGGACCCCTTCGGCGGCGTGGAGGTGTCGCGCGGGTCGCTGCGCGTGCTGGTGGGCCTGTGGATGAGCGCCGGCGGCTGGAGCACCACGAACACGAAGCTCACCTTCCGCCACCAGGACGGCTGCTTCCGCCTGATTGGCTACGACGGCACCGAGATGCAGCGCAACACGGGCAGGCTCTCGCAGGTGAGCGTCAACTACCTGACCCGTAAGGCCCAGCGCAAGTGGGGCTACAGCGACGAAGCGATGAACGAGACCTGGGAGGAGGTGCCGGAGGCGAAGCTCCCCTGCCTGGAAGAGGTGGGCGACGCGCTGGAGTTCACGCCGGGCCTGGCGCCGCGGTCGGAGCGCGCGGAGGAGATGCTCGAGGCGGCGGCGAAGAAGGAGCCCGAGTGGTCGACGCGGGTCGCGGAGATGAAGCTCGGCTCGGGCGCGGAGTCAGTGACCCTGAAGGGGGTCCGGGCGACGTGCGGGGAAGACCCGCTGCGCGAAGCGCTGGCGACGACGGCAGCAGAGCTATCCGCCTGCCTCTCGGAAGGAAAGACGGCCCACGTGACCGCGGCCTTCGCGGACGGCCGGGTCGCGACGCGGGTGGAGCCGGAGGATGAGGCGAGCTACTGCGTGGTCGAGGCGATGGACCGGGCGCATTTCGATGATCTCCAGTGCGTGTTCGATGCGAGGGTATCGGTAGGGCCCTGAATCCAGGCTCCGGCCAAGCCCTGCTTGCGCCGACAAGCGATGGATCCTGCCCGACACCATGCAGTTTCTGGCATGCTGTACCTCTTCATCGAGGCCATCTCTCGTCGATCGGCCCACAGCAAGAGGTCCTGCCCCATGACGTCTCGGTTTGGCTCCGTGGCTCTCGCGCTCATCTCAGGCATCGCACTAGGAATCGTCGGATACGCAGCCTACCGCGGCGACCTGCGCTGGACGCCCCCGGCGGAGGCCGAGCTGGCGGCCCGGGAAGCCCAGCCCGAGGTCGCTGCGGCGCCGCCGAAGCAGGCGGCACCCGCCAAGCCGAGCCCGCTACCCAAGCTCCCCGTCTCGCTCAACCACTACGAGAACCGCCGGGGGCGAGGCTATATCGTCCAGATCCACAACCAGTCGCAGAAGCATCTGGCCGTCCTCATCGAGCTCGAGAACCCGACGCTCGAGCAGGAGCAGAACGCGGCCGTTCAGCTCGCCCCGGGCGAGATCCGCGAGATCGGAGAGGCTCAGGGCTGGACCTTCGTCTCCGGGGAGACGATCCGCGTAAGGCAGAAGGGCTACCAGACCGCTTCGCTGACGATTCCGTAGGAAACGAACGATGCCCCTCTTCGAACTCGGAAAGGACGACCTCACCGAGATCGCGCCCACGACCTTCGTAGCCGAGCAGATCTACGAGCGCGACGATCTCCAGCGAATCCTGCGTGACCGCTTCGACGCGGTCGATCCCGACGTCCTGATCGTGGCCGAGGAGTTCGGTGCCTGGCAGGACAGCTCGCGCCGCATCGACCTCCTTGGGGTAGACCGCGGCGGAACGCTCGTCGTCGTGGAGCTCAAGCGAACGCGGGACGGCTCGCACATGGAACTCCAGGCGCTGCGCTACGCGGCGATGATCTCGAATCTGGATGCGTCAGATATCGCCGAGGCCTACGAGGGCTACCTCCGCGGAAAGGGGGACTCCGAGACGGATGCCCAGGACGAGCTGTGCACGTTCCTCGGATCGGAATCCATCGACGAGATCGAGATCAGCGACCGGCCGCGCATCATCCTGATCTCGCAGGGATTCGGAACGGAGCTTACGACCGCGGTGCTGTGGCTCAACGAAGGCGGGCTCGACATCCGCTGTGTGGAGGCCCTTCCCTACCGCGTGCACGATCACCTGCTCCTGGACGTACGCCAGGTCATTCCGCTTCCGGAGGCCGCGGACTACCAGGTGCACAAGCAGAAGAAGAGCGAGCGGGCGCGGTCGATCCGCCAGCAGAGCAAGGACTATACGAAGTTCGACTTCGAGGCCGACGGCAAGAGGGAGACCCGGCTGCCCAAGAGGCGCTTGATCCGCGCCATCGTCCTGCACCTCTGCTCCAAGGGAGTGACGCCCAGGGAGATCCAGGAGGCGATCAGCTGGAGGAACCGGGTCTTCGCCGTCCTGGACGGCGAACTCAACCAGGCTGCCTTCGAACGCACCCGCGACGAGCAACGGCGCCGAGGCGGGAGGCAGGCCGACTCTCGCCGCTTCTTCACCGAAGACGACGAGCTGATCCACCACGCCGGCAAGACCTATGCACTCACGGCGATGTGGGGAATCAACACGCCCCGTGCGGCGGAGGATCTGCGCGCAGCGTTTCCGGAGCATCCGTTCGAGTACGCGCCTAGCGCTGGAACGGAAGCGGATGAAGGCGACTGACCCGCCAAGAGTTGAGCGATATCCCCTCCATGCCGGAATCTGCGATCGTGGTCCATGCCGACTGGGGCACACATCCCCGGAAACGCTGGATGGCGCGTGCCGACCGGATCGGCTCGGGGCGATTCCGCTGCTCTGCCTCGCAACCGGTCGGGAACGCCGACCGCCTGATACCCGACCTCCTGGATCAGGCGCCCTCGACCGGAGGGGTCGTCGTCGGCTTCGACTTTCCCATCGGCCTTCCAGAGAAGTACGCAGCTATCGCTCAGGTCGGTGACTTCAAGGCCTTCCTGGAAAAGGCCGGCTCGGGGGAGTGGAGCGATTTCTTCAGGGCTGCCGAACACCCCAGCCAGATCGGGCTTGGACGGCCCTTCTATCCGCAAAGACCTGGGGGAACCCGGCAGTCCCAGCTCGTCGATGCGCTTGGCCTGGCCGACTTCGACGACCTGCGTCGCCGGTGCGAGAAGGCGCGTCCGGGCCGCGGGGCCGCGTGCCCGCTTTTCTGGACACTCGGAGGCCAGCAGGTGGGCAAGGCAGCCATCTCCGGCTGGCGCGATGTGATCCAGCCTGCGATCCGGCGTCTCGGTTCCGCGATCTCCTTGTGGCCGTTCGATGGACCCCTTGCGGAGCTGATCGCACGCCAGGGGGTCGTCCTTGGGGAGACCTACCCCGCGGAGTTCTACGGTCACCTTGGCGTCGAGTTCCCGCGTCCCCAAGCAGGTGGACGCTCGGGCAAGCGGGTGCAGGCCGACCGGGCGGCGAACGCCCGCGCCCTGCTCGACTGGGCCGCCCGAGCCGCCGTCGAGATCTCGGCCGACCTGGAGGGGGAGATCCGGGACGGTTTCGGAGACGGGTCGGACGGCGAGGATCGCTTCGACGCGGTCGTCGGGCTCTTCGGGATGCTGAACGTCCTGCTCGGATTCCGGCCGTCGGGCGAGCCGGGTGAACCCGCCGTCGCGAACGTGGAGGGATGGATCCTGGGGCAGCTCGAGTCACCCGGATCGGGTCCCACCTCCCCGGCTCCGATCGCTGTAGAATCGCCTCCGGTTCACCCCATGGGCAACGACCTGGACCGGATCATGGCGACGCTCAGGGCGTTCGCGCGGGAACGGGATTGGGAGCGCTTCCACTCCCCGAAGAACCTGGCGATGGCGCTCTCGGTCGAAGCCGCAGAGCTTCTCGAGCACTTCCAGTGGATCACGGAAGCCGAATCGCGCGAGCTGGGCCTCGACGAGCGTGCCCAGGTCGCCGAGGAGATTGCGGACGTCCAGATCTACCTGATGACCCTGGCGGACAAGCTCGGGATCGATCTGGTCGCGTCCGTCGATTCGAAGATCGAGAAGAACCGGGCCCACTACCCGGCGGGGGAGGTCCGCGGCAGCGCCGTCCGGCCGCCGAGAAGCCTCGACGAATGATCGTCTACTCCGAGCCCAAGAGCCGCTTCCAGGCCGACGTCGCGGCGAACCGGGTCTCGAACCGGATCTCCAAGCTGCTACGGGAGAAGGTCGGCCAGAGGGTCGGAGCGAGCGAAGAGCGGTCCTGGCAGAACTCGCTGCTCTACATGAGAAACGTCCTGGACGACGACGACATCCCGGACGATGCCCAGGTCAGCCTGGAGTACAAGATCCCGCTCACCTCGATGCGGATCGACGTGATCGTTTCCGGCCAGGATGCCGAGCGGCGCGATACGGCCGTCATCGTAGAGCTGAAGCAATGGGAGATCGTCGAGAAGACGTCGAAGGACGCCATCGTCTCGACGTTCCTCGGGGGAGGGAAACGCGAGACCAACCACCCTTCCTACCAGGCCTGGAACTATGCCGCGCTGCTCAGGGACTTCAGCGAGACCGTCCAGACCGAGGACATCGACCTGCGCCCGTGTGCCTATCTCCACAACTGCACGACACCTGACACGGTCCTCGATCCGTTCTACGCCAAGCACCTGGAGCGAGCCCCCGCCTTCCTGCGGAGCGACGCCGAGCGCCTTCAGGAATTCATCAAGCGCTACGTCAAGCACGGGGACGAGCGCGACCTGATCTTCCGCATCGATCGAGGGAGGATCCGGCCCTCCAAGGCGCTAGCGGACGTGCTCGTCTCGATGCTGGAAGGCAACGAGGAGTTCCGGCTGATCGACGAGCAGAAGCTGGTCTTCGAGACGGCTCTGTCCCTGGTGGACGAGGGGAAGGCAGATCGCAAGCGTGTGCTCATCGTCGAGGGAGGCCCAGGGACCGGGAAGTCGGTGGTCGCCATCCAGCTCCTGGTCGAACTCACGGCCCGCGGGCTCCTCACCCAGTACGTCTCGCGCAACGCCGCGCCACGCGACGTCTACCAGGCCAAGCTCTCCGGCACTTTCACCAGGACGAGGATCAGCAACCTCTTCCGCGGCTCCGGGGCCTTCATGGACGTCGAGAGCGACACCTTCGATGCGTTGATCGTGGACGAGGCACACCGGCTGAACGAGAAGAGCGGGTTCTACGGAAACCTCGGCTCGAACCAGGTCATGGAGCTCATCGACGCGGCTCGGACCACGGTGTTCTTCATCGACGAAGATCAGCGCGTCACGATCAAGGACATCGGAACGAAGAAGCAGATTCGTGAGTGGGCCGAGGAGCTGGGAGCGGAGGTCACGGAGCTCGAGCTGGCCTCACAGTTCCGGTGCAACGGCTCCGACGGCTACCTCGGATGGATCGATCACGCCCTCCAGATCCGGGAGACCGCGAACACCGATCTGGGAGGTCTGGACTACGAGTTCCGGGTCTGCGATTCGCCTTCGGAGCTGCGCGATCTCGTTTTGGAGCGGAATCAAGACACGAACAAGGCGCGCCTGGTCGCAGGCTACTGCTGGGACTGGAAGAGCAAGAAGGACCCTTCCGCCTTCGACATCGAGTTCCCTGGGACCGACTTCCGCATGCGCTGGAACCTGGACACCGACGGCAACCTCTGGATCATGATGCCCGAATCGGTGAACGAGGTGGGCTGCATCCACACCTGCCAGGGCCTGGAGCTCGACTACGTGGGTGTCATCATCGGCGACGACCTCGTGGTCCGCGACGGAGAGGTGGTGACCGACGCATCGCAGCGGGCTCGGCGCGACAAGTCGGTGCACGGACTGAAGAAGCTTGCCAGGCAGGACGCGGCCGAGGCTGAGCGAGTCGCGGACCGGGTCATCAAGAACACCTATCGAACCCTCATGACACGCGGGCAGAAGGGGTGCTTCGTCTACTGCACGGACCCCGAGACGCTCGAGTACTTCCGCGCCTTCGCCTCCGGGGCCACGACGACGGTCCCGGAGCCCAAGGACCGGTACGACGGCCTGCACCTGGAGCTGGTCGACACCTCTGAGGTCGAGCCCTACGTGAACGCCGTGCCAGTGGTGGATTTCCGAATCGCCGCAGGCGGCTTCTCGGACCTACAGGCAGTCACCGAGACCGATTGGGTCCGCCTCCCCGACGACTTCGCGGTGCGAGAAGGGATGTTCGTGGCCCAGGTGGTGGGCGAGTCCATGAACCGCCGGATCCCGAACGGGGCCTGGTGCCTCTTCCGCAGCGACCCCGGCGGCACGCGGAACGGCAAGGTCGTGGTCGTCCAGCACCGCGACATCCAGGACGCGGACCTGGGCGGGCAACTCACGGTCAAGCGCTACGAGAGCACACGTATCGAGCTGGACGATGGGAGCTGGAGACACGAACGCATCGTCCTGACGCCGGAGTCGAGTATCGAGGGCTATAGGGAGATCGTGTTCGAAGAGGAGGCCGCCGTTGATCTCGAGGTCATCGGCGTGCTCGTCGCGGTACTGGACTGACGCATGCCTCGCCGCCGGGGAAGGTTGAATAGGCCAAGACGCTATTAAGCTTTCGGCCGTGATCTTTTAATTTGGACCGTCGGATTCCCCAGGGACGACTCCTCGGGGGATCGGACCGAGCACCACCCATTGATAGGATCGCCCCATGCTCCACGCGGCCGACCTCGACATGCAGGTGCGGCTCGCCGCGTTCGAGCACCTGCGCGAGCTCGTTCGGGTCCACGGCGACGTGCTCCCGGCCGGCGTCCTGCGGAAGGGTTTCGTCTTCCAGGGGCAGCAGGTTCGACTCAAGGGAGTCCAGGGCATCTTCAAGCCGGCGGTCCTGCCGGAGCTTCCCCTGTCGATCACGACCGCGCCGGTCGAACCCGGGCGCGACGCGCCCTACGACGACGGGTTCTCGCAGGACGGCTCGCTGCTGCTCTACCGCTACCGCGGCACCGACCCCATGCACCATCAGAACGTCGGACTGCGGCGCGCGATGGAGGAGAGGCGCCCCTTGATCTACTTCGCCGGCATCCTCCGGGCCGAGTACCTGGCGACGTGGCCCGTGTACATCGTGGCAGACGAGCCGGCGGCCCTCCGCTTCAGCGTGAGCTTCGACGACGTGCAGTTCATGAGCGAGGACCTCCCGATCGTCTCCGAAGCAGCCATCGAGGCCCGACGCGAGTACATCACCGTCACCACGAGACGCCGCCTGCACCAACGCTCCTTCCGCGCACGAGTGCTCCGCGCCTACCAGGAACGCTGTGCTCTGTGCCGGCTGCGACACGAGCAGCTTCTCGATGCGGCGCACATCGTCCCGGACACCGACCCGCTCGGAGCCCCCGTCGTTCAGAACGGTCTGGCGCTCTGCAAGCTGCACCACGCGGCCTTCGACCAGAACTTCATCGGAATTCGCCCGGATCTGGTCGTCCAGGTGAGGCAGGACATCCTCGACGAGGAGGATGGGCCGATGTTGACCCACGGTCTCCAAGGGTTTCACGAGCGACCGATCTTCGTGCCCAGACGTGATGCGGATAGACCCGGCATGGCGTTCCTGGAGGAACGCTACAGGGTATTCCGCGAAGCGAGCGGGTGATGTCGCCACGGAAAGGCGGTGGGCCCTCCAGGACTCGAAACGGGGGGGGAGGGAGAAGTCCTAGCGATTTCAGTGCCTTGGTGAGGCGCGAGATCGCCGGCGACCAGTTGGCGAGAACTCGGCTGCCCGAGGTCTGAGCCGTCTAGCCCGCTTCATCGCCGAACGGCACATCCGGAAGTGGCATCTACACGCGGCTCCCCGCCCGGCAGTGGACTCTTGGAAACGGCAGGTAGCCTCGTTCCGGTAGATCGGAGGGAACTCCTGCGTGCGTTCGACGTAAGCGGTATAGCCCCCATCATACGGACCAGCTTGGTTGTGCATCTCAGCGTTCCTCGTACCGCCTCTCCGTTGCTCTCAACTCGCGGGCTTTGGCCCGAGCACATATTTCAACCCGATCGCCTGGACGGTGTCGTGTCCGGCTTCACCATCAGCGACCAGGTCGTTGGCCGCCTGAAACTCGGTGACGGCAGATCGGAAGAGCACACG
>JBNLVK010000173.1:0-15980 GCA_050618055.1 Myxococcota bacterium
GCGCGCGCGCCGAGCTGGAGCACGCCGAGAGCGCCTTCCGCGACGCGCGCGAGGCGCTGGAGGAGGCGAGCCGGCGCGTGGCGTCGCTGCGCGGCGACCTGGAGCTCCAGCGCACCCGCCAGGACCTGGCCCAGTGGAAGCGCCGCCGCGAGCAGGTGCAGGCGGCGTCGCGGGCGGTGGACGAGGTGCGCGAGAAGCTGCGCGCGAACCCGCTGGACGAGGCCGCGGTGCGCGCGGTGCAGCAGGCGGAGCGGGCGGTCGACCGGGCGCGCACGCGCGTCGAAACCGAGGGGCCGCTGCTCCAGCTGACGCCCCAGGTGCCGCTCCAGGCCACCCTCGACGGACGCGGCGTCACCCTCGAGGCCGGCGAGACCGTCGAGCACCGGGTGGCCGAGTCGCTGCTGCTGTCGCTGCCCGGCGTCGCCGACCTGACGCTGGTGGCCGGCGCCGGCGCGGCCGAGCGCGTGAAGGTGCTGGAGCAGGCGAAGACCCGCTTCCGCGAGTGCTGCGCCGCCTGGGGCGTCGACGACCACGCCGACGCGGTGCGCACCTTCGCGGCGCGCGAAGAGGCGGAGCGACGTCTGGCGGAGCACGAGCAGCTGCTGCGCGACGCCCTGGGCGACGAGACCCCGGACGGCCTCGACGCGCGCGTGGCCGCGCTCGAGGCGCGCCGCGACACGCTCGAGGCCGAGCGCGCCGACCTGTTCCCCGCGCCGCCCGACACCGACGCGGCCCAGGCGCTGCTCGACGAGAGCGAGCAGGCCCACGAGCGCGCGCGCGCCGACTTCGACGACGCCGGCCGGCGACGGGACGCGCTGGTGGGCCGCCACCGCCAGCTGTCCGAGCAGCACCGCGAGACGGCGGTGCGGCTCGAGCTGGCCCAGCGGAGCTTCGGCGACCTGGACGAGCGGCTGGCCGCGGCGCGCGCAGAGGCCAGCGACGATTCGCTGCGCGAGGAGCAGGAGCTGCGTTCGGCGCGCGCGCGGCAGTTCGAGAAGACCGCCTCCGACGCGTCGGAGGCGCTGGCCGCCCTCGATCCGGAGGGGACCGAGGCGCGCCTCTCGCGCGCCCGGCACCAGCGCGAGCAGCGCGCCCGCGAGCTGGCCCGGGTGCACGACGAGGCGACGGAGGTGGCGGCCCGGCTCCAGGTGCGCGGCGAGGCCGGCCTCTACGAGCACGTGGAGACGGCGCGCGCCGAGGCGGATCGGGCCGAGCGCCACGCGCGCAGCCTGGCGCGCCGCGCCGCCGCCGCGAAGCGTCTGCTCGAGACGCTGCGCGCCGAGCGCGACGCCACCCGCGACGGCTACGCCGAGCCGCTGGTGCGACGCATCGAGGAGCTGGGCGCGCTGGTCTTCGACGACGGCTTCGCGGTGGAGCTGGACGACGAGCTGCGCGTGGCGCGGCGCATCCTGCACGGAACGAGCCTGCGCTTCGACCAGCTCTCGGCCGGCGCGCGCGAGCAGATCGCGCTGCTGGCGCGGCTGGCGGTCGCCACGCTGGTGGCCAGCGACGGCGGCGCGCCGCTGGTGATCGACGACGCGCTGGGGCACAGCGATCCGCAGCGGCTGGCGCGCATCGGCCGGGCGCTCGGCGCGGCCGCACCCCACTGCCAGATCGTGGTGCTGACCTGCACGCCCGATCGCTACCGGCACGTGGAGAGCGCCCACGCCGTGCAGCTCGGCTGAGCCGGCGCGTGGACGGCCCCGGGTCCGACCCGCGCCAGCATCCCTTCCTCACCCGGCCGCACCGCACGCTGGTGGCGCTGTCGGTGCCGGTCATGCTGTCGCTGGTGGCCGAGCCGCTGACCGGGCTGGTCGACACGGCCTTCGTGGCGCGGCTGGGTCCGGCGCCGCTGGCGGCGCTGGGCGTCGGCACGGTGCTGCTGTCGAGCCTGCTCTGGGTGTTCAACTTCCTGGGCGTCGGCACCCAGACCGAGGTGGCCCACGCCTGGGGCGCCCGCGACCGGGACGCGGCACGCGAGGTGGCGGGGACGGCGCTGGCGCTGGCCGGCGGGCTCGGCCTGCTGCTGGGCCTGCTGCTCTGGCCCGTGCTCGAGCCGCTGTCGCGCTTCATGGGCGCCGAGGGTCCGGTGCTGGACGGCGCGCTCGTCTACCTGCGCATCCGGCTGCTGGGAGCCCCCGCGCTGCTGGCCATGATGGCGGCCTTCGGCGTGCTGCGCGGACGCCACGACATGCGCGCGCCGCTGTGGATCGCGGCGGGCATCAACCTGCTGAACGCCGGACTCGACGCCGTGCTGATCCCGGGCTGGGGACCCTTCCCGAAGCTGGGCATCGCCGGCGCCGCCTGGGCGACCGTGGCGGCCCAGTGGGTGGGCGTGGCGCTGGGCGTGCTGGCGGTGGGACGCCGCGTCGGCTGGCCCACGCGCATCGAGGCCGGGCGGGTGGGGACGCTGCTGGTGGTCGGGCGCGACCTCCTGCTGCGCACCGGCCTGCTGGTGCTCTTCATCAGCCTGGGCACCCGCGCCGCGACGCTGCTGGGTCCGGACGCGGGTGCGGCGCACCAGGCGATCCGCCAGGTCTGGCTGCTGACGGCGCTGGCCCTCGACGCTTTCGCCGCCTCGGCCCAGTCGCTGGTCGGCAGCTTCCTGGGCGCGCGGATGCGCGAGGAGGCGCGGCGCGCCGCCGGGGTCGCCGCCGTCTGGGGGCTCGGCACCGGCGCGGTCCTGACCGTGGCGATGCTCGCCTTCCAGGACGCGGTGGCCCGCCTGTTCGTGCCCGACGAGGCGCGGCTGCTGTTCGCCAGCGCCTGGTGGATCACCGCCGTGGCTCAGCCGCTGAACGCCGTCTCCTTCGTCACCGACGGCATCCACTGGGGAACCCGCGACTACCGCTACCTGCGCAACGGCATGTTCCTGGCCTCGGGCGTCGGCGTGGCGCTGCTGTTCGGCAGCGAGCTCGCCGACCGGGCGTCGCTGGCCGCCATCTGGTGGATCACCGGGCTGTGGATCGCCGTCCGCGCGGCGCTCGGTGCGCTGCGCGTCTGGCCCGGCGTCGGTCGCGCCCCGCTTTCTGCCTAGGCCCGCTTGCAAGCCGCGCGGCTTCCGTCACCCTCCCGGTCCCATGCCTCCCGCCCCGCCCACTCCCACTCCGACGGGCGCCTCGCTGCGCGAGACGCGGGTGCGCGCCGAGCAGCACCCGAAGCTGGTGCTGCTGCGTCACGGCGAGCCCGACTGGACGCCGGGCGGCGGCGCGTCGGTGAACGATCCGGGGCTCACCCCGTTCGGTCGGGCGCAGGCACGGGCGGCCGCCCGCCGCCTGGCCTACCGGCCGCTCCAGGCCATCTACGTGAGCCCCTACCGCCGGGCCCAGGAGACGGCGGCGCCGCTGGCCGAGGCCACGGGGCTTTCGCCGGTGACGATCGACGGCCTGGCCGAGATCAGCGTGGCGGTCGACGGACTCTCCCAGGAAGACGTGGACCGCTACTTCGTGGAGGGCACCCAGCGTCCGCTGGAGGAGCACTGGGAAGGCTGGCCCGGCGCCGAGACCTTCCACGAGTTCCACGGGCGGGTCACCGAGGCCCTGCGCGACGTGCTGGCCCGCCACGGCATGACGGCGCGGCGCGACGGCGAGTTCACCACCTGGACCTGGACCGGCGAGGCGCCCCACGTCGCCATCGTCGCCCACGGCGGCACCAACGCGGTGGCGCTGGCCCACCTGCTCGACGTGGCGCCCGTGCCCTGGGAGTGGCTGCGCTTCGAGAGCGAGCTGGCGGCGTTCTCGGTGGTGCACGCCCGCGGCGTGGGTCCGGAGGGTGCGGCCTGGTCGCTCCAGCACTTCGGCATGGTGCAGCACCTGGTCGACGACGGACTGAGGGAGCCGTGAAGATCGGACTGGTCGGATACCCGGGAAGCGGCAAGAGCACCGTCTTCGGCGCGCTCACCGGCATGGCCGTCGACACCGGCTACGCGAAGAGCGACAAGGCGAACCTGGGCACGGTGAAGGTGCCCGACGCCCGCGTCGACGCGCTGGCCGCGCTGTACTCGCCGAAGAAGACGACCTACGCCGAGATCACCTTCAGCGACCTGGGCGCGGCCCCCGCCGAGGGCATCGACCGCAAGGCGCTGAACGCCATGCGCAGCGTCGACGCGCTCTGCCAGGTGCTTCGCGCCTTCCCGAACGACGCCGGCGAGCCGGGCGATCCGGGCGCCGAGCTGGCGGGCCTGGAGACCGAGACGATCCTGGCCGACCTGGAGGTGGTGGAGCAGCGGGTGGCGCGCCTGCGCAAGGATCGCAGCGACGCGAACGAGCTGGCGCTGCTCGAGCGGGTACAGGCCTGGCTCGAGGACGCGAAGTGCGTGCGCGACCTGGAGCTCTCCGACGACGAGCAGAAGGCGCTGTCGGGCTACGCGCTGCTGTCGGGCAAGCCGCTGCTGCTGGTGCTGAACGTGGCCGAGGACGCGGTGGCCGAGCCGCCGCCGGCCGACGTGGCCGCCGCCGCCGAGGAGCGCGGCCTGGGACTGGTGGTGCTGTCGGCCGCCGTCGAGATGGAGATCGCCCAGCTCGACGCCGGCGAGCAGCAGGAGTTCATCGAGTCGCTGGGCCTGGCCGAGCCGGCTCGCGACCGCTTCGTGCGCGCCGCCTTCGACCTGATCGACCTGATCTCCATGCTCACCGCCGGACCCGACGAGTGCCGCGCCTGGCCGGTGGGCCGCGGCACGCCGGCGCCGAAGGCGGCCGGCAAGATCCACTCGGACATCGAGCGCGGCTTCATCCGCGCCGAGGTGATCCCCTGGGAAGCCCTGGTCGAGCACGGCAGCGAGGCCAAGTGCCGCGACGCCGGCGTGCTGCGCGTGGAAGGCAAGGACTACGTCGTCCAGGACGGCGACGTGGTGAACTTCCGTTTCAACGTGTAGGCAGCGAACCGGGTCTCGTGCCCCGCTCCGCTGGGCTGCCCCTTTCCGACTTCGCTCGCCTTCGGCTCGCTGCGCGCCCGGCTACGCCGGGCTTGCTCAGAACCACTTGTGCCACCACTTCGTGCGGGGGGCGTTGGCGGAGTGGGCGGCCTCGTACATCTGGCGGCCGAGCTGGAGGTCGGCGGGGCTGAACTCGGCCTCGCAGGCCTTGCGGTCGTTCAGGCTGCCGACGGCGTCGTAGAAGAGCTGGTCGGCGTAGTGCTGGTAGGGCGCCTTGAACTCCATCAGGAAGGCGTCCTCCACCGGGATGTCGTACTTCGGGTGCTCGGCCTGGGGCTCGATGGGCTCGCGCTTGTGCAGCACGTCCTTGTACTTGTCGGTGTCGGGCCGGAACACCACCGCCCCCGGCTTGCGCAGGAAGCGGAAGCGCTTGTGATCGAACTCCTCGACCTTGAAGTACCGGTCGCCGTTGGCGATGCCGTGCCAGCGGTGGATGCCGGGGGCGCAGTTGTCCGCCGGGACCTTCGCCAGCGCCTCGCGCAGGCCGGCGGGCGCCACCAGCACCTCGTCGACGTCGGTGTAGACGACCCAGTCGCCGGTGGCCAGATCGAAGGCGTGGGGGTAGGAGAACTCCTTGCCCAGCACGTCGCCCTTCATGGGCTCGATCCGGTGGTCGATCTGCATGAGCCGCAGCGCTTCGCGGGCCAGGAACGGCGAGCCGTCCTCGGAGCGCTGGTCGATGACGATGATCTCGTCGGCCCAGCTGGCGCACAGGGCCAGCTTCGACGCGATCAGCACCGCCTCGTTGCGCATGATGACCGCCGCGGTGATCCGCATGGCGTCACCCTAGAGGATCCGGCGCATCAGCGGAAGGGTGCGCCCGGGGATGCTGGTGGGGACGTCGCGCTCCTTGCGGGCCCCGACCGCCCGGTAGAAGCCCTCGGCGTTGGGATCGCTCTGGATCCAGATGGCGCGGTGGCCGGCTTCGCGGGCCCGCTCGACGGCGTGCTCCCACAGCCGGCGCCCCAGGCCGCGCCGCAGCGCGTGGGGCTCCACGAAGAGGTGCTCGAGCTCGACGCCCTGCTCGACCGGCCGCAGCGTGTAGAAGGCCGCCGGCTCGCCGTCCAGGTCGATCACGTACGCGTCGACCTCGCCCAGCGCGTCGGGCGTGAGCGTCAGCTCGCGGCGGAAGACCGCCATCTGCGCCTCGTCGTAGCGCCAGTGGGCCTTCGAGCGCCAGGCGAGGCGCGACAGCCGCTCCGCCTCGTCGGGGCGCGCCGGCCGGATCTCACTCGGCGGCGTAGAGCTGCCACTCACCGGGGACGCCCTTCAGCTCGTGGCGGTCGCCGCGCGGGGTGAACCGGAGGCTCGAGCCGACCACCAGGTCCTTGACGGTGCGCGACACCAGGATCTCGCCCGGCTCCGCCTTGCCGGCGACCCGCGCGCCGATGTGCACCGACAGGCCGCCCAGCTTGCCGCCGATCACCTCGCACTCGCCGGTGTGCAGGCCCTGGCGGACCGCCAGCCCCAGCCCCTTCACGCCCTCGCGCACCGCCTGCGCGCAGCGGATCGCCCGGGCCGGACCGTCGAAGGTGGCCAGGTAGCCGTCGCCGGCGGTGTCGACCTCGTTGCCGCGGAAGTGCCCCACCTCGTCGCGCACCAGCGCGTAGAAGCGCTCGAGCGTCTCGCCCCAGGCGCGGTCGCCCAGCTCCGCGATGCGCCGGGTCGAGTCGACGATGTCGGTGAACAGCACCGTCGCCAGCACCCGGTCCGGCTCGACGGCGGCGCTCGACCCGGTGAGGAAGCGCTCCACCTCGCGGAAGAGGGGCTCCACGTCTCCCACGAAGGGGAAGTGGTCCTGTCCCTCCACCTCGACCATCTGCGCCGTCGGAATCTTCTCGGCCAGGTAGCGACCGCCCGCCACCGGCGTGGCCAGGTCGCCGGTGCGGTGGAGCACCAGGGTGGGCACCTGGATGGTGGAGAGCACGTCGCGCACGTCGAGCTGACCGGCCATGTCGAGCAGGCGCCGCGCGACACCGCGGCTCACGGAATAGCGCTCCATTCTTCCCCAGCTCTCGATGAAGGCCTGGTCGTCGGCCAGGCTCGGCGCGAACAGCTTCGCCGACATGCCGTCGCCCCAGTGCTCCTCGACGTCCTCGATGAACTTCCGGCTGGCCTCTTCGGGCATTCCCCAGGGCGTGTCCTCGGTGCGGCGCATCAGGGCGTAGGTGTTCAGCAGCACCAGCGAGCGGGTGCGCTCCGGGTAGGTGGCGGCGAAGAACGCGCACATCGGACCGCCCTCCGACACGCCCAGCAGCGACGCGCGCTCGACCCCGGCCGCGTCCATCACCGCGCGCACCTCCTCGGAGCGCTCCTCCAGGGTCGGCAGGTGGACCACCGGATCCGACATGCCGGTGCCGCTGCGGTCGATCAGCACCAGGCGGCTGAAGGAGGCCAGCCGCTTCAGGCCGGCCGCGAAGCGCGGCTCGCGCCACACCTCTTCGACATGGGAGACCCAGCCGGGCACGTAGACCAGGTCGAAGTCGCCCTCGCCCACCACCTGGTAGGCGATGTTGACGTCGCCGTTCTTCGCGAAGCGCGTCTTCGGATGGGCGGTCACCGCCGGCAGTGTAACGCGGTAGGCTGCCGGCATGCCGTCGGTCACCCGCGCCGTCTTCGCCCTGAGCCTGCTGGTCGCCGCCGCCGCCGGCGCCGTCGGCAGCGGCAACGACCTGCTCCCGGACGTCCCGCTCGGACGCCACCGGGTGCGCCTCGAGCCGGTGGCCGACGTGTCGCCGTCGGTGGTCATCGAGATGACCCACGCGGGCGACGACAGCGGGCGACTGTTCCTGGTGTCGCCGGACGGGGTGATCCGCATCCTGGACGGCGGGAGCGTGCTCCCCACGCCCTTCCTGGACGCGCCGGCGGAGCCCGCCGACCGCGCCATGTCGGGCCTGGCCTTCCACCCCGACTTCGCGACCAACCGGCGGCTCTACGTGATCACCGGCGAGGCCCTGCCCGGCAGCGCCACGCCCCACTACTTCCCGCCCCAGACCGACCACGTCTCCGCCTTCCACAACGTGCTGGTCGAGTACGAGACGTTCGCCGGAAACCCGGACCAGGTCGACCCGTCGACGCGGCGCGAGCTGCTGCGCATCCACCAGCCGCACCGCGTCCACAACGTGAACGACCTGGTGTTCGGCGACGACGGCTTCCTCTACATCGCCGTGGGCGACGGCGGCGCCACCCGCTCCGGCAGCCCCACCCACTACAACACCAACGGACCGGACACGACCAACCCCTACGGCGCCATCCTGCGCATCGACGTCGACCAGATCGGCAGCAACGGTCGCTACGCGATCCCCCCCGGCAACCCGTTCGCGTCGGGCGCCGGCGGCAACGTGCCGGAGATCTACGCCTGGGGGCTGCGCAACCCGTGGCGCATCTCGAAGGACCGGGAGACCGGCGACCTCTACACCGGCAGCAACGGCGACCTCACCATCGAGCAGATCTACCGCATCGGGGTGGACGAGGACTACGCCTGGGACGCGAAGGAAGGGAGCTTCCTGTGGAACCCGGCGACCGGCGAGGCCACCGTCGACCCGGCTCCCGACCCCCAGTACACGCCGCCCCTGGCCGAGTACGACCACAACACCACGACCGTCGGCTTCGGATCGGTGATCGGCGGCTTCGTCTACCGCGGCAGCGACCTCGTGGGCATGCAGGGCCTCTACCTGTTCAACGACCTGGTGGCCGGCGCGCTGATGGCGATGGACCCGGCCGGCGGTGCGCTGACGCTGGTGCGGGTCGACCCGGGCGGCGCGCAGATGACGCCGGGCAACGAGTTCGCCTGGGGCGAGGACGAGGCGGTCGAGCTCTACGTGAGCGGCGCGAACGGCGTGGTGCTGCGGCTCACCCGGTCCGCCGCGGTGCCGGCTCTGCCGGCCGCAGCCGTGTGGGCGGCGGCGGCTGCGATCGCGCTGACGGCGCGAGGATTCGCCGGTAGGCGGCGAGGACGCGGTCGGCGCCGTGCTCCCAGGTGAAGCGGCCGCGCACGTGGGCGGCCAGCGCCCCGGCCGGACGCGGCCGCGCCAGCGCCTCCCGGCAGGCGCGGCGGATGTCGGCCGTGCTCCGCGGATCGCAGTAGACGGCGTGCTCGCCCAGGTAGTCGCGCTCGGAGCCGCCGCCCCCGACCACCAGCGGCACGCCGAGGGCGCCCGCCTCGAGGTTCACCAGGCCCGGGGTCTCGTTGAAGCTCGGCAGCACGTGCAGGCGCGCCAGCGAGTAGACGTCGCGCATGGCGTCGTGCGGCCAGGCCTCGACCCACAGGTCGCGCGGCGACAGGCGTCCGCGCACCGCCGCCGCGTAGGCCGGGTCGGTGGCGCGGCCGACCAGCACGACCGGGAGCCCCAGCTCGCCCGCCGCCTCCAGCAGACGCGCCTGGTTCTTGCGCGGCTCGACCCGCCCGACGCAGAGCAGGAAGTCGCGCACGCCGTGCTCGCGCAGGAAGCGGTTCGCGTCGTCGGGCACCGGTGAGCCGAACCGTCGCGGGTCGACACCGTAGGGCGCGATCTCGGTGGGCTTCCCGCGGGCTTCGGGAAACGCGGCGTGCAGGACGCCGCGCTCGGACGGCGAGCCGGGGAGCAGCACGTCGGCCATCCCCACGACCTCGCGGGCCATTCCGTACGCGCCCAGGGCATAGCCCAGGGCCTTCTCCCGGCGGCGACGGGCGTCGGCGGGCGAGAACAGGTGGAGGCGTTCGGCGACGGCCCAGCCCCGGCGGCGCCAGCGGCGTTTGGCCGGCTCCACGTAGTCGCTCCGCTCGGGCGACCGGGGACGCAGCAGCTCGTCCTGGTTCCAGTAGATCGTGGTGACCGCGAGCGGCCTTCCCTGTCGACGGGCGTTCTTCGCGCGCCAGTAGGCGTCGCCGTGCACCAGGTTGAACAGGTGCACCAGGTCGAAGCCCGACAGGTCCGGCTCCGGATCCGCCTCGAAGACACCGTCGACCCCGAGCCGGCCGAGCGCCTCGAGCGTCTTCTCCACGATCACGCTGTCGCCGCCGCGCACGGTGAACAGGTCGCGACGGGACTGGAACATCACCCGCATCCGGCGCGGAGCCTAGCGGCGCGGTCCCGGAACGACGAGGGCAGCCCGCAAGCGGGACTGCCCCCTTCCGATCCCGTTGGACTCGAGTCAGCTCGTGGCGACGGGTACCGCCTCCGGCGCGGGCACCGGAACGACGCTCTCCGCCTGCTCGGCCACGCGCGGACGCAGGCTCTGCTTCAGCTCCTCGAGCTCGCGGCGCGCCGCCTCGTGGCGCACGTCGTCGCGGATCGCCCGCAGCCGGCGCCTGGTGTCGTCGTCGCCGCCGATCTCGCGATCGAGCTGGCGCTCGGTGGCCATGCGCGCCACGTGGTCGCGCACGCTCTCCAGCGCCTTCATGTCGGCGTCGACGGACAGCCCGTCGATGGCCTCGGTCAGCCGCCGGCGCGCGTTGGCGTTGGCCAGCGTCGCCAGCATGCGCCCCTTCTCGCGGGTCAGGCTGCGGATCTCCTCGCGGAATCGCACCAGGTTGGCCTTCGCCTCCTCCGCCTCCTGGCGCACGCCCTGGAGCTCGCGCTCGGCGCGGTCCAGGTCGTCCATCAGCGTCTGCTTGTTCTCGATCAGGCCCAGCGACAGCTCGTCCTGGCCGCGGCGGATGGCGGCGCGGATGTCGTCGTGCAGTCGGGCGATCTCGACGCGGCGCTCGTTGATCTCGGCTTCGAGCTTGTTGCGCATGTAGAGGATGCCGGCGACGGCCTCCTTCAGCTCGCGGTACTGCCGCGTGCGCTCGCTGATGGCCTGCTCGTAGACGGCCGCCGGGTTCTGGCGCTCGGTCCGGCGCAGCCAGACGCCGAACATCCCCCGGACCAGGTGGCTGAAGCGTGCGAAGAGTCCTCGCGGTCGTTCGTTCATCATGCTCGTTCCTCCCTATGAAGTCCCGTTGGTCCAGTCTTCCGATCGGAGACCGAGCTCGCGGATCTTCTGTTGCAGGCTCTGCCGCACCATTCCGATGGATTCGGCGGTGCGAGAGATGTTCCCGTCGTGGGCGCGCAGTGCGCGGAGCAGGAAGCTCCGCTCGAAGCTCTCGACCGTGCGCTTCTTGGCCTCGGAGAAGGGGAGCGACTCCAGGTCGGTGGGCGCGGCCGCGCGGGCCACCTCGCGGCCGTCCAGGTTCAGGTCGCCCTCCTCGATCTCGTCGCCGCTGGCCAGCACCGAGGCCTGCTCGACCACGTTGCGCAGCTCGCGGACGTTGCCGGGCCAGCCGTGCTGCACGAGCCGCGCCAGCGCCTGCTCGGAGATGCGCTGCTTGTCGCGACCGAGCCGCTCGTTCACCTGCTCGAGGAAGCGCTGCGCCAGGGCCGGCACGTCCTCGCTGCGCTCGCGCAGCGGCGGCAGCGCGAGCTCGACCACCTTCAGCCGGTAGTAGAGGTCCTCGCGGAAGTCGCCCTTCTCGACCTCTTCCGGGAGGTTGCGGTGGGTCGCCGCCACGACGCGCACGTCGACGTCGATGGGCTTGTTGCCGCCCACCCGCTCGAAGGACCGCTCCTGGAGCACGCGGAGCACCTTGGCCTGGGTCTCGGGCGCCATGTCGCCGATCTCGTCCAGGAAGATCGTGCCGCCCTCGGCGGCCTCGAACTTCCCCTGGCGGCGGGCGTCGGCGCCGGTGAAGGCGCCCTTCTCGTGACCGAACAGCTCGCTCTCCACCAGCTCGCGGCTGATCGCCGCACAGTTGACCGCCACGAAGGGGCGGCTCTTGCGGGAGCTGCGGTTGTGCAGCGCCTGGGCCACCAGCTCCTTGCCGGTCCCGCTCTCGCCGCGCACCAGCACGGTCAGGTCGGTCTCGGCCACCTTCTGGATCGTCTCGAAGATGCGCTGCATGGCGGGGCCGGAGCCGATCAGGTTCTCGAAGGCGAACTGTGCTGCACCTGGTCGAGCAGCATGCGGTTCTCGCGCTCCAGCCGCGTGCGGTCCAGCGCGCGCTGCACCACCAGGCGGATCTCGTCGTTGTCGAAGGGCTTGGGGACGTAGTCCTCGGCGCCGCCCTTCATGGCCTCGACCGCGATCTTCTCCGAGCCGTGGGCGGTGATCATCACCACCACCGTCTCGGGTCGCAGCTCCTTCACCCGGTGGAGCACGTCCATGCCGCTGGCGCCGCGGCCCAGGGCCAGGTCGGTGAGCACCAGGTCGAAGGGGTTCTCCTCCAGCGTCGCCAGCGCCTCCTCGCCCGAGCCGGCCAGCGACACGTCGTAGCCGGCGCGTCCCAGCAGGCCCGACAGGGCGAGCTGGATGGCGCGCTCGTCTTCCACCACCAGGATGCGGGCCTTCACGGCGTCTCCCCTTCCGGTCCCGCCCACTTGGGGAAGGACAGCAGGAACTCGGCGCCCGACGACGCCTGCGGGTTCACCTCGAGCGTCCCGCCGTGGGCCTCCACCAGCTTCTTGCAGATGGGAAGGCCCAGACCGGTGCCGTTCGCCTTCGAGGTGTAGAAGGGGCTGAACATCTTCTCGAGCGCCTCGGCGTCGACGCCCGGACCGTTGTCGGCGATGCGCAGCCAGACCTCGGTGCCCGCCAGGTTCTCGCCCATCTGCACGTCGACGCGGGGAGAAGGCGTCCCGCTCTCGTCCAGTGCGTCGATGGCGTTGCCCACCAGGTTGATCACCACGCGGCGCAGCTTCTCGCCGTCGCCGCGCATGGCGCCCTCGCTGTCGATGCGGCGCGTGACCTCGATGCCGCTGCGCGCCACGCGGTCGCGGAAGGTCTCGAGTGCCGAGTCGATGACGTCCGCCAGCCGGACCGGCGCCACGCGCATCTCCTCGTCGCGGGCGAAGCGCAGCAGGTGCGAGACCGAGCGCTCGACACGCGTCAGCTCCTCGAGCGCCACCCTTGCGTACTCCACGTTCTCGGCCGCCGACGGCTCCTCCTCCATCTGCTGCACCAGGCTCTTGGCCGCCGTGATCGGGTTGCGGATCTCGTGGGCGATGGAGGCGGACAGGTCCTGCATGGAGCGGGCGTGCTCGCCCTCCAGCGCGCGGCGCTCGTTCGACATGTGGGCGTGGACCTGCTTCTGCACCTCCTCCTCCAGGAAGCGCTCGCGCATGCGCGGCTCGATCAGCCGCCGGTAGGCCCGCCTCAGGTAGCCCGATCCCCAGAACAGCAGGATCAGCAGACCCCAGCCCTGCAGGAAGAACAGCAGGACGAGTCCGACGACCGCGAACTTCACGGTGTCGCGGGCGAAGTCGGTCCTCTCCTCGGCGGCGCGCCGGGCGCGACCCAGCGCGCGCTCCTCCGGCGAGAGCAGCAGCTCGTCGCGCAGCTCCTGGTCTTCCGCGAGGCGGGCCTCGCGGCGCTTCCGGCGACGGGGGTGCCGGTGCCGCCTTCGCTTCTTCGGGTGTTCGGCCATGGAGACCTCGGGGGCTTCGGGGGTGTCGGGGAAGGGGCACCAGGCGCTGCGCGATCGGGTGGAGACGGTCATGCGGGCACCTCGTCCTCGTGCTTCGGGATGGTGATGGTGAACTCCGCACCGGCGCCCGGCCGGGAGCTGGCCTCGATGGACCCGCCGTGGGCGTCGACCACCTTCTTCGAGATCGCGAGGCCCAGTCCCGTGCCGTGGTCCTTCGAGGTGTAGAAGGGGCTGAAGATCTTGCTCAGCGTGGCCGGATCGATGCCCGGACCGTTGTCGCGCACCCGCACCCAGCACTCGGTGCCGGCCAGGTTCTCGCCCACCAGCACCTCGACCTGGGGCGAGGCCACGGCGCCGCCCTCGAGGGCGTCGAGGGCGTTGCCGATCAGGTTGATCAGCACGCGGCGCAGCTTCTCCGGGTCGGCGCGCAGCACGTGGTCCGAGCCCAGGTCGGTCTGGAGCTGTACACCCGAGCTGGCGAAGCGGTCGCGGAAGGTCTCGAGCGCCGACTCGACCACCTCGGCCAGCCGCACCTCGCTCATCTGCACGTCCTCCTCGCGCGCGTAGCGCAGGAGGTGGGCCACCGAGCGCTCCACCCGGTCGAGCTCCTCGATGGCGACCTTCGCGTAGTCGATGTTCTCGCCCGAGGCCGGATCCTCCCCCATCTGCTGCACCAGGCTCTTGGCCGCGGTGATCGGGTTGCGGATCTCGTGGGCGATGGAGGCGGACAGCTCCTCCAGCGAGCGGACGTGCCGGTCCTCGACCTGGCGCCGCTCGCGGGGCGCGCTGCGCTCGATCTCGCTGCGCACCTCGCGGTCGATGAAGCGCCGGCGCAGGTCGGGGGCGACCAGCGCGGCGAAGTAGTGGCTGGCGACGCCGATGCCCCAGGCGAGCGCCACGATGAAGGCGGCGCGGAAGCCGGCCACCACCAGCAGGAAGGTGCAGACCGAGCCGTAGGCGATCAGGTGGGACATGAAGCCGAGCTTCTGGTTGGCCCGCTGGCGGGCCTCCCGGTAGGCCCGCTCCTCCGGGCTGAGCGTCCGGCGGGGCCGGCGCTCGCGGCGCCGGTGGCCGCGGCCCCCCGCGAAGGGCCCCAGCCCTTCGTCCATCTCGTCGTCCCTTGCGTCGTCCATCGCGTCGTCCCAGCGGTCGCGCAAGTCGGCGGTCCCTCCCGGGGCAGCGTCGGAGAAGGTGCCCGAAGCATTATGGTCAGCTCGCATCCGGATTCCCACGCTCGGCATGCCCGGGTAGAGAGCAAGCGCCGTGCCGGATCCGGGATTCCAGCATTTTCAGCTAGTTAGGGGTTCCCACCGGGGACCGGGTGCAGTCCTGCGGCTGCAGGTGCCGCCTGGCACTGCAGTCGGATCGCTGCAGGCGTCCCCTCGGGACGGCTCGCCGAACGGGTATGGTGTGGCCCCCGCCTCGGACAGGGAGGCGTGTGGAGGAGGCGGTGGCGAAGCTGGAGACGCTGGTGGTGGTGGGAGCCTCGCTGGCCGGACTGCGGGGCGCCGAGGCGCTGCGCCGCCTCGGCTACGCCGGGCGGCTGGTGCTGGTGGGCGAGGAGGACGCGCGCCCCTACGACCGCCCGCCGCTCTCGAAGGAGATCCTGCGCGGCGACCGGGAGCCGGAGCAGATCGCGCTGTCCAGGCCCGAGGCCTTCGACGCTCTCGACCTCGACCTGCGCCTCGGCACCCGCGCCGCCTCGCTCGACCCGGCGGCGCGCCGGCTGACGCTCGAGGGCGGCGAGACCCTCGACTACGACGGAGTGCTGATCGCCACCGGGGCGACAGCGCGTGCCCTGCCCGGCGCGCAGCCGGTGCCGGGCCTGTTCACCCTGCGCAGCCTGGACGACGCCCTGGCGATCCGCCGTGCGATGGCCGCCGGCCCGCGCGTCGCGGTGATCGGTGCCGGCTTCATCGGCGCCGAGGTGGCGGCGTCGTGCCGCCGGGCGGGTCTCGACGTCACCATGATCGAGGCGCTGCCCTCGCCCATGGCCCGCGTGCTCGACCCGGACATCGGAGGCGTCTGCGCCGACGCCCACCGCGACGAGGGCGTCGACGTGCGCCTCGGCGTGGGCGTCGAGAAGATCGACGGATCGGGACGCGTCGAGAGCCTGCTGCTCACCGACGGCAGCCGGGTGGAGGCCGACCTGGTGGTGGTGGGGATCGGCGCGGTGCCCGCCACCGGCTGGCTCGAGGGCTCGGGCCTGGAGCTCGACGACGGCGTGGTGTGCGACGCCACCTGCGCCACCCGGGCGCCCGGCGTGGTCGCCGCCGGCGACGTCGCGCGCTGGTACCACGAAGGCTACGGCGAGCACGTCCGCATCGAGCACTGGACCAACGCGGTCGAGATGAGCGAGGCGGCGGCGGGTCGGCTGCTGAACGGCGCCGACGCGACGCCCGCCTTCACGCCGGTCCCCTTCGTGTGGTCCGATCAGTACGCGCTGAAGATCCAGGCGGCGGGCCGCATCCGGCCCGACGACGCGAAGGTCGTGGTCCACGGATCCCTCGAGGAGCGCCGCTTCGTGGCGCTGTTCGGCCGGGGCGGACGGCTCACCGGCGCCCTCGCCATGAACCGGGTGCGCCAGCTGATGGGCTACCGGCGCATGCTGCGGGAGGGCGCCTCCTTCGAGGACGCGGTGGCGAAGGCCCGGGAATCCTGACG
>JBNLVK010000174.1:0-16800 GCA_050618055.1 Myxococcota bacterium
GTGCGACGCGAGCAGCGCGCACGCCGCGCGCGGGTCGCCGCCGCCCGTGGTCCCGAGGAGGACGAGGCCCCGGCGCCCGCGGCGGGACCGGAGACGCCCCTCGAGATCAAGCCCGGCGAGCCGCCGCCGCGCACGCGGCGCGCGCGCAAGGGCGATCCGCAGATCGTCGACCACGACGCCGAGCGGCGGCCCAGGGACGGCCAGCAGGAGGCCTTCCGCTTCGAGGACCGGCGCGCGAAGGGCCCGTTCCGGCTGCCCGACATCGACATCTTCCAGCAGCCGCCCCAGGGCGCCCGCACCTACGACCGCGACAGCCTGATCATGAACTCGCGGATCCTGGAGAAGAAGCTGGCCGACTTCGGCGTCGGCGGCAGCGTGGTGACGGTCCACCCGGGACCGGTCATCACCATGTACGAGTTCGAGCCGGCCAGCGGCATCAAGGTGAACAAGATCACCGGCCTGGCCGACGACCTGGCGCTGGCGCTGCGGGCGCTGTCGGTGCGCATCATCGCGCCGCTGCCGGGCAAGAGCGTGGTCGGCATCGAGGTGGCCAACGCGGAGCGCGACACCGTCTACCTGCGCGACCTGCTCGAGTGCGAGAAGTTCCGCACCAGCAACTCGCTGCTGCCCGTCGCCCTGGACAAGGACATCTTCGGCAACCCGGTCGACGCCGACCTCGCCAAGATGCCGCACCTGCTGGTGGCCGGCGCCACCGGCACCGGCAAGAGCGTGTTCCTGAACGCGCTGCTCTGCTCGATCCTGTGCCAGCGCACCCCCGACGAGCTGAAGCTGCTGCTGATCGACCCGAAGCTGCTCGAGCTCTCGGTCTACGCCGGCATCCCCCACCTGGTGGCCGACGTCGTCACCAACCCGAAGCGCGCCTCGGCGGCGCTGGCCGGCGTCGTGCGCAAGATGGAGGAGCGCTACCAGATGATGGCGGCGCTCGGCGTGCGCAGCATCCAGCAGTTCAACGAGCGCTGCGAGCGCGAGCTGGCCGACGGCAACACCACCTTCCGCCTGAAGCCGAAGCCGGGCGAGGAGGAGGGCGCCGAGGTCCCGTTCGAGAAGATCCCGTACATCGTGGTGATCATCGACGAGCTGGCGGACCTGATGGTGGTGTGCGCGAAGGACGTGGAGGAATCGCTCCAGCGTCTGGCCCAGATGGCCCGAGCCGCCGGCATCCACCTGGTGCTGGCCACCCAGCGCCCGTCGGTGGACGTGCTCACCGGCGTCATCAAGGCGAACTTCCCGGCGCGGGTCTCCTTCCAGGTCTCGTCGCGCACCGACTCGCGCACCATCCTCGACCAGAACGGCGCCGACCACCTGCTGGGCTCCGGCGACATGCTGTTCCTGCCGCCGGGCACGTCGAAGCTCCAGCGCCTGCACGGCGCCTTCGTCACCGAGGACGAGGTGGCGGAGCTGACGCGGTCGCTGGCAGAGCAGGGAAGCCCCGTCTTCGACGAGGAGCTCACGCGCATCGAGGTCGAGGAGGGCGACGGCGGGCGCGATCCGGACGAGGACGTGGACGAGATGTACGACAAGGCGGTCGCGCTCGTCGCCGAGACGCGCAACGCCTCGATCTCCTACGTCCAGCGGCGGCTCAAGGTGGGCTACAACCGCGCCGCGCGCATGGTCGAGCAGATGGAGAACGAGGGCGTCGTCGGCCCGCAGATCGGTACGAAGCCCCGCGAGGTCTTCGTCTCCCCGATCGAGCCTTGAACAAAGCGGGGCGCGCCACCGTCGAAACCGGCATGGGACCCCTGCCCCTCCTGGCCCAGGTGCTCGGCCTGGTGCTGGCCGTCGCCGCCAGCGCCGGCGGCGAGCCCGCGCAGACGCCGGCGGCCCAGGCCGCGCCCGCCTGCCTGGACCGCACCGTCGACGCGCTCCAGGCGCGCTACGAGAAGGTGCGCGACCTGCGCGCGCGCTTCGTCCAGACGACGCGCCCCGCCCACATGGCGGGAACCGCCTCGGAGCCCGTCGTGTCGGCGGGCCGCATGGTGGTGCAGAAGCCGGCCAGGATGCGCTGGACCTACGAGGAGCCGGAGCCGAGCCTGGTCGTCTCCGACGGGGAATCGCTGTGGATGTACGACCCGGCCTTCGGCGAGGCGCAGCGCCTGCCGGTCGGCGAGGGCCTCCTGTCCGGCGCGGCGGTGAGCTTCCTGCTGGGCGAGGGCGACCTGCGCCGCGACTTCGCGATCTCGCTGGTGTCGTGCGAGGCGGAGCGCGCCGAGCTCGAGCTGGTACCGCGGGAGCCCGCCTCCTTCGAGCGGCTGCGGGTGGTCGTGAACCCGGAGACCGGCGACCTGTCGCACACGCGCATCGACGACCTGCTCGGCAACGTCACCGAGGTGGCGCTCTCCGAGCTGGAGACCGGCGTCGCGCCGGACCCGGGCACGTTCCGCTTCGTCGCGCCGGAGGGCGTCGAGGTGGTGGAGCTGGAGGCGATCCCCACCGGCTCGTCGGGACCGTCGGGACCGTGAGGTTCCCAAACGCGGCAGCTTGCTCCCCCGAATTGCCGGCGGGTGCAAACTCCGGCGTAGCAAGCGGTGGGCAGGCTGCCTGCGGCGTGGGCGCGCCGACAGGGCTTGTCAAGAAACCGGCAACTCACCGGCAGGTCCGGCATCGCGAGGCGGCAGGCCGCCGGCAGGAATGCAGGTGCCGCCGGAAGCTCCCGTCCGCGGGCCCATTCCTCAATCGCCGTGCAGGGTTATGCGAAGGGATGCCGGGTCGGGATGGTTGACACCCCTAGGCCCTGCGATATCCTCGAAAACAGCGAAAAAGGTCCGAAATTTCGAGAGGTTGTGAGTCTTCTTCCTCGTTCCCAGTGCGCAGCGGCCCGGCTTCGACCTCCGTCGACCGGGCTTCGTGGTCGTGGTGATGGTCGTTGCCGCCGTTGGGTTGGATCTCGCTTCGGACCTCGATCTGGGAGCCCTGCGATGGGCTTGAGCGACACGATCGTCTGTATTTCCAGGGACCTGCGTGATGCCCGACGTGCCGGGCACGAGAGAGGTGGACGGCCTCTCCGAGCGTCTCGTGCACCGAGACGCCGCATCGATCGCCGGCTTCGCGTGACGACGGAGCCTTCGAAGCGATGCGGATCCCCCCTCCGTGATGACATGGCATGGCGCTTGCTGTTCATGCCGGTGTCGAAGCGTTCCACCAGGCGGTGGGGGCGGGTGAACGAGGAGACGGCATGAGCGAGTTCGACTCGAGGTCCGGCAGCAGGAAGGGATTCGTGAGGGACGTGATGCGTCGCATCTCGGCGAATCCGGACGACGACGGGGAGCCCCGCGAGGACGTGGAGGACGTGCGCGAGAGTGCGCGCGCCTACCGCGACGAGCTGGAGGACCTGCAGAACGCGATCCGCCTGTTCGGCGCGGACTCGCCCGAGTTCCGCCGGCGGCTCGACCGCATGCTGGCCGAGTACGAGGCGCTGCGCCGCCGCTACCAGCTGACCCGCGAGCAGTTCTCCGACGCGGAGCGCCAGAACGAGCGCCTCGTCGGCGTGCTCCAGGAGGCGAAGCAGCAGATCGAGCTCCTCAAGGAGGAGGTCGACAAGCTCTGCGCGCCGCCGAACACCTACGGCATCTTCGCCCGCGCCAACAAGGACGGCACGGCGGAGATCCACGTGGACGGCCGCCAGATGCGCGTCAACGTCCACCCGAACGTCGATCCGTTCCAGTTCGTCGAGGGCCAGCACGTGGTGCTGAACGAGGCCTTCAACGTGGTGGAGCCGGCGGGCTTCGTGTCCCGCGGCGAGATCGCGACGATCGTGGACCTGATCGCCGACAACCGGGCGATCGTGCTCGGGCACACCGACGACGAGCGGGTGATCACCCTCTCCGACCCGCTGCGCCACGAGAAGCTGAAGACCGGCGACAACATCCTCTACGACCCGCGCACCAACTACGCGTTCGAGAAGATGCCGAAGTCGGCGGTCGAGGAGGTGGTGCTCGAGGAGATCCCCGACGTCACCTACGAGAACATCGGCGGACTGGGCGACCAGATCGAGATCCTGCGCGACTCGGTCGAGCTGCCCTACATCCACCCGGAGGTGTTCGCCGAGCACAAGCTGGCGCCGCCCAAGGGCATCCTGCTCTACGGCCCGCCCGGCTGCGGCAAGACGCTGATCGCGAAGGCGGTGGCGAACAGCCTGGCCAAGAGCATCGAGAAGCGGACCGGTCGCGAGACCACCCCGTACTTCCTGAACGTGAAGGGGCCCGAGCTCCTGAACAAGTACGTGGGCGAGACGGAGCACACGCTGCGCGAGGTCTTCAAGAAGGCCCGGGAGAAGGCCAGCGAGGACGTGCCCGTCGTGATCTTCTTCGACGAGATGGACTCGCTGTTCCGCATGCGCGGCTCGGGCATCTCCTCGGACATGGAGGCCACCGTGGTGGCGCAGTTCCTGTCCGAGATCGACGGCGTCGAGTCGCTGAAGAACGTGATCGTGATCGGCGCCAGCAACCGCCAGGACCTGATCGACCCGGCCGTGCTGCGGCCCGGCCGCCTGGACCTGAAGATCAAGGTGCACCGGCCCGACGCGGCAGCGGCCAAGGAGATCTTCTCCAAGTACCTGACGACCGACCTGCCCTTCCACACCGAGGCGCAGGAGCGCTACGGCAGCGACGGCGAGAAGATCGTCGACGGCATGATCGCCGACACGATCGCCCAGATGTACCGCACCGACGAGGACAACAAGTTCCTCGAGGTGACCTACGCCAAGGGCGAGCGCGAGATCTTCTACTTCAAGGACTTCGCCAGCGGCGCGATGATCGAGAACATCGTCTCGCGGGCGAAGAAGCGCGCCGTCAAGCGCACGATCGAGAAGGACGAGCGGGGCATCAAGCTCGACGACCTGATCGAGTCCGTCAACGACGAGTTCAAGGAGAACGAGGATCTCCCGAACACGACGAACCCGGACGACTGGGCGCGCATCTCTGGCCGGAAGGGCGAGCGCATCATCAACGTCCGCACGTTGATGTCCGGCATCAGCCGGAAGGAGCGCTCGATCGAGAACATCACCTCGGGCCAGTATCTCTAGGCGAAGGCGGGGCCGCGCGCAGTGGCGCGTCTCCGTCCGCGCCGCGCGTGGAGCATGAATGGCCATTCCGAAGGTGATGGGAACCGAGGTCGAGTACGGGATCACCGTCAAGGGTGATCCCGACTTCGATCCCATCTCCAGCTGCGTCCTGCTGGTCAACGCCTACCGGGAGGACCACGCCGGCGAGATCCTCTGGGACTACGACCAGGAGAACCCGCTGGCCGATGCGCGCGGCTTCCAGGTGGACGGCGAGAAGTACACGCCGAACCAGCAGGAGAACATCGCCCGCAACAAGACGCTGGTGAACGGCGCCCGCTACTACGTCGACCACGCCCACCCGGAGTACTCGTGCCCCGAGGTGACCAACGTGCGCGACCTGGTGGTGCACGAGAAGGCCGGCGAGCGCGTGCTCGAGATGTCGCGGCGCGAGGCGAACGCCCTGCTGCCGGGCGGCGCCGAGATGCTGCTCCACAAGAACAACAGCGACCGCAAGGGCAACAGCTACGGCTCCCACGAGAACTACCTGATGGACCGCCGCACGTCCTTCAAGCAGATCGTGGAGAACCTGATGCCGTTCTTCGCGACGCGCCAGGTGTTCTGCGGCGCCGGCAAGGTGGGCTCCGAGAACCGGGGCATGCCGGTCGACTTCCAGATCTCGCAGCGGGCCGACTTCTTCGAGACCGAGGTGGCGCTCGACACCATGGTCAAGCGCCCGATCATCAACACCCGCGACGAGCCCCACGCCGACCGCGAGAAGTACCGCCGCCTGCACGTGATCGTGGGCGACGCGAACATGAGCGAGTACACGATCTACCTGCGCAACGGCGTGACGGCGATCGTGCTCTCGATGATCGAGGACGGCGCCGTCGGGCGGAGCCTGGCGCTGCGCGACCCGGTGAAGGCCATCAAGGAGGCCTCCCACGACCCCAGCTGCAAGGCCCTGCTCCAGATGGACGACGGCAAGAAGCTGTCCGCCGTGCAGATCCAGGCCGAGTACCTGGAGATGGCGCTGGCCTACTACGCCAAGCAGTCGCCGGACCCGCTCACCAAGGACGTCCTGGTGAAGTGGGAGGAGGCGCTGGAGGCGCTGGCCCGCGACCCCATGGAGCTGGACACCAAGGTCGACTGGGTGATGAAGAAGGCCATGATCGAGGGCTTCATGGAGCGCAAGTCGCTGGACTGGAGCTCGCCCCAGGTGGAGATGCTGGACCTCCAGTACCACGATCTGCGGCCGGACAAGGGCCTGTACTATCTTCTCGAACGGCAGGGGCGCGCCGAGCGCATCGTCACCGACGAGGAGATCAAGACCGCGATCCACACGCCTCCGGGCGACACCCGTGCCTACTTCCGCGGCGAATGCCTGAAGAAGTACGGCGGGGCGGTCTTCGGAGTGAACTGGGACTCGATTTCGTTCGGCGTGGACGGGGAGCCGATCAAGAGGATCCTGATGGCAGAACCCCTGAAGGGCACGAAGGCCCACGTGGAAGACCTGTTGGCGAGCTCGCCGACGGCGGCCGACCTCGTGAAGAACCTGCGCGCCTAGGACCGGACGAAGGGATACGGAGCGAACATGCGCATCGAAACCACGACCCGCAGCAGGACCGGGAGCCTTCCCATCTACGGCGCGGCCGAGGGCGGCCAGAAGCAGGCGCCCAAGAAGGGCGGCGGCGGCGAAGGCGACGCCAAGGACGGCGCCGGACCGCAGAAGCTCGCCAAGAAGGGCAAGGAGCTCAAGGAAGACATGGACGCACTCGTCGACGAGATCGACGAGGTGCTGGAAGAGAACGCCGAAGAGTTCGTGAAGAACTACGTCCAGCGGGGTGGCCAGTAGGCCGCACGGCTGGGACCTTGGGGGGGTCCGGTTTTGCGTTTCGCGGGATTCGGTGGGGGTTATCAGGGCTCGAGCTTCTCGGAGCTGATCGAGCTCGACTACCCCCAGCTGCGTTGGGATCCGTCCAGGTGGATCGAGGGCGGCGCCGACCGCATCTCGGTGCCCCACGGTACGACGGTGCTGGCCTTCAAGTACGCCGACGGCGTGATGGTCGCCGGCGACCGGCTGGCCACCGAGGGGCTGCGCGTGGCGTCGCGCGACATGCAGAAGGTGTACGCCACCGACGACCACTCGATGATCGCCATCGCCGGCGCGGCCGGTCCGGCCATCGAGATGGCGCGCCTCATGCGCATCGAGCTCGAGCACTACGAGAAGATCGAGGGCGAGGCGCTGGAGCTCGACGGCAAGGCCAACAAGCTCTCGCAGATGATCCGGGCGAACCTGCCCGCCGCCATGCAAGGCATGGTGGTGGTGCCGCTGTTCGCCGGCTACGACCTGCGCCGCCACCAGGGGCGCATGTGGAAGTTCGACGTCACCGGCGGCCGCTACGAGGAGGCCGAGTTCGAGTCGACCGGCTCCGGCGGGCTCTACGCCCGCGAGTCGCTGAAGAAGTCGCACCACGCGAACGCCAGCCGCGCCGAGGCGCTCGAGATGGCGGTGCAGGCGCTGACCGACGCGGCCGACGAGGACCGCGGCACCGGCGGCATCGACGTCCACCGCGGCATCTTCCCCACCGTGATCTACTGCTCCCAGAGCGGCATCGACCAGGCGCCGGAGAACGAGATCCACGCCGCCTACGACCGCATCATGAACCGCCGCAGCAACGGCAACGGCGCCAGCACCGCCTCGGGAGACCCGTCGTGAGCATGCCCTTCTACGTCTCCCCCGAACAGGTCATGCAGGACAAGGCGGAGTACGCCCGCAAGGGCATCTCCCGCGGCAAGTCCAGCATCACCCTCGAGTACGAAGCCGGCATCCTGCTGATGGCCGAGAACCCGTCGTCGCTGTCGAAGATCGGCGAGATCTACGACCGGGTGGCCTTCGCCGGCGTGGGCAAGTTCAGCGAGTTCGACCAGCTGCGGAAGATCGGGGTCCGCTACGCGGACATGAAGGGCTACTCCTACAGCCGCGACGACGTGCGCGGCCGCGCCCTGGCCAACGCCTACAGCCAGGCCATGGGCGACGTCTTCACCCGCGAGCTGAAGCCGCTGGAGGTGGAGGTGATCGTGGCCGAGGTGGGCGATCCCAGCCTGGCGGGCCACGAGAGCAGCACCATCTACCGCATCAGCTTCGACGGCAGCATCTCGGACCACGAGGACTACTGCGTGATCGGAGGCTCGGCGGAGGAGCTCACCTCCGCGCTCCAGGGGCGCTTCCGCCAGGGCATGCCCCTGGGGGAAGCCCTCCAGCTCGGCCGCCAGGTGCTCTCCCGGGTGGCGGATGGACAGACCCAGGTCCCCCCTGCGAACCTCGAGGTATGCGTGCTCGAGAAGAGCCGGATCGGACGCAAGTTCCGGCGTCTCTCCACCGATGAGGTGAAGAGCGGGCTCGGAGCGTAAAAGCCCGGGGAAGACAGGCGGATCAGGTGCAGAAGCGCATCTACGGGATCGAGACGGAGTACGGGATCATCTTCACGCCCGAGGGCAGGAAGACGCTCCCGGTCGAGAAGGCGATCCGTTTCCTGTTCGAGAAGCTGATCACCACCGAGCACTTCCTGAACGTCTTCCTGGAGAACGGCGCCCGCTTCTACCAGGACACCGGCTGCCATCCCGAGTACGCCACGCCCGAGTGCGCCTCGCCCCGCCAGCTGATCGTCTACGACAAGGCCGGCGAGCGCATCCTCGAGGACCTCCAGGTCTACGCCGAGGAGAAGATCCGCGAGGAGCGGATCGCCGGGAAGCTCTCGATCTTCAAGAACAACACCGACTTCGTCGGGAACTCCTACGGCTGCCACGAGAACTACCTGGTCGACCGGGACGTCGACTTCTACTACCTGGCCGAGCAGCTCATCCCGTTCCTGGTCACCCGCCAGATCTACACCGGCGCGGGCAAGGTCTTCCAGACCCAGGACGGCGTGCACTACTGCATCAGCCAGCGGGCCCAGCACATCTACCAGAAGATCAGCGGCACCACGACCAACGACCGCTCGATCATCAACACCCGCGACGAGCCCCACGCCGACCGCGAGAAGTACCGCCGCCTGCACGTGATCGTGGGCGACAGCAACATGAGCGAGTACACGAACTTCCTGAAGGTGGGAGCGTGTGCCGTGGTCCTCCAGATGATCGAGGACAACTTCATCAACCAGGACTTCACCCTGCGCAACCCGGTGAAGGCCATCAAGGACATCTCCTACGACACCACCTGCAAGCGCCGCCTGCGGCTGGACAACGGCCGCGAGTACTCGCCCATCGAGATCCAGATGGAGTACTGCGAGATGGCGCAGAAGTACATCGAGCAGTACCCGGTCTCCGACGAGCTGCGCGAGTCGGTGGAGATGTGGCAGCACGTCCTCGACTGCCTGAACAGCGACCCGGAGAAGCTCGACACGAAGATCGACTGGGTGATCAAGCGCAAGATGATCCGCTCCTACATCGAGCGCAACGACGCGTCGTGGAACGATCCGCGCGTGTTCATGCTCGACCTGCAGTACCACGACCTGCGGCTCAACCGCGGGCTCTACTACCTGCTCGAGCGCAACGGCCGGGTCGACCGCATCCTGAACGACGAAGAGGTCAACAAGGCCAAGACCGAGCCGCCGCCCGACACCCGCGCCCGCATGCGCGGCGAGTTCATCAAGCTGGCCCGCCAGAACTCGATCCAGTACGACCTGGACTGGTCGAACATCCGCCTGGGGAACCTTTTGAACGTGCGCGTGATCTGCAACAATCCCTTCGAGACCGACATCGAGAAGGTCGCAGAGCTGGTCCGGACGATCCAGAAGACGAACCTGCGGAAGACGAGCCTTTCCAAGCTCGTGATCCAGTCGTAGGTCCCGCGCGTCCGGCCGCTCCACCAACCCCGAGGAGGAGCCCCCATGGCCGAGCCCAAGCCCGCCGAGACCGCGTCCCAGGAGACGCCCAAGCTGTCCGCCGTGCCGGAGGGCCAGACACCGCCGGCCGCCCCGGCCGCCGCGCCGCAGGCGCAGGAGAAGGAGCAGGAGAAGGGCACCCGCTGGGGCCTGTGGCTGCTGGTCGCCCTGCTGGTGGGCGTCGGCGCGGCCGCCTGGATCCAGACCGAGCGCCTGACCACCGCCGAGGGCCGCATCACGGCGCTGGAGGACCAGGTGGTGGCCAGCCAGGCCCAGCTGTCGGCAGCCAACCTGCAGATCCAGACCTTCGAGATGGAGCGCGCCCAGGTGCGCGAGGCCGTCTCCGACCTGTCGGAGCGGGTGCTGCTGCTGAACGAGCTGGTGGGCGGCCCGAGCCCGGTGGCGCCGCCGCCGGAGGCCGCCCCGGAGGCCGCCCCGGCCGAGTAGGCCAGGTCCGCAGCCGGGCGCGTTTTCCGCCCGAAGGCGTCGCTTCCGCTCAATATTCCGGCGCCCGGCGCCGATACGGATCCCATACCCGTGGTCCATCGACCACAGGAGGGACGGGATCCGATGTTCTTCGACGCCATTGCCGGCCTCTTCTCCCACGATCTGGCGATCGACCTGGGGACCGCCAACACCCTCGTCTACGTCCACGGCAAGGGCATGGTGTGCTCCGAGCCGTCGGTGGTCGCCGTCACCAGCGACGGAGGTCGGGGCGAGAAGGTCCTGGCCGTCGGCTTCGAGGCGAAGGAGATGCTGGGTCGCACGCCCGGCGACGTCCGCGCCATCCGCCCGATCAAGGACGGCGTGATCGCCGACTTCGAGATCACCGAGGCGATGCTGCGCTACTTCATCCAGCGCGCCCACAACCGCGGCAAGCTGATCCGGCCGCGCATCGTGATCTGCGTTCCGCCCTGCATCACCAGCGTCGAGAAGCGCGCGGTGCGCGAGAGCGCGCTGTCCGCCGGCGCCCGCGAGGTCTACCTCATCGAGGACCCCATGGCGGCCGCCATCGGCGCCGGCCTCGACGTCACCGCGCCCACCGGCAACATGGTCGTCGACATCGGCGGCGGCACCACCGACGTGGCCGTCATCTCGCTGTCCGGCATCGTCACCAGCAGCTCGATCCGCTGCGGTGGCGACAAGATGGACGAGGCGATCATCAACTACGTGAAGCGCAAGTACAACATGCTGATCGGCGAGCGCACCGCCGAGCACGTGAAGATGACCATCGCCACGGCCGCGCCCCAGGGCGGCGGCAGCACCATGGAGATCAAGGGCCGCGACCTGGTGGCCGGCATTCCCAAGGTGGTGGTGGCCAGCGGCGAGGAGATCGCCGAGGCGCTGGTGGAGCCCATCCACTCGATCGTCGAGACCGTGCACCTGACCCTCGAGAAGACCCCGCCCGAGCTGGCCGCCGACATCGTCGACCGCGGCATCATGCTGGTGGGCGGCGGCAGCCTGCTGGCCGACTTCGACCACGTGCTCCGTCAGGAGACCAAGCTGCCCATCCTGCGCAGCGACGACCCCTTCAGCGCCGTCGTCCACGGCGCCGGCAAGGCGCTGGACAACCTCTCGCTGCTGAAGGACGTGGCGCTGAGCTAGCGGATGCCTGCACAAGCCGACTGCTCGGGCCATCCGTCTGGAACGGCCTGAGCGAAACCGCTTCGTGCAGACACTCCCTAGCGGCCGCCACGCCCGGCCTTCGGGATCGCCTTCCGCAGCCAGGGCTCGACCACCGTCGCCACCTTGCGGGTTCCGCTCTCGGACATGTGGCCGAGCTGATCGGTGAAGTCGTCCTCGGCCAGGATGGCGTGCAGGTCGAGCAGCTCGCCGCCCTCGCCTTCCACGGCCCGGGCGATCGCGCCCACGCCCTCGGCGAAGGCGGCCCCGTCGTAGAGGCCGGCCCGGCTCAGCCGGTCCACCGGAACCGGGCTGACCAGCACCAGCGTGCGCGCGCCGCCGCGCACGGTCCGCTCGACGGTGGCGGCCAGGGCGGCCAGCGCGGGGTGTCCCGGACGGATCGGCCGCGCGTAGCGCATGAAGCGTTCCAGCCGGTGCCGCTGGAGGTTGCGCGGATCGGTGGACGGCGTGCTGGCCGGCACGATCCAGCGCGCAGCGGGCAGATCGCGCGCCAGCTCGCGCACCCCGGTCCAGGCGAACACCAGCTCCTCGGACCCGGGCAGCGTCCCCAGCAGGCTCGCCAGCGCCAGGCGCGGCAGCGTCACGCCGCGCGCGTGGAAGGGCAGGCGCATGGCCCGCGGCAGCTCCGACGGCGGAAGCTGCGTCATCAGGTCGGCGTACCACAGCGGCTCGCGCTTCCAGAAGATGCGCGTCTGGGCCACGATCACCACCGCGGTGGGATCCAGCTCCGCCACCCGGCTCGACAGCAGGTAGTGGTGGAAGGGCTCGAGGCCGGCCCACCACAGGATCTGGGTCTCGACGCGCCGGCCGTACCAGCGCGCAATGAGCCGCGGGTAGGAGTGGCCGGGCAGGAAGGTCGAGTCGCCCAGGAAGACCAGCAGCGGCCGCTCCGGGTGGGCGCGCACCGGATCGATGCGGGGCGGCTTGCGCCACTCGAGCTCGCGGCGCCCCGCCTCCACCGCGTCCTGCCAGCCGAGCGCCGCCACGCCGGCACCGATCAGAAGCAGGCCGCCCGCCAGGCCGAGCAGCAGGCGCCCGAGCCGCGGACGGCTAGAACTGGAAGTAGATGAACTCACCGGTGTTCCCCGATGCCAGGTAGACCACGAGAAGCAGCGCCGCGTAGGCCAGGCCCTGCGCCCACTCGGGCCAGCGCAGGAAGCGCCGGCCCAGCTCGCCGGCGTCGACCCACAGGTGCGCCGCCGCCGACGCGGCCACCACCGCCAGCACCTGCGCCAGCTGGAGGTTCCAGGCGAAGCCGCCCACGCCCAGCCGCGACACCAGCTCCGCCGCGACCGGGACGCTCTCGGCGCGGAACACGATCCAGCCCGCCGAGACCAGCTGGAAGGTCGCGAGCTGGCGCAGCCAGCGCGGCGTGCGCGGGGCCGCGTCCGGGAAGCGCCACTGCCAGGTGCGGTGGGCCGCCAGCAGCAGACCGTGGTAGGCGCCCCAGAGCAGGAAGCCGTAGGCGGCGCCGTGCCACAGCCCGCCGATCAGCATGGTGAGGAAGAGGTTCCACGCCGTGCGCCCACGTCCGCCCCGGTTGCCGCCCAGCGACACGTAGAGGTAGTCGCGCAGCCAGGTGGACAGGCTGATGTGCCAGCGCCGCCAGAACTCGCGGACGCTGGCCGCCCGGTACGGGTGATCGAAGTTCTCCGGCAGCCGCACGCCGAACAGCCGCGCCAGCCCGATGGCGATGTCCGAGTAGCCGGAGAAGTCGAAGTAGATCTGGTAGGTGAACGCCCAGACGCCGAGCAGCACCTCCGGACCGGTGAACAGGCCGGGCGCCACGAACACCCGGTCGGCGTAGAGCGCCAGCGTGTCGGCCAGCACCACCTTCTTCACCAGGCCCACGCCGATGCGCCCGAGCCCCTCCTGCACGTCCAGGGCGCTCGTGCTGCGCCGGCCCGCCAGCTGGGGCAGCAGCTCGCCGGCCCGCACGATCGGACCCGCCACCAGCTGCGGGAAGAAGGAGACGTAGAGCGCGAAGTCGAGGGCACTCTTCGTGGGGGTCTGGGTGCCGCGGTAGACGTCGAGGGTGTAGGAGAGGCTCTGGAGCGTGTAGAAGGAGATGCCCACCGGCAGCACCACGTCCAGCCAGGGCGACGTCGCGGGCAGCGTCCGGCCGAGGGCGGCCATCACGCTCTCCGAGAAGAACGCCCCGTACTTGAAGAAGCCCAGCAGCCCCAGGTTCGCCGTCAGGCTGGTGAGCAGCAGGCCCCGGCGCGCGCGGCGCGACGTCGCGCGCGCCAGCGAGCGCCCCACCACGAAGTCGACCGCCGTCGAGAAGGCCAGCAGGAAGACGAACAGCGGGTTCCACGACGCGTAGAAGGCGTAGCTCGCCACCAGCAGCACGACCTTGCGACCGGTGACGGCGTCGCGCGACAGCGCGAAGTGGACCGCCGCCACCAGGGCGAGGAAGACGGGGAACTCCAGCGAGTTGAAGAGCACGAGCGCCCCGGGGTGCGTATCAGCGCCGGCGGACCACCACGCTGCCGATCGAGTAGCCGGCGCCGAACGAGCAGATGACGCCCAGGGCGCCGGACGCGAGGTCGGCGCGGCTTCTGTGGAAGGCGATCACCGAGCCGGCCGAGCTGGTGTTCGCGAACTCGTCCAGGATGACCGGCGCCTCCGCCGGCTCGGGGACGCGGCCCAGCACCGTCTTCGCGATCAGCTGGTTCATCGACAGGTTGGCCTGGTGCAGCCACATGCGCGACAGGTCCTGCGGATCGATGCCCAGACTGGCCAGCTGCTCCTGGATCAGCTCCGCCACCATCGGACACACCTCGCGGAAGACCTTGCGCCCGTTCTGGCGGAACACCAGCTCGTGGGCCTCGCGCGGCTCGTCCTCGCTGCGGTTCAGGAAGCCGAAGTCGTTGCGGATGTTGTTCGAGAACTTCGTCTGGAGGCGCGTGTCCAGGATCTCCCAGGCGTCGTCGCCGCGGGCCGCGTCCGCCGGCTCGATCACCGCGGCGGTGCAGGCGTCGCCGAAGATGAAGTGGTAGTCGCGCAGCTCGAAGTTGTTGTGGCCGGAGGTGATCTCCGGGTTCACCACCACGGCGCAGCGCGCGTGGCCGCGCGCCACCGCGTCGACCGCCGCCTGCATGCCGAAGGTGGCCGACGAGCAGGCGACGTTCAGGTCGTAGGCCCAGCCCGACGCTCCCAGCGCGTCCTGCACCTCGATGGCCACCGCCGGGTAGGCGCGCTGGAGGTTCGAGCAGGCCACCAGCACCGCGTCCACCTCGTCGGGTCGGCGACCGGCCTGCGCCAGCGCCTCGTGGACGGCGGCCACCGAGATCTCGCACTGGATGGAGGGCTCGTCCTCGCTGCGCGTCGGCAGGTGCGGGTGCAGCCGCTCCGGGTCGAGCACACCCTCCTTGTCGATCACGTAGCGGTTCTCGACGCCGCTGGCCTTCACGATGAAGCGCTCGCTCGGCAGGTCGCGCGCCTCGAGGGTGCCGGCCTCGATCTCGGCCTTGTGCGCCAGGTTCCAGGCCTCGGTGGCCTTCGTCAGCGACGCCACCAGCTCGGCGTTGGTGATCCGGTCCTGGGGGAACCAGAGCCCGGTTCCGGAAATGACGCAATCAGCCACGTGCAGAGATCTCCCTCGATCAGTCCGGCGCGATCGCCGCCAATGCTAGCTGCATTGCCATCTGCATGTCTCCTTCCACGACGATCTGCTGGTTCATGAAGGCCTGCTGCGGGTCGAGGCGGCCGCTGCGCAGGTCCTGGTAGGCGGCCTCGTCGACGGTGATGGTGGTGTCCGGCGCGGCGGGCAGCGGGTCGCTGCCGAAGTGGGTGCGCAGCACGAAGCCGTCGTCGCCGGTCACCTCGAAGTGCACCAGCCCGTTCACGAACACCAGGTTGTCGATGCGCGCCTTCGTGAGCTTCATCTCGCCCGCCAGCCCGGACAGGCCGCCCAGCAGCGCCATCGCCGAGTCGCCCGCCTCGCGGGCGATGCGATCGAAGGCCCGGCGGTCCTGGAAGAGCGTCAGGAAGGGCGGGTGGGCGTCGGCGGCGTCGGCGCTCATGCGACCCCCTGCGATGTTCAGGTGGAAGGTGCCGCCGCCCTCGCCCTCCACCTCGACGCGGATCGTCGCGTCGACGGCGCGCATGCCGTCGTAGACCTTGCGGCCCTCGTCGCCCAGCGCCTCCTGCGCGTCGAGCGCCCGGTTGAACTGGGCGGGCAGCCGCTCGCCGTAGAACTCGGCGGGCTCCGGGACCGGACTGCTCATCGCCTGCTTCTCCTCCGCTGGTACTCGTTCACCGCGTTCACGTGCTCCCGGTAGGTCCGGGAGAAGACGTGGGTGCCGTCGTTCTTCGAGACGAAGTAGAGATAGTCGGTCTCCTCCGGCTCGACCACGGCGCGAAGCGCCGCGCGGCCCGGGCTGGCGATCGGACCCGGCGGCAGCCCCGGGATCTGGTAGGTGTTGTAGGGGTTGCCGGCGTCGTCCAGGTGCACGCGGCGCAGGTTGCCGTCGAAGTCGGGGATGCCGTAGATCGTGGTCGGGTCCGACTCGAGGCGCATGCGCCGCGCCACCCGGTTCGCGAACACCGACGCGATGCGCGGCCGCTCGTGGGCCGCGCCGGTCTCCTTCTCGACGATCGAGGCGAGCGTCACCACCTCGTGCATCGAGAGCCCGCGCGCCCGGGCCTTCGGCGCCAGCTCCTGCCAGACCTCCAGGAACTGCTCGACCAGCAGCGTCGCCACCTGGCGCGCCGACAGGCCCTTCGGCAGCCGGTACGTCTCCGGGAACAGGTAGCCCTCGAGCCGATCGGCCGGCAGGCCCAGGTCGCGGGCCAGCGAAGCGTCCTCGGTGGCGCGCAGGAACGCGTCGGCGTCGGCCACACCGGCCTCGGCCAGCCGCTCGGCGATCAGGGCGGCGGTGAATCCCTCGGGAATCGACACCGGCCAGGTCGCGACGCGTCCCTCGACCAGCACGTCGAGGATCTCGCCCGGCGCCATCGACGGGCGCAGCGCGTACTCGCCCACGTGCACGTCGCCGGCCACGCCCCGCCAGCGCGCCAGCCAGCTCACCGCCCGCGCGTCGCGCACCAGTCCCGCGTCCTCGAGCCGCGACGCCACCCGCGCCAGCGGATCGCCGGGCTCGACCACGAACAGGCTCTCGGGCGCCTCGCCGTCGGCCAGCGGCGCCAGCCGCTCGTTCACCACGGTGGCGGTGCCGGCCAGCAGCAGCAGGAACACCGCGAACAGCACCAGCAGCAGTCGGATCATGCGAGCGCGGCCTCGCGCTC
>JBNLVK010000175.1:0-17056 GCA_050618055.1 Myxococcota bacterium
ATCGACGCCAGCTCGGCCATCGGGATCTTCTCGTCGTACGCGAGCACGAAGCTGCGCTCGGCGTCGCCGTTGAACTCGCCGTGGGACGCCACGTGGACGATCGACACCGGCCGCGCTCGCACCTCGCTCTCGAAGCGCGCGACCACGAACTCCCGGTCGAGGAGTGCGACGCCCGGGAATGCCCGCGCTACCTGCTCCACCTCGGCGGGAACGCTCGCCAGCGGCGGGAAGCCCTGCACGCCTTCGCTCACGCCGGCCACCAGGCCGATGGCCGCCTCGCGGTCGATGGCGCGCGGGTCGGTGAGGGTGAGGCCGGGCGTGACGGCGACCGGCACCTTCTCGATCAGGAACTCGCCGGACTGCGCGTCGTGCAGGGCCGCGAAGGGAATGGTGCGCAGCGCGCCGCTCGGCACGGCCACGAAGGCGGAGATGCGCCGACCGGCCAGCGCGTCGTCCAGCGGCCGGATCAGCCAGTCGTAGAGCTTCTGCGCCGAGGGTAGGAACTGGCGCGTGGTGCGCTTGGTGATCAGCCGGCGCAGGCGCTTCGTCTCGGCCCGCAGCGTCTCGCCGTCGACGCCAGAGACGTGGCGCGAGAGGCCGGCGTCGGTGCTCAGGATCAGCTCGACGCGGTCCGGCAGCACCACCGGGTAGAGCACCACTGCGCCCGGCACCGCCTCGGGGGTGGTCTCGCGCTGGGCGTCGAGGCAGGGGTCGGAGAAGTGGTCGCGCAGCTCGGCGGCCTTCAGCGCCTCGAGCGTGTCGCGGGCCTCGGCCAGCAGCACCGGATCGTCGTCCGCCGCGGCCGCCTCGCGCAGCAACAGGTCGACCAGCTCGACGTAGACCGGCTCGACCTCGGCGCGGAAGGCGAAGGCGGCGTCGGTGGAGGTGCTGGCCAGCTCGGCGCGCAGCACGTCGAGGCGCGCGACGGCGCGACGGTACGAGGCCAGCGCCGCCGCCGCATGCGCCTGCGCCCGCTGGATCCGTCCCAGCTGCCAGTGCCAGCGGTAGAGCGCGTCCGAGGCGTGGGCGCGGTCTGCGGCGAGCAGCGCGCGTCGCGTGAGCGTCGCCGCCTCGTCGAGGCGCCCGGCGTCTTCGTAGATCGCACCGCGGTATCCCAGCGCGAAGGAGGCGAGTCGTGCGTCACCGGCGGCGGACGCCAGCGCGTGCGCCTCGTCGAAGAGGGCCGCGGCGCGCAGGCTCGCGAGCGCCGCGCGCGATCCCCCGGTGGCTTCCGCCAGCCGGACGAAGCTGCGGCCCGCGTGGAGGCGGACGCGTGCGGCGTCGCGCCCCTGGCTGCCGGAAGCAGCGACGGCGGCGTCGAGCTCGGCTTCGACGCCGTCCAGCCCGCCCCGCTCGATGGCGACCCGGGCCTCGTTCGCCTGTGCGAAGGCCGGCGCTTCCGTCGCTGCGCCGGCGACGCCCGGCGCCGCGCTGCCCCTCTCGCCCGCCGCGTCCGGCGACGCGTCGGCGGCGCCCGCCAGGGCGATCGCCAGCAGCAGCGCGCTAGAAGACCGTCGGAGCATCGATCTCGATCCGGAAGTGGATGCCGTCGTCCTGCAGCGAGTCGCTGGGTCCCTGCCACTCGTCGAGCTGGGCGCCGTAGAAGACCTCGGCCAGCACGCCGTCCCGCGGCATCCAGCGCAGCCCGGCGCCGGCGCTCCACAGCTCCTCGCGGAAGGTGGAGTCGCCCTGGTTCCAGCCCTGGGCGAAGTCCATGAAGGGCACCAGCTCGAGCAGCGGCCGCCGCAGCGAGTCGCGCCAGACCGGTACGCGCAGCTCGCCGGAGAGCACGTAGCCCGAGTCGCGCACCAGCTGGTTCTCGCGGTAGCCGCGCACCGAGCGCTGACCGCCCATGGCGAACTTCTCGATCGAGAGCAGAGTCTCGTCGGCCAGCTGCAGGTCGCCGCGCAGCACCGCGCGCGTGCTCCGCAGCGATTCGGGCAGCACGTGGGCCCACTGGGCCTGGGCGAGCCACGCCACGAAGCGGCCGTCGGGCACGCTGCGATCGCTCTCGAGGGTTGCGCCCAGCGCGTCGACCCCGACCGAGAGCTGGCTGCGCAGCGCGAAGACGTCGGAGCGCGTGCGCCGCGTCCAGGTGGCGGCGCCGCGCACGATCGTGGCGGTGGGCTCGTCGCAGTCCGGGTCGGTCAGCTCGAAGCAGAACGAGCTGCCGAAGACGCGCGACTCGCTCTCGCGGCGCTCGCCGATCAGCTCGACCCACAGCGAGTCGGTCTCGCCGCGGTGGACGGGATGGGCCAGCGAGACGGCCCAGGTCTGGGACGACGCCTCGATGTCCAGGTCCTCGAAGGGCCGCTCCACGATCTCGGTGTGGGTGTCGCGGAAGCGGACGCCGAGGCGCGTGTCCCAGGGCGTGATCGGCACCTCGAAGGCCGCCTCCAGGTCGCGCAGGCCTTCGGTGAACTCGGCGCGGCCGGTCCAGACGTCGCCCATGCCGAGCAGGTTCGCGACGCGCAGAGATCCCTCGGGACCGATCTCGCCGATCGTGGGCGAGTGGTCGTTGGCGACCGCCGCCCGGGCGTGCCAGGGTCGGGCCTCCTCGACCGCCAGCACGAGCCGGCTCGCGCCGAAGCGTTCGCCCGGCTCGAGGCGCGCGTCGACGCGTTCGATCCAGGGGTCGCGCTGCAGGATCTGAAGGGCATGCTCGAGCCGCGCCAGGTTCACCGGCGCGCTGCCGGCGCGGCGCAGGCGCTGCTCGAAGTAGAGCGCTCGGAAGCGGCGGTTGCCGCGCACCGACACCTCGTCGAGCCAGCCCTCGACGACCTGGATCGCCACCACTCCAGCGTCCACGTCCTGGTCGGGCACTACCGCGCCCGACGTGACGTAGCCGGCGTCGTGGTAGAGCGCGGTCACCGCGTCGCGGGCGGCCAGCAGCTCTTCGGAGGAGATGGCGCGTCCCAGCCAGGGAGCGAGCGCCTCGCCCAGCGCCTCGGCCCCGAAGACCGTGCTGCCGACCACGTCGAAGCGCTGGACCACGACGGAGAGCCCGGCGTCGAGCGTGTCCGGCTGTGCTTCGGGCAGCGGGGGAAGGGCCAGGTGGGGCTCCGCCTCCGGCGCCGTCGGGGCGGGCTCGGGCAGCTCCGGACGCTCGTCGCCCGGCCGCAGCGTCTGGGCGTCCGCGCCGCTCGCGAGGACCAGCAGGACCGCTGCCAGGGCACGAAGCGTCACGGCTCGCACCTCGGCGCGTCCGCGTCCCCGTCCTGCTGCGCGTCCTCCTCGCGCAGCGGAGCGTCCGGCGAGTCGGGCAGCGCCCCCACCTGCCGCACCGCGAACGTGCCCGACCGCTCCTCCCGCGCCAGGCACGCCTCCTCGAGCAGCGCCGACGCATCCAGGAAGTTCTCGGGCAGCGACGCCAGGTCGCCGGTCACCTCGGTGTAGGGCGAGTCGACCACGAAGGTGCCCTGTCGGCCGAGGCTCGAGCTGAAGGTCACCCGGGTGTCGGTCGACTGGAGCACCGCGTCGCCCGAGAGCAGCACGTTGCCGCCGTCGGCGTTGCCGAAGCCGTCCGCCGCGATGGTCGCCCGGTTCAGTACGACGCCGCCGCCCAGGATCGAGACGTTTCCGCCGGCGATGCCCGATCCGCTTCCACCGCGCGAGAAGGCCTCGATGGTCGAACGCTCGACCAGGACGACCTCGCTGCCTTCGATGGTGACCTCGCCCCCGAAGGCGTCCGCGTCGGCCGTGATGCGGCTGTCGCGCAGGATCACGTTGGGCGCGGTCACCCGGACGTTCCCGGCGTCTCCGCCCGAAGACTGCGCACTGACGACCGCGCCGTTCTCGAAGGTCGCCTCCTGGCTGGCCCGCAGCGTGATGTCTCCGCCGGCGGCGCTGCCGGCCTGGGTGGAGATGGTGCCGCCGTCGACGTCGATGACCGCCGCGTCGACGGCGACGTCGCCCGGGCTGCCGCCGCTCAGGCCGGTGGCGGCGGTGATCGTGCCGCCCTGCCCGACGCGCACGCTGCGCGAGGCCGTGATGTCGATGCCCTGGGCGTCGCCCACGCCGTCCGCCTTCGCCGTGATGATCGCGCCGATGCCGCTCGCGCTCTCCCCACGCACCAGCAGGTCGCCGGTGTCGACCACCAGGCGCCCGCCGGTGCCGGCCCCGCTCGAGCTCACGTCCACGCGTCCGCCGTCCTCCACCTGCACGACGTCGGCGGTGAGCAGGACGTCGCCGCCCTGCCCCTCGAGGCCGCGGGCGGTGATGGCCGAGCTCTGGCCCGACTCGCCGGCCACGCGGATCAGACCGCTGGCGGTGAGCTCGACGTTGCCCGAGTCGCCGGTGCCGAAGGCGCGGGTCGAGATCTCGGCGCCGTCCTCGACCAGGACGTTTGCGGCGTCGATGGTGACGGATCCCGCGTCCGCGGTGTTCATGCCCATGCCCGTGCCAGCGCGGGTGAACACGCCGGAGGGGAGCGGGGTGGCGCCGTCGTCGTCCAGGTCCTGACCGCGAAGGGTGACGTCCCCCGTCGCCGTGATGGTGATCGGCGACGACCCGCCATCGCCGAGCGTCGTGGTGGAGATCTGTCCGCCGCTCTCGAGGGTGACGTCGCCGGCGGTGACGTCGATGGCGCCTCCCGCGCCGGTCGCGCCGATCTCGACGGCGGTGGCCAGGCGTCCGGCGCGGTCGCTCCCGGCCTCGCGGGTGATGCGCAGCTCGTCGACGGTGACGTCGATCGAGCCCCCGGCGCCGGAGCCTCCGGTGCCCGCCTCGACCGCCGACTCGCGCGGATCGCCGAAGCCGTCGAGGCCTCCGTTGGCGATCTCCAGTCCGTCCGCATCGACGACGATGTGGCCGCCGGCGCGCGTCCCGGTGGTCTGGGTGGTGACAATCCCGCCGTCGCGCACGCGGATGGTGCCGCCGGTGAGCGTGATGCCGCCCTCGGGAGCGGCGGCGTCGCCGGGCGGTGGCACCGCGGTCACGTCGTTGCGGGTGACGATCTGGCTCTCGCCCCCGATCACCTCGAGCACGGTCGCATCGATCGCGATGCTCCCGCCGAAGGCAGCCGCGCTGCTGGTGGAGGCGATGCTCCCCTGGTCGATACGCACCCGCCCCGTCGCGTCGACGTCGACGGCTCCCGCGTTGCCGGTCGAGCGGGTGACGGTCCGGATCTCCCCGTCGTCGAGCAGCAGGTCGCCGGAGGTGATCACCACGTCGCCGCCGTCGCTGGCGCTGTCGGTGGTCGCCTCGACGATGCCCCCGTTCTCGATTCGGACCACGTTCGCGTCGAGCACGACGTCGCCGCCGTCGGCGGCGCCCGGCGCGAAGGCGAAGACGCGCGTGCGCAGGAACGAGCCCCCCTCCACGCGGATCGTGTCGGCGCTCACGCGCACGCCGCCCGAGGGCTGGGCCCCGAAGGCGTCGCTGCGCAGGTCCGACTGGTTCGACACCACCGCCTCGCCGGCCACCTGGACGTCGACGGCGGGACCGCTCCCGCCGGTCCGTCCGGCGGCGCGCACGCTGCTCCGGTCGTCGAGCACGAAGCGGCCGGCGCGGATCAGCACGGTGCCCTGCGGGTCGTTCGGGTCGAAGGGAGTCGCCTCGACGATGGAGCGCGCTTCGACGCGCACCTCGCCGAGTGCGCTGGCGGGGTCGGCAGCGACCGGCAGCTGCGCCAGGTCGAGGGGAACCTCGACGGCCGCCGACCCCACGGCGGCCAGCTGCACCCGTCCGCCGGAGGCCTGGAGGATCGCCCGGTTGGTGAGCGTGACGTTGCCGCCGACCGCGGTCAGCGTCTCGCCGTCGGGAACCGTGTAGAAGCGGGCACTGACGCCCGCGTTGCCGAACACGATGTCGCCGGCCGGGACTCCGCCCGTGAAGCCGAAGGCCTCCGGCGGCTCGACGGAGAGCGTGGGGTTCGCGGCGTCGGCCAGGTCGAGGAAGTCGGTCGTGTTGGCGTACTCGAGGCGATGCGCCGTACTGACGAACAGCGACGCCGGCACGTCGACCGCCGCAGCTCCGCCGAAGAGCACACCGGCCGGGTTCAGCAGGTAGAAGTCGGCTCCCGGGATCTGCGAGCGCAGCGTGCCGTCGATCGCCGAGGCCTGGCCGCCCGTCACGCGTGCGATCACATTCGACAGTGGGCTCGCGTCCATCGGGTCGGGCAGGAAGGTCGCCGTGTCGCCCGTCCCGATGCTGAACAGGCCGAAGCTGTAGAAGAGGTTGGGGCCCGCCCGCTGTCCCAGGTTGCCCGGAAGCTCCCACAGGCCCGGCGCGGTGGGCGCAACCGGTCCGGCGGGACCGCCGATCGTCCCGTCCAGGGTGATGGAGGTCTGCGCGGACGCCGGCGTCGAGAGGCAGGCCAGGATCAGGATGGAGAGCGCGCGTCGCAGCATGGACCCGCGGCCATTGTAGATTCTCAGGGCGCGTTGGGGGGAGACAGCGCGGCGTCGCAGCGCAGCTCGACCTCCGGATCCATGGCGTCGATGGCCTGCTTCAGGAACACCAGGTCGCGGATGTTGCACTCGACCGTTCCCACCACGGAGCAGCGCGCCTCGATCTCTGCGGCGGGCGTGGTGGTCGGGTTGCCGGACAGGTAGTCGAAGATCTCGTCGAAGTCGTCCGGGTCGAGCACGGCGCCGTCGTCGGTGGCCTCGGCGCACTGGCAGGCGTCGCCCAGGGCGTCGCTCTCGTCGCTGCCGTCGAGGAAGCTGCCCCGGTTGGTCTGGGCCGGGTTCGCCTCGAACGGGCAGTTGTCGCCCAGGTCCTGCACGCCGTCGCCGTCCACGTCGTCGGCCGGGTTGAAGGCCCCGATCAGCTTCACCTGCGTCGGGTCCGGCGTATCGAAGTCCGACTCCTCGAAGGGCGTCACCGGGCTACCGGGCGAGAGCCGGTCGTCGATCGACTCGACGCCGTCGACGGTCAGCGCCGGCTCGAGGTCGGGGCTGCCGTCGAGCTCCACGGTACCCAGCACGACCGTGTCGGGCGCGTTGATCGGGTTCAGCGTGAACAGGCTGCCGAAGGAGGGTCGGTTGCCCTCGAGCACCACGTAGAGCGTGTGGGGCAGCTGGGTGCCGGCCGGCGTGGCCTCGGGGCCCACGGTCCAGGAGTTGCTGGCGTTGACGGTGGTGCCGAAGCCGGTACCGCCCACACAGGCGCGCTCGCCGTCGACCTCGTAGGCCGTGTCGCAGCCGACCCAGCGCATCTGAGTGTCCGTCGTGCCCGCCGGCGCGATCAGGCCGAAGGCCACCCGGTGGAACTCGTCGCCGGCGTTCTTCAGCAGCACGTCCCAGCGGGTGCCCCCGCTGGTGGCGACGGCCGGACCCAGCTCCAGGTCGAGGACGGGCAGCGGCAGGCCGTTGACCAGGCGCACCTCGGTCAGCGGGATCGCTCCCATGGCGTCCTCCGCCGCGTTGCCGGTCACGCCCTCGAGCGTGAGGGCGGCCGCGGCGAGCTGGGTGCCGCCGATGGCGCCGGTGGTGAGCGTGCCCAGCGGCACGCTGCCGAGCGCGGAGCACAGGGGCGCATCGCCCGCCGAGAAGTAGATCGCGTCGGAGCGCTGAGGCGACGGCAGCCCCGGTCCCGAGATCGTCTGGGAAGGCGTCGTCAGCGTCAGCGTCTTCGGGTTCGTCGCCCCCGCCGGTAGCACGATGGCGGCGTTCACCTCGGTGACGTCGAAGGCTCCGCACTGGAGCGACAGGTCCCAGGAGGGGCTGGCCGGCGTGCCGGTGGTCTGGAGCAGCAGCTCCACCGGCTCGCAGGCGTCGCCCTCCCCGTCGGCGTCCGAGTCGGTCTGGGGGGTGTTCGCGTCGTCGACGCAGTTGTCGCACAGGTCGCCCACGCCGTCGGCGTCTGCGTCCTCCTGCAACGGATTGGGCGTGAGCGGACAGTTGTCCAGGTTGTCGTCCAGCCCGTCGAAGTCCGAGTCCTGCATGAAGAAGAGGTAGAGGTCGTCGGTGCTGTTCTGGGTGCCGCTGACGAAGTCGGGCACCTCGTCGCCGTCGATGTCCGGAAGGACCGCGAGTCCGATACCGAAGCGTGCGTCCGCGGCGATCGACTCACCGACGCCCGCACCGTTGCCGATCCAGTACGCGGATCGCACCGCGCCGGACGCGTCGATCAGCAGCACCCGCACGCGCCCACGTGTCGGCGGCGGGTTGAAGCCCGTCGCCGGCTCGCCGACGTACAGGATGCCTCCGCCGAAGCTCGCGGGGCCCGGCTGCCAGTCGAGGGAGAGGCCGAAGTTCCCGTTGCTCAGGATGCTGAAGGGCAGCAGTCCCGAGGTGTCGGAGAGCTTCCTGGTGGCGGCGTCGACCACGCTGAAGACGCCCGGTGCGTCGACCTGGATCGAGACCAGGTAGACGGCGCCCTTGTTGCTGCCGCCGTCGTCGTCGCCCGGCGCTCCCACCGCCAGGTCGTTCCAGCCGTTCCCGTCGAAGTCTCCCACAACGCTGAGCCCGCGGCCGAAGAGGTCTCCCGCGCTCAGCGCGGTGGCGAAACCACCCTGACCGGTCGTGATCTTCTGCTCGCCCACCACCTGCCCCAGGCTCATGGGGTCGGTCGAGATCGAGACGATCCAGACCGCACCGGCGTCGGCCGCGGCGTCGTCGTCGCCCTGGGCGCCGACCGCCAGCTCGCGCGTCCCGTCGCCGTCCAGGTCGCCCAGGTCGGCGACGGCGATGCCGAAGCCATCGAGCGTGTCGAGCGTTCCGCCGAAGCCGCCCATCCCCTGGCCGAACACGATGCGGCTCTTCTGGCTTCCGTCCGGGTTCAGCAGGATCAGGTCGACCTCGCCCTCGAAGGGATTCCCGCCGTCGTTCTCCGGCGAGCCGACCGCCAGCTCGACCACGCCATCGCCATCGAGATCGGGCAGAGCCGCCAGACCGCTGCCGAAGCGATCGAGGGTCTGATTGCCGTTGATCACGGTGAGTCCGTTCAGCGTGCCGTCCTCGCGCAGGAAGTGGATCCCCACCTTTCCGGCGGGGTCGGTTCCTGCGCTCGCGGGGATCGAGCTGACGGCCAGGTCGATCGTGCCATCGCCGTCGAGGTCGCCGAGCGGTTCGATCTCGCTGGGGTAGTCGATGCAGATCGGTCCCATGGCCGAAGGACAGCTGATCGTCACCTGGCCCTGGATGCTGGTCGCGGCGAACGCCGGTGAGGGCGTGGACAGGGCGGCGGACCCGAGCACGGCGAGCGCTGCGGCGACGCGGCTGCGACGGCGCCCGAGCGCTCCCAGCAGCAGAATGCCGGCCGCCAGGCCCAGGAGCCCGTGCGGTTCGGGCAGAGGCACGGCGATCGGGTTGCCCGAGGCCACGCGCCGCAGGCGCAGGCCGGCGTCGACCGACGCGCTCTGGGTGCCGATCGAGACGATCGAGTCCGGAGCGCCGTCCCAGTCGATCACGAGCTCCCCGAGCTTCACGGCTCCGAGCGGCGCGGATCCCGAGGCGAGCCAGGTGATGCGCAGTTCCTGGGAGCCGGGTGCGGGGGAGTTGGTGCGCTCGCCCGTGATGTAGGGGAGCGGCGGAGCCGGAGGTACCAGGCTGGCGGGCGTGAAGCTCTGGATGGTTGCGCCGCCGCTGAGCTGCACCTGCACCTGGAGTCCGCACATCTCGTCGCCGCTTCCGACCCCGTCGAGGCACACGTCGGCCGGGTTCGGGGTGGCGATCGACCCGGCGTTGGCCCAGAGGTTCAGCGTGTTCAGGCCGATGTCGAAGCCGGGGAAGGGGCACACGCGAACGCCGTCGTCGAAGGGGGCGTGGTAGACGGCCGGGTCGGTGATGATGATGGGACAGGGATCGATGCGCAGGGTCCGCAGGCGTCCCTCGTCGAAGGCGTCGGCGTAGCTCGCGACGACGAGGTCGGGCTGCGAGTTCCCGTCGAAGTCGCCGCCGGTGACGGCCACCCCGAAGCGGCCGAAGTTGCCCAGGCCGCCCATCCCATCGAAGCCCGAGGAGATGCGCCGCGTCTCCGTGACGATCCCGTCGGGTCCGAGCTGCAGCAGGAAGGCGGCCCCCCGGTCGGTTCCGCCGAAATCCGCCTTGTCGGCGCCGACCACGAGCCGCGCGTTGGTGTCGTTGGGGCCGGTCACCCAGCCCACCGCCTGCCCGAAGAGCGAGCCGCCGGTGACTCCCTGGTCGAAGCCGCCCACGTCCTCGGAGATCTCCGTGTAGCCGGCGCTACCCGCCTTCACGGAGCAGGAGCCCGGTCCGAGGGCGCAGCCCGGGTCCATGAAAAGGACGAACACCGATCCGGCGGACGTCTGCAAGGGCGCTCCGGCGGCGATCTCGGGTTGACCGTCCCCGTCGAGGTCGGAGAGACCCGCGACGTCCGTACCCAGCACTGCGCCGGTGGTGATGTCGGCGGCGAGTCCGCCCGACGTCTCGCTGATCTTCAGGTAGCCGTCGATCCCTACGGCGTCGCCGCTCGGGAGGGCAGGCGGCGACAGATAGAGCACGTAGACGGATCCGTTCTGGGTGCCGCCGTCGTCGTCCCACTGCCCTCCCACCAGGAGCTCGGGCGCGCCGTCTCCGTTCCAGTCTCCGGCGCTGGCGACGCTACGTCCGAACAGGTCCGACGCATCGAGCGTGGTGAAGTTGGTCGTGCCGGAGCCGATCGAGAAGGCGCGTTCGGGCACGAAGGTGGTGGGGTCGAGGTCGATGATCCAGACCTCGCCCGAGTCTCCCGGGGTGCCGGGCTGCTCGCCCCTATACGCTCCGGCCGCGAGCTCGTAGAAGCCGTCGCCGTCGTAGTCGCCGAGACCTGCGAGCCCCACGCCGAAGTGGTCACCGGCCACCAGGTCGAGCGCTGAGTTCGGATCGTTCGTGTCCGAGATCTTGACGGCGGTGCCGCCGAGAACGGTGCCGTCGACGTCCAGCGAGAAGATGTACACGGCTCCCGCGTTGCTCAGGTCGTCGTCGCCCGGCGCTCCCGCGGCGACTTCCGGGAATCCGTCGCCGTCGACGTCGCCGAGCCAGGCGACGTCCCAGCCGAAGCGGTCGAACTGGTCGATGGTGTGCCCGATCTGGACGTCGCCGATGGCCACCACGCTCTGCACGAGGTCGCCGACGACCGCGGCGGCAGGGGTGGCGAGAACCCAGAGGAGCGTCGACAGGAGGGAGGAGCGGATCGTGCGCATGGGCATGACGATACGGGACGTCGCGCACACGATGCATGATCGAATCGTGATCTTCCAGGGCGGGGCGCGATGCGGCAACTCGTGCGCAGAAGGGCCGGTTCAGTCCGCCTGCTCCGCCACCAGCGCGTCGATCTCCCGCCGGATCTCGGCGCGCAGGCTGCGCAGCCGCTCGGCGCGCTCCGGGCGCAGGCGCAGCGTCAGCCAGGCGCCGATCTCGCGCCACAGCGACGCGTGTCGTTCGTGGAAGAGCAGCGCGAACCAGCCGGTGGCGGGAGCCAGCACGGCCATGGTGATGCCGGCATTGCGGCCCCAGGCGTCGGCCGCGAGCCAGGCCAGCAGCGCCCAGCTGGCGGGCATCACCACCAGGCCGGTCAGGATCTTGTAGGTCGCCGGCAGGTCGACGTGGTTGCGCACGAAGAAGCCGACCACGCCGGGCAGCCGGTAGGGCACGTAGTTCAGCAGCGTGCCGATCGCCGCCACCGGCAGCGCCGCCAGCAGCAGCCCCAACCGGTCGCCCATGTAGGCGGCCGCGTGGCTCCACGGGTACTTCGCCGTCAGCTGGTCGTCGCGCAGGCCGCTGGCTTCGAGCATGCCGTCGTAGTGGTGGGCCATGCGCTGGATGGCCTCGACCCGCTCCGGGTGCTTCTGCTTCGCCTGGGCGTAGCCCTCGCCGAAGGCGCGGCGCAGCGAGAAGTGCTCGGCCAGGTCGCGCTCGCCGGGCAGCAGCCGATCCTCGCCGGTGTAGACCTCGGCGGCGCGCTCGACCAGCCGCTGCACGTCGAAGCTCTCGAAGTTGAGGGTCACCGCGCGCAGGCCCGCCTCGATGCGATCCGTCAGCGCGCGGGCGTCCTCGCCGTCGGCGGGGGCGATCGGCTCGCCCACCACCACCAGCGCCCGCGAGCGGAAGGTGGCCTTGTCCTCGAAGGTGAGCCCCACCGGCACGATGCGCAGCGCCGGTGTCTCCGCTCCCAGGGCGATGCGCGCGGCGCCGGTCTTCAGCGGCTGGAGCTCGGACGCGTGGTAGCTGATGCCTTCGGGAAACAGCGCCACCGACCCTCCGGCGCGCAGCTCCTGCCAGCAGCGCGAGAAGGTCTGGTCGTTCTGGGACATGTCGCCGCCGTCCTGACGGCGGAAGACGGGAACCGCGCCCGACAGCGCCAGCAGCGGACGCACCGCCGGGTTCTTCCACAGCGTGCTCTTGGCGAGGAAGCGAAGCGTGCGCGGCAGCCGCGCGATCAGCAGCAGCGGGTCGACCAGGCTGTTGCCGTGGTTCGCCACGAACAGCACCGGACCGCCGGCCGGCACGTGCCCCTGCCCGCGCACCTCGACGGAGCGGTAGAAGACCGCCGCCAGCGTGCGCGCCAGCCAGACGGTCGCGCGATCGAGAAGACGCCGCATCGAAGCCCTCATCGGCAGGTCGCCCCCTGGAACTGTGCACTCAATGCGGCCCTGTGTACAGTCGATGGACAGCGACGATGCAGTTCCTCTCGAGCGACGAGGCCGCCGTGCTGGCGGCGGTGGCGGCCCTGGCCGACGGCAACCCCTTCCTGCCGGAGCGGGTGGCCGCCGAGAAGTCGGCCCTCGACCGCGAGTTCGTGGCGTCGGGCGAGGTCTGGCACGCCGAGGCCGAGCTGTCGGGCCTGCACCCCAACCTGGAGAAGCTCCAGGGGCTGGTCGAGCACTTCGCGCCGCTGCTGCGCGAGCGGCTGGCCAAGGGCGCTCGCGCGAAGCGGGAGGAGCTGGTCCACTACGAGGGGCTGGTCCGCCACCTGCTCTACATGCGCTACGAGCACTGCTGGCTGGCGCTGATCGGCCGGGCGCTGCGCGGCGAGCCGACCACCGGACGCGTCGCCGAGTACCGCGCCTTCGCCCGCGACGTCGCCCACTTCTGCGACGTGCCCGGCGTGACGCTGCCCGTCCGCAGCGATCCGGCCCATCTGTTTGCCTGGGGCTTCCAGATCCGCCGCGCCTTCCAGAGCACCTTCCGCCAGATCTTCGGCGCGTCGATGGCGGCGGCCCGCCTGCGCGCCGGCGTCTGGCAGTCGATCTTCAGCCACGACGTGCAGCGCTACCGGCGCGCGCTCTTCGACCGCATGGGCGACGTGCCGACGCTGATCACCGGCGCGTCGGGCACCGGCAAGGAGCTGGTGGCCCGCGCCATCGGCTTCTCGCGCTACGTGCCCTTCGACCCGAAGAGCCAGTCGTTCGCCCACGACTTCGCCGCCTCCTTCCACGCGGTGAACCTGTCGGCGCTCTCGCCCACGCTCATCGAGTCGGAGCTCTTCGGCCACAAGCGCGGCGCCTTCACCGGCGCCGTCGAGGACCGGGTGGGCTGGCTCGAGGCCTGCGGCTCCGACGGCACGGTCTTCCTGGACGAGATCGGCGAGCTCGACGCCGGCGTGCAGGTGAAGCTCCTGCGCGTGCTCCAGAACCGCACCTTCCAGCGCATCGGCGAGACCGAGGTGCGGCGCTTCGAGGGCAAGATCATCGCCGCCACCAACCGCGACCTGGACGCCGAGCTGGCCAGCGGCCGCTTCCGCGCCGACTTCTACTACCGGCTGTGCGCCGACCGCATCGAGACGCCGACGCTCTCCGAGCAGATCGCCGGCGCGCCCGGCGAGCTGGCGCGGCTGCTCGGGGTGCTGGCCGCGCGCATCGCCGGCGAGGCCGAGGGTCCGGCGCTGGCGAAGGAGGTGCAGCAGTTCGTCGAGCGCGAGCTGCCCGGCCACGACTGGCCCGGCAACGTCCGCGAGCTCGAGCAGTGCGTGCGCAGCGTGCTGGTGCACGGCGCCTACGTGCCGCCGCGCGCGTCGGGTCCGGGCGCCGGCCTGGCCGAGGCGCTGGCCGCGGGCGAGCTCTCGGCCGACGCGCTGATGCGACGCTACTGCACCGTCGTCTACGCCCGCACCGGCAGCTACGAAGAGGCGGCGCGCCGCCTCGGCATCGACCGCCGCACGGTGAAGGCGAAGATCGACGCCGAGCTGCTGGCGACGCTGCGGGACTGAGCGCACGGGCGTCACGACGCCGCGTGCACCGCGTGCCACAGCGACGGCACGTCCGTGCGCCAGGCCGGCAGCACCCAGGTGATGGCGATCTCCTCGGCCGCCTCGAGAACCAGCAGGAAGACGGCCACGTGGAACGGCCAGGCGGCCACGCCGGTGAAGAGCAGGAAGAGCGCGGCGCCGGTCACCACCGCCGTGCCCTTGGCCAGCCAGGTGTGGTAGCTGGTGAGCCGGCCGAAGCGCGCGAAGCCCACCGCGATGGGCAGGGCATAGGCGACCACGGCGCACACCAGGTACCGCGCCTCGGCGAGCAGCAGGTCGGGCCACAGCCACCAGGCGAACAGCGGCAGCGACGCGTAGGTCGCCAGGTCGCCCCAGCTGTCGAGCTTCGCGCCGGTCTCGCTGGTGACGCCGCTCGTGCGCGCCAGCCAGCCGTCGAGCACGTCGGACGCCAGCGACAGCAGCAGCGCCGGCAGGAAGATGCCGGCGTGGCCCGTCCAGGCGAGGGCGCCCAGCACCGGGACCATGGCCAGCCGGAACAGGCTGAGGGCGTTCGGGAGATGGCGGATCGACATGGAGGTCTCCTTCCGTGAGGCTCGTCCGGGGGTCACTGCCAGGGGCGTGCCAGGTCCGGCCGGATCCAAAATAACGATCATTATCAATGGCTTGCGAGACCGGATGCCCTCCGGGGCCCCCGCCCCCGCCGTTCCTTTCCTGCACGGCGGGGGACACTCCGTGTCAGTCTGTGCAGCCCCCGGGCCGATGCGATCATCGGGCCCGGGGCGTTCCAGGGAGGCGACATGCAGAGCGAGACCCGCCCGCGCGTCGCCGTGGTGATCCCCTGCTACGACGAGGCGCCGACCGTCGAGAAGGTGGTCCACGACTTCGCGAAGGCGCTGCCCGAGGCGGAGGTCTTCGTCTTCGACAACAACTCCACCGACGGCACCGCCGAGCTGGCCCGGCGCGCGGGCGCGCGGGTGGTGACGTCACCGCGCCAGGGCAAGGGCAACGTGGTGCGCCACATGGCCGCCCACGTCGACGCCGACGTCTACGTGCTGGTCGACGGCGACGACACCTACGACGCCGCGGCCGCCCCCGCGCTGCTCGAGCACTTCCGGCGCGACGGCCTGGACATGCTGGTGGCGACGCGGCTCGAGGCCCACGAGCCGGGGGCCTTCCGCACCTTCCACCGCATCGGCAACCGCTGGATCTCGGCGCTGATCAGCCGGCTGTTCGGCACCCGGCTGTCCGACGTGCTCTCCGGCTACCGCGTGCTGTCGCGCGAGTTCCTGGACATCGTGCAGCTGCGCGCCGGCGGCTTCGAGGTGGAGACCGAGCTGACGCTCCAGGGCCTGGCCAAGCGCATGAACGTGGCGGAGACGCCGGTCCCCTACCGCAGCCGCGGCGAGGGAAGCGAGTCGAAGCTCTCCACCTGGAGCGACGGCTTCCTGATCGGCCGGCTGATCCTGATGCTCTTCAAGGACTACAAGCCGCTCGTCTTCTTCGGCAGCGTGGCGGTGGTGCTGGCGCTGCTGGCGCTCGTCTCGGGCAGCGCGCCGGTTCGCGACTTCATGGAGACGGGCTACGTGCTGCACGTGCCGCGCGCCATCCTGGCCGCGGCGCTCGCCATCCTGTCGGTGGTGTCGCTCACCGCCGGGCTGATCCTCGACACCATCGCCAAGCTCCACGACGAGAACATCGCGCTCTGGAAGCGCCACCTGCGCGGCGGCCCGCGCGCGTGAGCGCTCCCGCCGACGGGTCGGATCGCAACTTCGAGGCCCCGGACCTGATCGAGGTGATGGAGGAGGCGGTCCGCTACAACCGCTTCCTCGTCGGGTCGATCGCGGACTGGAGCGAGGGGGCTTCGCGGCTGCTCGACTTCGGCGCCGGCAACGGGCGCTTCGCCCGGGCCATGGCCGAGCGCGGCCACCGGGTGTTCGCGGTCGAGCCGGACCCGGCGCTGCGCCGGTCCATCGCGGCGGCCGGCGTCGAGGCCCGCGAGTCGCTCGACGCCTTCGACCCGGCGCTGCGCTTCGACGGCATCTACAGCGTGAACGTGCTCGAGCACGTCGAGGACGACGCGTCGCTGGTGCGCGCCTTCCGCGAGCGCCTGGTGCCCGGCGGACGCCTCTACGCCTACGTGCCCGCCTTCCAGGTGCTCTACTCGGCGAACGACGCGCGGGTCGGCCACGTGCGGCGCTACGGACGGCGCGCGCTGCTCGCCCTGGCGCGCGACGCCGGCTTCGTCGACGTGCGCGCCCGCTTCGTCGACAGCCTGGGCTTCCCGGCCGGCCTCTGGTACCGCTGGTTCGGGAACGAGGACGGCGGGCTCGACGTGGGGGCGGTGCGACTCTACGACCGGCTGGTGTTCCCGGTCTCACGCGCCCTCGACCGGATCGCGCAGCGGTTCGTCGGCAAGAACCTCCTGCTCACGGCGCGGCGCCCGCGCCAGTAGCAGGTTCACGAACAGCCCTCCGCCCAGCGCGTTCTCCAGGCGCAGCGCCAGCGACGTGAGCCCGGTCACCCACGAAGCGCCGTCCATGCGCCCGTGGGCCAGGCGGTCGAACCACAGCTCGCGGATGCGCAGGCCCGCGTGTTCCGCCGCGTGGGCCAGGCCGCCGCGGCTGAAGAACACCAGGTGGTGTGGCTCGTGGGTGCGCCGCGCCGGGTAGGTGACGCGACCGCCGGACAGCGTGTAGCAGAGGCGCCCGACGGCGGGGAGCAGGCTCTGCTCGTGGATGGTCTGCACGTAGAGCCAGCCCTCGGGCGAGAGCAGCTTCGCCAGGCGCGCGAGCAGGGCGGTGGGCGCCGGGACGTGCTCGAAGACGTCCCACAGCGTGATCAGGTCGAAGGCGCGGGTGCCGTCGTCCAGGCGCGCCGCCCACTCGAGGGCGTCGCCCTGGTGGATCTCGGCGTGGGGGTTGGCGCTGCGCGCGCGCTCCGCCCGCTCGGCGTCGAGCTCGAC
>JBNLVK010000176.1:0-11460 GCA_050618055.1 Myxococcota bacterium
GCTCGACGTCGCGCACGAAGGAGCGACGTCGAGCACGACCCGGAGGCCCGGGCCATTGCCACCGCCATCATCGCCATGGCGCACCAGCTGGGCCTCGAGGTGGTGGGCGAAGGCGTCGAGACCGAGGCCCAGGAGCGCTTCCTGCGGGAGCACGGCTGCGACGCGCTCCAGGGCTACCGCTACGCCATCCCCATGCCGGCGGCCGAGATGGCGCGGCTGCTGGTCGGTCCGCTGCGCGGCGGCGAGCCCTAGACGGCGAAGCGTCGCTTCAGGCGCAGGAAGTGGGACTCGAGCAGCACCCACGAGAGCATGGCCACCGCCAGCTGGGCCGCCCACTCGAGCGGGTAGGACGCGAGCGCCGCCCACCAGGGCCGCCCGAACGGGTTGAAGACGAAGATCACGAAGAAGCCGCCGACGAAGGTGTGGGTGAGGTAGAGCGCGTAGCTGTACTTGCCGAAGGTGCGCAGCAGCGGGTTCGCGAAGGCCCCGGTCCAACGGGCGGTGCCGAACGCGACCCGCACCAGCAGCGCGCCGAAGAGCAGGGCCACGGCGCTGAGCCCGACCGTCTGCATGGCCGGCGCCATCGCCAGCTCGCCCCGCGGACCCAGCGGCGTGAGCCCGGCCCGGATCGCCGCCACGACCGCCAGCAGCAGCGCGGCCGCGGCCGGCAGCAGCCAGCGCGCCGCGCGCAGCAGCGCCTCACGGCCCCCCGGCGCCCGCGACACGCAGGCGATGAAGGCGCCCGCCAGCAGGCCGTCGAAGCGGCAGGGCGTCATCACGAACACCGCGATCGGGTGGACGTCGGCGGCCACCAGCGCCACGCGCAGCACCAGGGCGACCCCGACACCGACCGCGCAGACGCGCGCCAGGCGGGCGGCGTCGACCCTGCGCACCACCCAGGGCCAGACCGCGTAGAACTGCTCCTCGATGGCGAGCGACCAGGTGAGCGACAGGATCGGGTGGAGCCAGGCCGCGTTCCAGGCGAAGGCCCAGTTCGAGGCGTAGAGCCAGTACCACAGCGACGAGACGTGCTCCGGCAGGCGCCAGCTGTGGAAGGCGTCGAACCAGCCGATCCGCGGGATCACGACCAGCAGCAGCAGCAGCCAGGCGTAGTAGGCCGGGAAGATGCGCAGCGTGCGCCGCGCGTAGAAGCTGGTGAGCCAGCCCGGGCGCCCGGCCGTGTCGAGCAGGATGCCGGTGATCAGGTAGCCGGACAGGACGAAGAACAGGTCCACCCCGACCCAGCCCATGCCCACGGCGGTCCGGTAGACCTCGCCGACCGGCCCCGCGAGCCCCAGCCGGTCGCCGCCGTGGGAGAACACCACGAGCAGGATCGCCAGGCCGCGCAGCCCGTCGAGCTTCGGCTCGTGGCGCACCGGCGGCGTCGCGTCTTCGGCTTAGACTCCGACGATGAAGCTACAGCTCGTCGTGCCGCTGCCGCCGATGTTCAGGGTCTGGACGTTCTTCGCGCCCTCGACCTGGTAGTCGTCGGCCTGGCCGGTCACCTGCCAGTAGGCGTCGAGCAGCTGGCGCACGCCGGTGGCGCCCACCGGGTGGCCGGCGCCGATCAGCCCGCCGGAGGGGTTGATCGGGTGCTTGCCGTCGATCTCGAGCCAGCCCTCCTCGACCGCCTTCCAGCTCTCGCCGGGCTCGGTGATGCCGAAGTGGTCGATGGCCATGTACTCGCTGGTGGTGAAGCAGTCGTGGGTCTCGATGGCGTCGATGCCGTTCACGTCCGCGATGCCCGCCCGCTTCATGGCCGACGTGACGGTGCTGCGCACGTGGGGCAGCACGTAGCGGTCGTTCGCGCTCTCCGCGATCTTGTCGTCGAACTTGAGCCGCGCCGTGTTGTGGCCCCAGCCCTTGATGCGCGGGATCTGCTCGAGCTTCATGCCCTGCCCCTTCGCGAAGCGCTCCGCGTACTCCCGCGAGGCCAGGAAGACGCAGACCGCGCCGTCGGTCACCTGGGAGCAGTCGGCGATGCGGATGCGGCCGCCGATGGCCGGGTTGTCGTCGGTGCGGCAGAGCGCATGCTCCTTGTTCATGTACCAGGTGCGCGTCTGGGCGTTGCGGTTGAGCTTGGCATTGGCGTAGTTGATGCGGCTGATCTCGGCCAGGTGCTCGTCCTTCAGGCCGTAGCGCCGGTCGTACTCGTCGCCGAGCCGGCCGAAGAGCTTCGGGAACGGCGCCTCGACGCCCTCGGCCTCCTGCTCGAACCAGGCCGCGGTGCCCAGGAAGGTGCCGCCCTTGCCCGAGTCGACCGTCTTCATCTGCTCGATGCCGACCACCGCCTGGAGGTCGTAGCGGCCGGCCTCGATCTCGGCGCCGGCCGCCAGCAGGGCGATGCTGCCCGACGCGCAGGCCGCCTCGTGGCGACCGGTGGGCAGCCCGCTGAAGGCCGGGTGGACCTCGGTGAAGAAAGCGCCCAGGTGGCCCTGCATGCAGTAGAGCTCCGCGGCGAAGTTGCCGACGTGGGCGCTCTCGACCTCCTCGGGAGCGATCCCGGTCGTCTCGAGGGCGCCGAGCACGGCCTCGCGCATCAGGGCCGAGAAGTGCTTGTTCTCCTTGGTCCAGTTGCGGGCGAAGTCCGTCATGTAGCCGCCGAGCACGTAGACTTCCGAGTTCGCTGCCATGGGGAGTGTCCCTTTCCCTTTCGGATCGTTTCAGAAACGGATGCTGGTTCGGGCGCGCCGCGCCGTCGGGCCTAGCCCGCGACGAAGAAGCGGCCCTTGTTGATGTGGCGGTTCTCGAAGAAGCGCTTCGGATCGCCGGAGCGCGCCGCCTGGGCCAGCGCCTCGGGCACCGGCAGGCCCGCCTGCTCGATCATGGCGACCGCCGCCGCAGGGCCCATGGTGTCGACCAGCACGCCGGGCGGGGCCCAGTTGAAGCCCATGCCCATGATGCGGTCGATGCCGTCGATGAGACCGGTCACCTCGCCCACCCGGTGGAAGGCGTAGCTGATGTAGCCGGCCACCACCTTGCGGGCCAGCGCCGCCTCGTCGCCCTCGGCCGCCAGGAACACCGCCATGCCCTCGCGGTAGCGCCCCTGGCGGTAGTAGGACGAGACCTCGTCGATGTAGGAGAGGTCGGGCAGCTTCGTCTCCGACTCGGGCTTGTAGTCGCCGGAGACCGGGTCGAGCACGAGGCGCGTCTTGTCCTCGGCCTTCTTGAAGAAGCCGCCGCCGCTCTTGTTGCCCAGGACGCCCTTCTCCATGAGCTTCGCCATGTAGGCGGGCAGCTTGTTGGTCTCGTGGGCCTCGTCGTTCGTGTTGGCGTAGACGTTGTCGACGATGGCGCGGTGGATGTCCCAGCCCACCAGGTCGATGGTGGCCAGCGGCGTCATGGCCCGGCCCGTGTAGGGACCCACGATGCGGTCCACCAGCACCGGACCCACCTGCTCGGCCAGCTGGGCGCACTCGTTCAGCACCTTGAAGCCCACCCGGTTGCCGGCGAAGGCGGGCGTGTCGGCGGTGCGGATGATCTCGCGACCCAGCCGCGCCCGCGAGAAGGCCTCGACGAAGTCGGTCACCGCCGGATCGGTGTCGTCGCCGGCGATCAGCTCGGTCCCGACGATCACGTTGGGCGGGTTGAAGAAGTGGAGCCCCAGGAAGTGCTTGCGGAAGGAGTCGCCGCGTCCCTCGCACAGGGCGTTGATCGAGAGGCCCGACGTCACCGTCGCCACGATCGAGTCGTCGCGGCGCGCCGCCTCGACCCGGTCGAACATGTCCTTCTTGATCGCCAGGTCCTCGGTGAGCGCCTCGAAGACCAGGTCGGCCTTGGCCACCGCCGCCTCGAGGTCGTGCTCGTAGTCGCCCACCTGGGAGCGGCTGGCGACGGTGGGCGAGCGGACCTGCTTGACGGCGGCCGCCAGCCCCTCCTCGGCCTTGGCCTTGGAGCGCGCCAGGAACGTCACCTCGGGCACCGCCTGGGTGAACAGCGCGGCGCTGCCGTAGCCCATGGTGCCGTTGGCACCGAGCACCACGACGTTCTTCAGGTCGCGGCTCGAGACGAGCCGCCGCACCTCGGCAGGGGTCAGGGATTCGCTTGCGGACATGGGGTGGAACGCTCGCTTTCTACTTTCGGGTAGGGGAGTTCAGAGGGGGCCGGCTTCTGGAGATTGCCGTCCCATGACGGGCTGCGTCAATCGCAAGTTGCCGCATCGCCCCCATTCTGGCACCCCCCCTGTCAGATTCCGGACAACGCACCCCTCGGGGAGGGCCGCCTGGGCACGGGGCGCGCGCCGCTCCCCACCGCGGGAAGCGTCCCTGGAAGTGGCCCGCGGCAGCCGAAAGGTCACGCTCACCGAGCCCTCCACTGCGGCTTGCGTGCGACCGATCTGCATTAGGCTTTCCGCTCCATCGCCGGGGGTGCGTGCATGCTCGGAATCGGGACCCTGATCGTGCTGGGCGTCGTCGCCGTCGTCGGCATCTACAACCGGCTCGTGCGCCTGCGCAACCAGGGCGAGAACGCCTGGAGCGACATCGACGTCCAGCTGCGGCGCCGCCACGACCTGATCCCGAACCTGGTGGAGACGGTGAAGGGCTACGCCTCCCACGAGCAGAAGACCTTCCAGGAGGTGACCGAGGCGCGCAGCCGCGCCGCCGACGCCCACGGCGCCGCCGACCAGTCGGGCGCCGAGTCCGCCCTGGGGCGGGCCCTGGGCCGCCTGTTCGCGGTGGCCGAGGCCTACCCGGAGCTGCGCGCCAACGAGAACTTCCTGGGGCTCCAGGCCGAGCTCTCGTCCATCGAGGACGCCATCCAGAACGCGCGCCGCTACTACAACGCGGTGGTGCGCGACCTGAACACCGCCTGCGACACCTTCCCGAGCAACCTGGTCGCCGGCACCTTCGGCATCGGCAAGGCCGACTACTTCGAGCTCGACGCGCCCGAGCAGCGCCAGGTCCCCCAGGTCGACTTCGCCTCGTGAGCCCGCGTGCGCTCGCGGCGGCGCTGCTGCTCGCCGGGCTGCTGCTCCCCGGGGCCGGCACGGCCGAGGAGCGCATCCGCCACTTCCGCACCGACGTGGCGATCGAGGCCGACGGGCGCTTCGTGGTGGAGGAGCGCATCCGCTACGACTTCGGCGACGACCGCAAGCGGGGCATCTTCCGCGACATCCCGGTGGCCTACGGTCGCGGCAGCCGGCCCGACTACCGCATCGCGCTCGAGGTGCTGGCGGTGGAGGACGGGTCCGGCGGCAGCCGTCCCTACAGGCTCTCGCGCGACGGACGCAACCAGCGCATCCGCATCGGCGATCCGGACGTGCGCGTCACCGGCGAGCACGAGTACGTGATCCGCTACCGGGTGCGCCGCGGGATCCTGTGGCTCGAGCAGCACGACGAGCTCTACTGGAACGCCACCGGCACCGGGTGGACGGTTCCCATCGACCACGCCGAGGTGACCGTCTCGACGCCGGCCGACCGCGCGGCGGGCGAGACCCGCGCGATCTGCTTCACCGGCGCCCTCGGATCGCTGGAGACCGCCTGCGAGCACTCGAGCGACGGCCGCATGACCTACGTCGAGGCCTCGCGCCCGTTCCGGGCCGGCGAGGGGCTGACCGTCGCGGTGGCGCTGCCCAAGGGCATGCTCGACGAGCCCTCCGACTGGGCCAGGCGGCTCGACCGGGCCAGCGACTTCGTGAGCTGGGCGACCGCCCTGCCCTTCGTCGTCTTCTTCGGCATGTTCGGCCACTGGTGGCGCAACGGCCGCGATCCCGCCGGGCCCGACGCCATCCCCGTGCGCTACGAGCCGCCCGAGGGCATGACGCCCGGCGAGATGGGCGTGCTGCGCGACCAGAGCGCCGACACCGTCGACATCACCGCCACCCTGCTCGACCTGGCGGTTCGGCGCGTCCTCCGCATCGAGGAGGTCGAGAGCCGGAAGTTCCTGTTCCTTTCCGAGACCGACTACGTGCTGCACCGGCTGGGAGCGAACGAGGAGTCCCTCAAGCGCTACGAGCGCGAGATCCTGGACGCCCTGTTCGGCAGCAGCCGCGTGGTGAACCTGTCGTCGCTGAAGAACCGCTTCTACACGTCGCTGCCCGGCATCAAGGAGGCCCTCTACGAAGAGGTCTCGAAGGAGGGCGGCTGGTTCCCCGCCTCGCCCGACCGGGTGCGCGGCCGCTACGCGATCGTCGCCGTGACCGTCGGCATTCCGCTGGTGGTCCTGGCCATCCTGTTCCACCGCCCCGCCCTGGCCGTCTCGATGGGCGTCTGCACCGCCATCCTGCTGGCCTTCAGCCGGGTGATGCCCCGCCGCACGCGCAAGGGCCGCCGCGATCACCAGCACGTGCTGGGCTTCCAGGAGTTCGTCGAGCGGGTGGAGATCGATCGCCTGGAGCGCCTGGGCATGCGCAACATCGAGAGCTTCGAGCGCCTGCTGCCCTACGCCTTCGTGCTGGGCGTGGCCGACCCCTGGGCCGAGGCCTTCGCCGGCCTCTACACGGCGCCGCCCGACTGGTTCGTGGGCGGCGACGGCGACCGCTTCCTGCCGCGCCGCCTGGTCGACCGGGTCGGGCGCGCCATGGACACGGCGGGCAGCACCATGACCTCGGCGCCCCGCAGCTCCGGCGGGTCCGGCTCCTCCGGCTTCGGCGGGGGCGGCTTCAGCGGTGGCGGCTTCGGCGGGGGCGGCGGCGGCAGCTGGTAGCGCGGGTCGCTACAGCAGCGGCGTGTCTTCCGGCTCCTCGACCACCGGGTTCTCGATGGCGCCGATGCCCTCGATCTCGACCCGCACCACGTCGCCGGCGGCCAGGTAGCTGCGGGGCCGGCGCATCGATCCCACCCCCGACGGCGTACCGGTCACCACCACGTCGCCCGGCTCCAGCGTGAACGCCTGGGTCAGGTGGGCCACCAGCGCGAAGCAGTCGAAGATCAGGTGGCGGGTGTTCGAGTCCTGGCGCAGCTCGCCGTTCACCCAGGTGCGGATGCGCAGCGCGTGGGGATCGAGCGCGTCGCCGCTGACCAGCCAGGGGCCCAGCGGGCAGTGGGTGTCGAAGGACTTGCCCATCGTGAAGGTGGGCACGCGCATCTGCCAGTCGCGGACGCTCACGTCGTCGGCGACCGTGTAGCCGGCGATCACCTCGTGGGCCCGCGCGGCGGGCACGTGGCGACAGCGCCGCCCGACCACGAAGGCGAGCTCGCCCTCGTAGTCGAGCTTGTCCGACACCCGCGGCCGGTGCACCGGGTCGAAGGGCCCGGCGATCGACGTGCTCTGCTTGTTGAAGATCATCGGGAACTCGGGCAGCGCCAGCCCGGTCTCCTCGGCGTGGTCGCGGTAGTTGAGCCCCACGGCCAGGATCTTCGGCGGGCGCGCCACCGGCGACTCGAGGCGCACGTCGGCCAGCGCCAGGCGCGGCGCCTCGGCGGCCCGGGCGCGGAGCTTGTCCAGGTCCCAGTCGTCGGGACCGAGCAGCTCGGGCAGGTCGGCGCCGAGGTCGGCGATCTCCTCGTCGACCACCACCCCGCCCCGCGTACGGCCCGACTCGCTGAAGCGGGCGATCCTCACCCGGCGCCGCCCGGCGTGAAGGCGCAGGGCATGCGCTTGATGCCGTGGATGAACATCGACTGGAGCCGGTGGGCCTCGCCGGTGATGCGCAGGTCGGGCAGCCGCGCGAACAGCTCGCGGAACATCACCGTCATCTCGCGGCGTGCCAGGTGCGCGCCGATGCAGTGGTGCGGCCCCGGACCGCCGAAGGCCACGTGCTCGTTGGGCTTGCGCCGGACGTCGAAGCGGAAGGGATCCTCGAACACGTCGGCGTCCCGGTTGCCCGAGGCGTACCAGAGCACCACCTTGTCGCCCTCGGCGATCTTCTGGCCGCCGATCTCGGTGTCCCGGGTGGCGGTGCGCCGGAAGTGGATGACCGGCGAGGCCCAGCGGATGATCTCCTCGATCGCGGTCGGCGCCACGCCCTCGAAGTCGGCGGCCCAGACGGCCCGCTGCTCCGGGTGGTCGTGCAGCGCCTTCATGCCGTGGCTGATGGCGTTGCGGGTGGTCTCGTTGCCGGCCACCACCAGCAGCACGAAGAACGAGCCGAGCTCGCTGTCGGTGAGCTTCTCGCCGTCGAGCTCGGCGTTCACCAGGGCCGAGGTCAGGTCCTCGGTGGGGTTCTCGCGCCGCGAGCGACCCAGCTCCTGGACCATCTGGGTGAGCTCCGCCCCCGCCATCAACAGCTTGCCGGGCAGCGCCGCGATGTCCTCGCCGCCGTACTCCGGGTCGCCGGCGCCGAGGATCACGTTGGTGCGGTCGAAGATGAAGTCGTGCTGGCTCTCGGGAATGCCCATCATGTCGCAGATGATGCGCAGCGGGAGCCGCGCGGCGATGTCGGTGACGAAGTCGCACTCGCCCTTCTCGATCACCCCGTCCACGACCTCGCGGGCGCAGCGCTGCACGTCGCTCTCCAGGCGCTTCAGCATGCGCGGCGTGAAGCCCCGCGACACGATGCGCCGCAGCCGGCCGTGGCGCGGATCGTCCATGTTGATCATCGAGCCGAAGGCCTCGTTGAACGCCTCGGGCTGGTCCATGATCTGGGTGCCGCGGCCGGAGCAGAACACGTCGGCGTGCTTGCTCGCGTGCAGGATGTCGGCGTGCTTCGTCAGCGCCCAGAAGCCGGGACCGCGGGGCATGATCGCGATGGGCAGCTCCGGCTCCTCGTGGAACGAGATGGGACGCTCCTCGCGCAGCGTGGCGAAGGCGCCCTCCCGCTCCTCCTGGGGCCGCAGCCAGAACTCCAGGTCTCCCAGCTCGATCTCGTCGACGGACAACGCACGCACGGGCTCCACGGCAGCTCCTCCTCGGACGGCATTCTAGCCGCAGGCCTCAGTCGGCGGGCAGGCGATCCGCGATCAGCAGCACGATCGTGCGCTGGAGCTCGCCGAGCACCCGGTCGAGCTGGTCCTCGTCCGGGTCGACGATCTGGCGCAGCAGCGCCCCCTGAAGAAGCGCGAAGATCGTGTGGGCCAGCAGGTCGACGTCGGGCAGGCTCCGGCCGATGGTGTCCTCGATGCCCTCGATCAGCGCCCACTCGGCGCGCTGCCAGATGGTGCGCAGGGCGTCGCGGGCGCGCTGCGAGTCGCCCTGCTCGAGCTGGGCGACGATCGGCAGGCGCAGCAGCTCGGGCTGCTCCAGCAGGATGCGCCGCCACTCGGCCACCAGCCGGCGGATGCGCTCCTCCGGCGTGCCGGCCTGGTAGGCCGCCTTGCGGATCTGCTCGATCCAGCTGGTGCCGATGGTCTCGATCACCGTGGCGAGCAGGCCCTCCTTGCTCTCGAAGTGCCAGTAGAGGGCCGTCTTCGCCACGCCGGCCCGCCGGCACACCTCGGCGATGCCGGTGGCCGCGTAGCCCTGCTCGGCGAACAGCTCCATCGCCGCCGCGAGCAGGCGCTCGCGGCTGCTGCCGTCGGCGGCGGACGGTCGGCGGCGACGGCGGGCGGGCACGCTCAGGCCGGCGAGAGGCCCAGCTCCCGCAGCCGCTGCTGCGCCAGGGCCAGGTCGTCGACGTCGTTCGGGTGGAAGTCGCGCCGCATGTAGTCGCGGATGCGCCGACCGATCTGGGCCGCGCCCCGCTCGCGACGCTCGCGCAGGGCGTCGCGCATCTCGCGCAGCCGGGTCTTCGTGAGGCGTCCCGCCGCCAGGTCCTGGCGGATCAGCATGCGCGTGCCCGCCAGCGTCCAGCCGAGCAGCACGACCGTGGCCAGCACGAAGCCGATGCGCCGCAGCCACGGGCTCGGGTGGGTGGCCTGGAGCACGTCGAAGGCCACCGCCTTGTGCTCGATCTCCTCGGTGGCGTGCCAGACGATCAGGTCGCGCATCACCGGGTGGGCCTGGTCGATCAGGTCCTCCGTGAGGGCCTGGGCGCCCAGGGTCGCCGTGTAGTGCTCGGCACCGGCGGTCATGGACAGGCGCAGGGGTGCGGGCAGCCAGCGGGTGGTGAAGCGGGCGAAGGCCCGGAAGCGGCGCAGGAAGCCGGCGATCTCGTAGCCCTGGGCCTCGAGCCGCTCGAAGTAGCGCTCGTGCTCGTGGGCGTGGCGTCCCTCCTGGCCGAAGAAGCCGCGGATCTGGCGCTGGAGCTCCGGATCGTCGATGCGGTCCATGCGCGAGCGGACGGCGTCGATGAAGAAGCGCTCGCCGTCGGGGAAGACCAGGTTCAGGCCGTTGAAGACGTGGGTGGCGACGGCGTTGTCGGCCAGCCAGTGGTTCGGGATGTCGGCGTCGAAGGGGAAGTCGGGCCGGCGGACGGCGATCTCGTGTCGCGAGCCGGGGTGCAGGGCGGGAGCCGCCATGGAGCCTCCTCGGGTGTGGGGCGCGCCGTGTGGCGATCGGGGCTGTACCGATCGGTACAGCCGTCTCCGAACGTACCCGTACCGATCGGTACAGTCAAGCCCCGCGGCTCATTCCTCGTCGGGCGGCTCCGCCAGGGCCAGCGCCAGCCGCTCGATCACCGGGTCGAGGCGCTCGATCTGGCCGGCGAGCCGCTGCTTCTCGTCGTCGCTCGACGCGGCGGCCTGCTCCGCCTGGAGCCGCGCGCGCATCTCGACGAAGCGCGCGTGGCGCTCGCCCAGCTGCTCGCGCAGGGCGGCCTGCTCCGCCTTGTCGAACACGATCCGCTCCACCTCCGCCGACCCCGACTCGCCGGTGGCCGGGTGGCGCGCGCCCGGATCGGGCACGAAGCGCTGCTCCGGCGCCAGCACCCGCTGGTTCATGAAGTTCGGCGACACGATCTCGACCCCGCCCGCGTGCAGGGCGTCGAGCACCGACGTGCGCAGCTTCGAACGCGTCGAGATCAGGTGGCCCACGTCCTTCAGGAAGCCGGCGGCCCGGTAGGTGACGGCGAAGTCGCCCAGATCCGTCACCAGCACGAAGCCGTCGGAGAGCCCCGACGCTTCGACGGCGCCCAGCAGCAGCGCCTCGACGGCGACGTGGTCGACGTCGTAGCCCAGCGACACGCTGGCGCTGACGATCGTGCCCGAGGCGCGGACCACCCGGACCGGGTTCGAGACGATCTGGAGGTTCGGGATCGTGATCAGGTCCCGGTCCTCGCTCTGGATCTCCACGTGCAGCAGACCCCGCTCCGAGACGCGCCCGAAGTGCTCGCCCACGTGGATGAAGTCGCCCGGCCGGAAGTCCTCGACGGCGCGCACCATCAGGCCGGCGATCGCGTTGCCCAGGAACGTGGTCGAAGCCAGGGCGATGGCGGCCGAGAGCAGCAGGCCGAGCAGCGAGAGCAGCTGGCCGCGCTGCGTCCCGTCGATCGGCAGCGCCATGATCAGCGCCACGACGAGCACCGCCGTCAGCGAGATCATCACCAGCTGGCGGGCCACCCGACCGCGGTCGCCGCGCGAGCAGCGGCGCTCGAAGAGCCGGTAGATGGCGAGCACGGCGAGCACCCAGAACAGCATCGTCAGGGCCGCGGGCACGAGGCTCCAGAGCAAGGGTACGGCGCCGTCCAGCACGTCCACGACCCGG
>JBNLVK010000177.1:0-33794 GCA_050618055.1 Myxococcota bacterium
CTCGAAGCGCACCTGGTCGGTGAAGGCCGGCGCCGCCGACTCGATGCGCTCGCGCGGCCACAGCCGCGCGATCCCCGGGTCGCGACGCAGCAGCCGGCGCGAGCGGGCGCCGTCGAGCCAGCCGAGGAAGCGATCCGCCTCCGAGTGGGAGAGATCCGCCAGCCGCTTGGGCCGGTCGTCGACCAGGGACGCGTCGAAGCGGGTGCGCTCGAGGAGCGCGTCGCGCCCTTCGATGAACAGCGCGCCGAAGGTCTCCGGACGCTCGAAGCCCAGCGCCCGCAGCTCCGGTCCCACCCGCGGATCGTTCCACTGGGCGTCGAAGCGCGCCACGGACACCGGTCCCCGAGCCTCGCGCGTCCCCACCATCATCCAGTCGAAGCCGGAGCCACCCCACAGGCTGCAGTCGGCGAAGACGTCGCAGAACGCCGCCAGGATGGCGCGGGCGTCGGCCTCGGTGAGGTTGTGGACCGGCAGCCAGTAGGTGGCGATGCCGCCCTCGGCCAGCCGGTCGTGCATCAGCGCGAAGTACTCGCGCGTGTACAGCGTCACCACACCGGCCAGCTTGGGCGGGGGCGGCTCGCCGGTGATCACGTCGAAGCGCCGCGGCGTGGTCTGGAGGAAGAAGCGCCCGTCCTCGACGTGGGCCGTCACGCGCGGGTCGTTCAGCGGGTTCTCCGCCGGATCCGGGTAGACGTGCCGGTTCATCTCGTACACGTCCCGGGAGATGTCGACGAAGTCGATGGTCTCGAAGTCGGGCGTGTCGGTCAGCGCCTTGGCCGTGACGCCCACCCCGTAGCTGATCAGCAGGGCGTGCTTCGGGTCCGGGTGGACCGCCACCGGCCAGTAGACGAAGAGCTTCATGTAGCGCGCGTCGCGAGGCGAGGTGCTCGACATGGAGTGGCTGTTCGTGAGCATGCGGTGGGCGATCGGTTCGCCGAAGAGCTCGCGCTCCAGGTAGACGATCGTCTCGGTCAGCCCCTCGCGGATCTCCGCCGCGTGCCAGGCCGGCAGCCAGCGCCGCATGGGCGCCTGGAGGTGGTCGTCGCGCATGGCGCCGTGGGGGAACAGGCCGAGGGCGACGAGCAGGGCGGCCGTGGTGGCCAGCCGGTCGAGCGAGGCGCCGCGTCCGACGGGCCGCGGGAGCAGCGCGAACAGCACCACCGCCATGGCGGCGTAGCATCCGGCGAGTGCGAAGGTCGAGAGCTCGACGCCCAGCCCGGGCAGCAGCACGAAGCCGGCGAACAGCGATCCGAACATGGCGCCGACCGTGTTCGAGAGGGTGAGGAAGCCGGCGGCGCGGGTCTCGCCGGGCGCCGCCCGGTGGATCGCCTCGCCGAGCAGCGTGAACAGCAGGCCCGACGCCATCGAGACCGGCAGCATGAGCGGCGCGCCCAGCGCCAGGATCTCGCCCGGGAAGAATGCCGGGCGACCGGCCTCGAGGCTCGGGGCCAAGGCGCCGAAGCCGGCGTAGCTCGCCACGCACAGGGCGCCGGCGCCGGCCCCCAGCGCCGGCAGGTGATCGACCGCGCCCGCGTAGGAGCGCAGCCAGCGGCCGGCCAGCAGGCCGCCCAGGGCGATGCCGGCGAGCACGGTCGCCAGCATGGCCGCGAAGGCCACGCTCGTCCCGGTCACGTGCAGCAGCAGGAAGCGGAACCACACCACCTCGAGCGCCAGCAGCACTGCCCCCGCCAGGAACGCGACGAAGAGCAGCCCGTGGGCGCGCGCCGGCAGCCGGGCCGGGGCGCGTCGCGCCACCGACGCCGCGTCGGCGTCGATGCGGCGCGACACCGCCAGCGCCAGCAGGGCCGCGACGACGTTGCCGAGCGCAGCCACGTGGGCGCTGCCGCGCACGCCCAGCCACTCGATCAGCGCGACCTCGCCCACCAGCGCGCCGGCCACCGCTCCCAGGGTGTTCCAGCCGTAGAGCCGACCGAGCACGGCGCCGAAGCGCGCCTCCCGGCGGCCCAGCGCGGCGACCAGCAGCGGCATGGTGGCGCCCATCGCCGAAGAGGGCACCAGCAGCAATGCGAAGCTCACCCCCAGACGCAGGCCGTTCAGCGGGAGTCCGCCCTCCAGGTTCCCCAGGTGGGGCGCCAGCCAGGGTGTCAGCGCCGGAAGCAGGTACACGAGCGCGACGCCGGTGAGCGCGATCACGCCTTCGAGCACGGCGTAGCAGCGCACCGGGGCGCGAATGCGGTGGCCGAAGCGGCCGACCAGTCCGTTGCCCACGCCGAGCCCGCCCATGAAGGCGGCCAGCACCAGGCTCGACGCCCAGATCGAGTTCCCCAGCCCGAGCCCCGCCTGGTAGAACCAGAGCGACTCGAAGAGCAGACCGGCTGCCCCCGAGAGGAAGAAGGCCAGGCAGAGCAGGCGCGCCAGCTACTCGGCTCCCGGCGGCTCTGCGCCCACCGCGGTGCGGTCGCGGAGGCCCTCGATGCGCACCGTCTGCACGCCGTACTCGATGTCGTTGCGCAGCTGGGCGACCCAGCGGTTGTAGGCGCGGTGGATCGAGCTGCACGACTCGCCCTGGGGCTGGCAGCGCAGTCCGTGCGAGCTGCGGTAGCGGATCTCGATCATGCGGTCGTCGTAGCCGATCGCCACGATCGCGATGTGGCGCCCGCCCTTGTCCTGCTGGGCCACGATCAGGCCCGGCTCCTCTTCGATCAGCGCCCAGCGGTGCAGCGCCATGCCGCGGATGATCGCCACGCGGTTGGCCTCGACCCCCAGCGCCGAGACGACCGGCGCCGGCGTGAGCAGCGGCTTGCTGCGACAGCCGGCCAGGGCGAGCAGCGCGAGACACAGCAGGATCGCGGGGACGCGGGCGCGACGGGTCATTCCGACCTCGAACCTCCGGATCATGACACCGCCCATTGTATGACGAAGCGGGCCGCGGGTGGGCGGCCCCGTGCAGGGCCCGGCCGGATCGGTCAGAGTCGCGGCCATGCATCCGGTGCTGCTGGAGCTGGGCGCCCTGCGCGTCGGGAGCTACGGGCTCGCGCTGACGCTGGCCTTCGCGGCGGGGATCGCGCTGGGGGTGTGGCGCGCCCGCCGGGCGGGTCTGCCCGCCGAGCCGGTGCTCGGCGTCTCCATCGTGATCGTGGTGGCGTCGATCGCGGGCTCCAGGCTCTTCTACGCCTGGAACCCGCCGGACGGGGCGGCGGGCGGCGGCGCCCAGGGCCTGTCGGTGATGGGCGGCTTCCCGACGGCGCTGTTCTGCGCCTGGGCCTACTTCCGCCTGCGCCGACTCCCGATCCTGACCTACATGGACCTGCTCGCGCCCTCGGTCGCCCTGGGCGCGGGCATCACGCGCATCGGCTGCTTCTTCAACGGCTGCTGCCACGGCCTTGCGTGCGACTGGCCGTGGGCGGTGCGCTTCCCGGCGGGCAGTCTGCCCCACGCCCACCTGGGCGACGTCGCGATCCATCCGACCCAGCTCTACCAGTCGCTCCTGGGCTTCGCGATCGCCGGCGGCCTGCTCCTTCATGCACGGCGGAAACCGCCTGCCGGATCGGTCGTCTCCGCGCTCGTCTGCACATGGGGAGCCCAGCGCCTGCTGGCCGAGTCGTTCCGCTTCCACCAGGGCGGGGAGATCTGGTTCCGGCTGGGCGACGGCGCGGTGAGCGTGTACCAGGGAGTGGCGCTGCTGCTGGTGGCGCTGGGCGCCGCCGGCTGGCTGACGGCCAGAAAACGCTTGAAGGTGTCGGCGGCTTCGTGAGACGCTGGTAGAGCTGCGTCGCTCGTGCCCCGCGCGACGCAGCTGGGAAGCGGGAACCTGCGGAGTCCGTTCATGCAGCAGTTCCTGGTGGCTTCCCTCGTCTGGGCGGTCTTCTCCCTCTCCCCCGCCCTGGCCCGCGCCGACCAGTTCGAGACCTTCTACCTCGACCCGGCGCGCAGCTTCATGCAGTACGTGTCGGGCGACGTCAACGCCCAGCTCAGCATCACCCAGTTCGCATTCGCGGACATGCTGGACCAGCCGGGCGTCGCGCCGGCGCCGCTGTCGGGCCACTTCGTCATGCAGATCGGCAACGACGCCAGCAACCCGACGTCGTTCGACATCCTCTCCGGCACCACCGACATCCGGCCGGCGGACGTCAACACGGTCTCTCCCGGCACTGGCGGAGCCGCCGGCACGACCGACGCCGCCTTCGGCATCTCGTTCCTCGACGCCACCAACGGCATCGGCGGCGACGTCGCCTTCCACGACCTGGCCTTCGGCATCAGCGGCAGCTTCAACCCGGTCGCGAACGGACTGGGTCCCAACGGGCTCCAGGGCAGCATGCCCTGGGCGCTGGTCGACGGCGACCTCGAGATCCAGACCAGCATCGGCATCGGCGGCACCGCCTTCGTTCCCTTCACCACGTCGGCGACGCAATCGGTCGACTCCAGTGCCAGCCAGTTCTCCGAGACGTCCCCGGGCGTCTACGAGGTGGTGATCCCCTTCCAGTTCCTGATCGGCGTGACGCCGGTCGCCGGGCCGTTCAGCGGGGCGCTCGTGCGGGCCACCTTCAGCGGCGAGATCGTCGCGACCAACGTCGTCCCGGAGCCCGGCAGCGGCGCGCTGCTGGGCCTGGGGCTCCTCCTCCTCACCGCCCGACGCCGACAGGGGACCTCCCGATGAACACGCGACGCACCCTGCAGCTCCAGATCGCCACCCTGCTCGCCCTGGGCCTGTTCCTGCTGAACGCCGCCTGCCCCGGCGGCAGCATGCGCAGCCGGACCGGCCAACCCTCGGTCGACGGCCTGACGCAGACCAGCGCGGCGATCGTCGACGACGGCGACGACGGCACGAACGACGACATCGTGACCACCTCCTTGACGACGACGAGCGCCGTGCCCGCGACACTGGCCTTCGCCACCGCCGGCGGCCACTCGGTCACCAACGAGCTGAACGTCGACCTGGACACCTTCGAGGTGAACTGCGTGCACCAGCTCGTGTCGTCGACCCCGAGCGAGACCAGCTGCTCGGGCCCCTCGCAGGCCGTCTTCCCGATCGAGGTCGAGTCCGGCAACGCCGAGTTCGAGGCCCTCTACTTCGTCTCTGGCGCCGATGCGGACGCGTCGCAGCTCACCCACGTGGTCGACGGCGACGTCGAGATCGACTGCGGGGACGTGCCGGTGTTCTTCGCCTTCGGCACCTCCGACGACCAGCAGCTGCTGCTGGAGGTCCCGGTCGGCGCCGGCGCCACCGAATGCCTGCTCACCGTCACCCTCACCACCTCGCGCGTCGTGTCGACGGGCCTGGACACCACGGTGCTCCACGGCGTGCGGGTGACCGGCGCCAACCAGGCCGCGCTCGGCTGCGCCGACGAGCGCGACTGCCCGTCCGCCCTCCCCCTCTGCAGTCCCGACGACACCTGCCAGGAGGGCCTGGAGGGCGAGCCCGGCGTGGTCGTGAGCGAGCACTGCTCGACGCCCTACATCAACGAGTTCGGCGAGTGCAGCGACGGCGACGCAGGGTCCTTCGCCCGCGGACCCTTCGAGTGTGCCGCGGGCTACGCCTTCACCGGCTCCGAGTGCACCGGCGAGCCCTGCAGCAGCGCCGTCGACTGCACCGACGCGGCGCGCCCGATCTGCACCGACGGCGCTGGCTGCAGCGCCACGGGCGTCCGCGGCGACGGCTGCTCCCAGAACTCCGCCTGCGAGACGGGACTGTGCCTCGCGAACCGCTGCAACGAGCTGCTCGACCTGGGAGGCGACTGCTTCCAGCCCTTCACCCTGTGCAACGCGGGCCTCGCCTGCTTCGCGAACGGCACCTGCCAGACGCCGCTGCCGCTCGGCTCGAGCTGCAACGCGAACCGCGAGTGCGCCGAGGCGCCCCCCAGCTCCAACTCGTGCATCGCCGGCACCTGCGCCGTGCGCCCGTCGAACGGCGGCGCCTGCGACGTCGGCGACGACTCGGACTGCCTGCCCGGCTTCGTCTGCAACGCCGGGGTGTGCGGCTTCTAGGAGGTCCCCATGCGAAGGTTGCTCCCGATCCTCTTCTCCGCGGTCGCGCTGGCGCTCTGGCCGGGCCACGCCGCCGCCGACCAGTTCGAGACCTTCTACCTCGACCCGGCGCGCAGCTTCATCCAGTTCCAGTCGGGCTCGATCAACGCGGCGCTCAGCAGCAGCCAGTTCGTGAACGCCGACCTGAACGCCCAGGCCGGCGTCGGGCCGGCGCCGCTGGCGGGTCACTTCGGCATGCTGATCGGCAACGACGCCAGCAGTCCGACCTTCTTCTCGGTGCTGCCCGGCACCAGTGATGTGCGGCCGGGAGACACCAACATCGTGCTGCCGGGCAGCGGCGGCGGAGCCGGCACCACCGACGCCGCCTTCGGCGTGACCTTCTCCGACGCGACCAGCGGCATCAGCGGCGACGTCGCCATCCACGACCTGATCTTCAGCGTCGCCGGCTTCTTCGACGTCTACGCCAACGCGCTCGGTCCCCTGGGCCTCCAGGGGGACCTGGGCTTCACCGCGGTGGCCGGGACCCTCGAGATCCAGACGAGCCTGGGCCTCGGCGGCACGGCGTCGGTGCCCTTCACCGGGAGCTTCAGCTCCTTCGTCGACCGGGAAGCCAGCCAGTTCAGCGAGACGTCGCCCGGCGTCTACGAGGTGGTCATGCCCTACCAGTTCAACATCGGCATCAACCCCGTCGCGGGACCCTTCGACTTCACCGGAATCAGCGCCGTCTTCACCGGCGAGGTGGTCGCCACCAACGTGATCCCCGAGCCGGGAACCGGCGCCCTGCTCGCCCTGGGGCTCGTCGCCCTCGGCGCACGGCGCCGCCAGGAGGGTCTGCGATGAGCGCCCGCACGATCCTCCGGCTGGAGCTGGCGACCCTGCTCGCCCTGGGATTGTTCCTGCTGAACTCCGCCTGCACCCTGCTGGCCGACGAGAGCATCGTGGAGATGCCCAGCCTCGACGGCGAGCAGCAGAACGGCGGCGCGGTCGTCGACGCCGGCGACGACGGAACGCCCGACGACAGCCAGGTGAACACGCCGGTCACCGGCCTGGTCACCTCCGCGGTGATCGCCCAGGCCAGCGCCGGCGGCAGCTCCGCCGCCCTGGAGGTCTCGGTGGACGCCGACACCTTCGGCGTGACCTGCACCCACGACCACGCCGGAGGGCCGGTCGAGACCGAGTGCTTCGGCCCCATGCAGGCGAGCTTCCCGATCAACACCGAGAACGGCGACGCCACGTTCAACGTCGAGTTCTTCTCCTCCTCGCCCGACGGCGGCGACCCCGCCCTGACCGAGCAGATCGACTTCTCGGTCTCGCTGGAGTGCGGCGACACCCCCGTGCTCGTCGACCTGAGCGATGGCGGCCTCCAGCAGGACGTCGCCCGCGTGGTGGTGGGAGCCGGGGCGAGCGCCTGCAGCGCGACGATCACCGCCGTCAACGCGCGGGTCGCCTCGACGGGCCTGGCGACGACCGTCACCCAGGGCTCGCGCATCACCGCGCGGAGGGTGGCGCCGCTCGAGTGCACTTCGAACGCGGACTGCGCACCCGGCAAGGACCGCTGCAGCCCGGACGGGATCTGCACGACCGGCGAAGAGGGCCAGCGCGGCCTGGTGGCAGCGGTGCACTGCAACACCCCCTTCGTGAACTCGTTCATGACGTGCAGTGACGGCGACGCCGGATCCTTCGCCGACGGACCCTGGGGCTGCGCGCCCGGCTACACCTTCGACACCTTCGAGTGCCTGGGCGAGCCCTGCAACGACGCCGGCGACTGCACCGACCCGGCCCGGCCCATCTGCACCGACAGCAAGGGCTGTAGCGCCACGGGCGCGACCGGCGACGGCTGTGACCAGGGCTTCGGCTGCGAGTCGGGCCTGTGCATCAACAACGTGTGCCAGCAGCTCCTGAACCAGGGCGACGACTGCTCCCAGCCGAACACGATCTGCGACGGGTCGCTCCGCTGCTTCGAGGACTTCACCTGCCAGGTGCCGCTGCCTCTCGGCTCGAGCTGCGCCGGCAACCAGGAGTGCAAGGACTTCCCGGTGTTCAACTCGTGCAACGACGAAGTCTGCGTTCCGAAGAGCGGCAGCGGCGGGATCTGCGACGACGACGACGACCTCGACTGCACCCTGGGCCTCCAGTGCCAGGCCGGCGTGTGCACGCCCTGACTCGGCTATGCTGGCCCGCGAGGAGGGCCCCATGGCCAGCATGCACGACTTCACGATGGACTCGATCACCGGCGAGCCGGTGGCGCTGTCCGACTTCGCGGGGCAGGTCTGCCTGGTGGTGAACCTCGCCAGCCGGTGAGGCCTGACCAACCAGTACGCAGGTCTGCGTACCCTTCATGAAGGCAACGAGGGCTTCTCGGTCCTCGGCTTCCCCTGCAACCAGTTCGGCGCCCAGGAGCCGGGCACCAACGCCGAGATCCAGGAGTTCGCGCGCAGCAAGTACGGCGCCGAGTTCCCCCTGTTCTCGAAGATCGAGGTCAACGGCGACGGCGCCTGCGACCTCTACCGCTTCCTCAAGGCCGGACACCCGGACGAGGACGGCAACGAGGACATCGCCTGGAACTTCACCAAGTTCCTGGTGGGGAAGGACGGCCAGGTGCTCCGGCGCTACGCGCCGACGGTGTCGCCCGAGGACATCGCCGCCGAGCTGGGCGGGTACCTCTAGAGGCCCAGCTCCTCCCGGAACAGGTCGACGGTGCCGAGGTCCGCCACGGCGGCGGTCGTGCGCTCGAGCGACGGACGCGTGACCGACAGCGGCTGCCACTTCTCGCCCATGGCGGCCGTGGTGGCGGCCGCCACCCACGAGTAGGCGACGTGGCGCCGGTAGCGACGCCACAAGGTGTCGGCGTCCGGTGCCGGCGCCCCCGCGGCCAGCAGCTGCTCGCGGTAGAGGTCGAGGAGCGCCCGCTCCTCGGCCCGCCGCAGGTCCGTGGGCATGGAGTTCGACAGGTAGTAGGCGACGTCGCGAATGCCGGGTGCGCGCGACAGCACCGCCCAGTCGAGGAAGCCCACCTCGTCGCCGTCCTGGAACAGGTTTCCCAGGTGCGAGTCGCCGTGCACCAACGTCGACTCGCCCTCCTCCCACAGGTCGCAGACCGCCTCGTGGTTCTCGACGTAGAGCGCGCCGATCTCGGCGAAGGCCTTCGGCATCGTGTCGGCGAACTGGGCCAGCGACTGCTGCACCAGCAGCGCGCCGATCTCGTGGCGCATGGGCGGCTCGACCCAGGCGAGATCGCCGGCGAAGCGCTCGCTCTCCCAGAAGGCGGCGTGGAGCCGGGCGTGACCGGTCACCACCCGGCGCGCGCGCTGCGCCGCGTCCGGCGCGTCGGGCCCGGGGAAGGTGCAGCCGGCGGCCTCCAGGTCCTCGAGCAGCATCACGTAGCGCGCGCCCTCCTCGTCGGAGGCGGCGTGGTGGCACGCCGGCACGCGCACGGGAGCCGCGCCGGCCAGCTCGGCGTAGTAGCGCGCCTCGCGCCGGCCCATGCCGGTCGACGCAACCAGCGCGCGCTGTCCCTCGTCGGACGGAGGCAGCTTCACGAACACCGACGCGGGCGCACCGCAGGCGTCGTCGTACGCGAGACCCAGGCGCGCCCGGCCGGTGGTTCCGTCGTGGCGATCCAGCACGCGCACGTCGCGCACGCGACACCCGGGGAAGCGCGTCCCCAGCGCGGTGGAGAGCCAGTCGGCGGTCAGGTCCTCGAGGGTGACGGGGACGGAGAGCGGCACCCCTGCATGATGGCGGCCCCCCGGCGAACGCGCTACGTGACGATCCATGCAGGATCTACACGGACGCGTGGCCGTCGTGACGGGCGCTGGCAGCGGCATGGGACTGGCCTTCGCCCGGCGCTTCGCCGACGAGGGCATGAAGGTGGTGCTGGCCGACGTCGAGGCTCCGGCCCTCGACGCCGCCGAGAAGTCGCTGCGCGAGGGCGGCGCCGACGTGCTGGCCCGGCGCACCGATGTCTCCCGCTGGGAGGACGTCGAGGCCCTGGCCGACGCCACCTTCGAGCGCTTCGGAACGGCCCACGTGGTGTGCAACAACGCCGGCGTCGTCACCGCCGGACCCGTCCACGAGCTGACGCTGGCCGACTGGTCCTGGGTGATGGGCGTGAACCTGTGGGGCGTGATCCACGGCGTGAAGGCCTTCCTGCCGCGCATGATCGAGCAGAACGAGGGCCACATGCTGGCCACCGCGTCGACGGCCGGGCTGGTGTCGTCGCCGGCCATCGCCCCGTACAACGTCACCAAGTTCGGCGTCGTGGCGCTGATGGAGAGCGTCGCCCGCGACCTCCAGATGGCGCGCTCCGACGTGGGGGCCTCGGTGCTCTGCCCCGGCGAGGTGGCCACGCGCATCGCCGAGGCGGGACGCAACCGGCCCGACGCCGACCACGTGGAGACCGACGCCGAGCGCGCCTTCTACGCGAGCGCCGCTCCGATGGTGGCCGGCGGTCTCGACCCCGCCGACGTCGCCGGAATGGTGGTCGACGCGATCCGCGCGAAGAAGTTCTGGATCCTCACACACCCGGAGTGGAAGGACATCGTGCGCCGGCGGGTCGACACGCTGGTCGCGGAGGACGCGCTTCCGCCGCGCTACCCCTGAGCCATGGGCTTCCTCGACGGCCGGACCGCCATCGTCACGGGGGCCGCGCGCGGCCTGGGCGAGGCGTTCGCGACGGCGCTGGCGAAGGAGGGAGCCCGGGTGGTCGCCTGCGACCGCGACGCCGCGGTCGAGGTGGTGGGCGTAGGCCTGGACGGCGGACTGGGCGTGGTGGCCGACGTCTCGAAGCCGGAGGACGTGCGCCGCCTGGTGGACGCGGCGCTCTCGCTCGGGGACGGCATCTCGGTGCTCGTGAACAACGCCGGCGAGTTCGCCCCGACCCACCCGGCCGACCCGTTCGACAAGGCGGTCGCCGACTTCGACCGCATGGTCGGCACGAACCTGCGCGGTGCCTTCCTGTGCGGTCGCGCCGTCGCCGCGGCGATGATCGACGCCGGTTCCGGCGGCGACATCGTGAACGTCTCCACCGACCACGTGCTGCCGCCGCCCGGCCGGACCACCGGCGGCGGATCGCGCATGGACGTCTACGACGCCTCGAAGTGGGGGCTGCGCGGACTGACCGAGGCCTGGGCGAAGGCGCTCCGGCGCCACCACGTGCGCGTGAACGAGCTGTGCATGGGCGCCACCGACACCCGCATGCTGCGCAGCGTCTACCCGGGCGAGCCGCCGCCCGAGGACGTGGCCGGCTGGATGAAGCCGGCGCGCGTCGCCGCGTTGCTGGTCGACCTGCTGCGCGAGGGACCGGGCGGGCGCACCGGCTGCCAGATCGGCGTCTGGGTGGGCCACGAGCCGAAGCTGCCGCCGCGCGACGACGCGGTCAGGACCTGAGCGACCGCCACCACTCCTGGAGCTTCGCGGCGAACAGGCGGTGGTAGCGGGCGGTGGGCGCGTCGGCGCCTTCGGGAAGCCCCTGCATCTCCGTCGGGGGAAGCTTCGACGCCCCCTGCACCGGATCGACCCACTCGAGCTGCATGTCGCGGATCAGCTCGCCCAGCTTCGGCGCGGCGTCCTCGTGGTGGTCGCTGGTCTGGTGGGCGAGGAAGGCGTGGAAGTCGTCGAAGGCGAGAAGGCAGTAGTAGAGACCGGGCGTGGCGCTGCGCCAGTACTCGTAGTGGCGCACGCCGCGCTCGCCGGCGTGGGTGGCGCGGTGCAGGTCGCTCGCCAGCTCCTCGAACTCGGGCTCGCGCCCCTCGTGCACCTGGATGTGGGCCAGGATGGTCGCCATCAGCTCCTCGTCCGGTAGCGCAGCGGCAGCGCCAGCAGGGCGCGCTGGGTGAAGCTCGGAGCCCAGGCAAGGTCGCCGGGGGGCACCGGGCAGTCGAAGCTCCAGCGCTCGAGCAGCGCCTCGAAGCCGACCGCGAGCTGGACGCGGGCCAGCGCCGCGCCGGGACAGTCGTGGGCCGCGCCGCCGAAGGCCAGGTGGTCGCCCGCGTTCGCGCGCGACAGGTCGAGGCGCGCCGGGTCCGGGAAGACCCGCGGGTCGCGGTTCGCCGCGCCCAGGCACAGCGCCAGGTCGCGGCCGGCCGGGACCTTCACCTCGCACAGCAGGGCGTCCTCCGCGGCGCGGCGCACGACGCTGCGCGTGGGCGTCTCCAGGCGCAGCGTCTCTTCGACGAAGGCGGGAACCGCGGACGGATCGGCGCGCAGCGTCGACGCCAGCTCGGGCCGCTCGACGAGCCAGCGAACGCCCGACGCCAGGGCGTGGGTCGTGCTCTCGCTGCCCCCGACGAGCAGCTGCTCGGCGATCGCCACCAGCGCAGGGGCCGCGAGCCCGCTGTCCGCCAGGGCGCCCAGCCCGTCGCGCCGGGGTGCGGCGCGGCGCTCGTCGATCGCGTCCGACAGGTAGCGGCGCAGCGCGACGACCTCGTCCGCCACGCGCTGCTCGACCTCGTGGACCATGCCGTAGCCGTAGGCGCGCACCCAGGCCTCCGCCCACTGCGACAGCCGCGGCAGGTCCTCGAGCGGCAGCCCCAGGCGATCCGCCGCCACCGTGAGCGACAACGGAGCGCAGAAGTCGGAGAGGAGCTCGCACTCGCCTTCGGGCCCCAGCCGGAGAAGCAGGTCGTCGGCGATCGCCCGTACGAAGGGACGTGCCTCGCGGGCGCCGCCGAGCGCGGCGTCGACGGCCCGTCGCGGCGCGGCGTGCTGCGCGGGCGGCGTCGCCAGCGGGCTGCGGACGGCGAGCGCGGCGTCCTCGAACCGCGCGCGCGCCTCGCCGGTCACGAACATGTCGTGCAGTCCGGCGTCGAAGGGCGCCACCGTGAAGCGGTCCGGGTCGCGCCGCACCTGCGCGACCGCGGCGTGGCGGGTGACGACGAACAGGCCCCCCGCCATTTCGTGCACCGGATCGCTCTCGCGCAGCCGGTCCCAGGCGGCGGTCGGGTCGACCAGCACCTCGGGATCGAACAGGTCCACGTCGTGGGGCGGGGGGTTCACGCGCGGATCATACCCGCGTGCGCCGCCGCGTGCGCTCCGGTTTGACGCGACGTCGCCGGGCCCCGTACCCTGGCGGACCGCTCGCGCCACCAGGAGTCGTCCATGTCCCCCTCGAAGCTCACCGACGAGCAGCGCGCCTTCCAGGAGCACGCCCGCCGCTGGCTGGCCGAGAACCAGCCGCCGGCCCCGCCGACGCGGCTGCCGATCACGCCGCTCGAGGTCATGCGCGCGGACCAGCGCGACTACCTCCAGGACTGGCAGCGCCGCTGCTACGAGGCCGAGCTGGTGGGGTCCGACGTGCCGAAGGCCTACGGCGGCTGGGGACGCACCGGCTGCCAGCGCATCGCCAACCAGGAGATGAGCCGCGCCGGGCGCCCCTTCCTGATCAACGTGGTCGGGCTCTCGATGGCGGTCCCGACGATCCTGGCGCACGGCACCGAGGAGCAGAAGCGGGAGTTCGTGCCCGGCGCCCTGTCCGGCGAGGAGATCTGGTGCCAGGGCTTCAGCGAGCCCGGGGCCGGCTCGGACATGGCCAACCAGCAGACGTTCGCCGAGAAGCGCGGCGACGACTGGGTGGTGAACGGCCACAAGGTGTGGACCAGCCTGGGCCACTTCGCGAAGTGGATGATCCTGCTGGCGCGCACCAGCCGCGACCACAAGTACGACGGCCTCACCTACTTCCTGTGTCCCATCGAGGGGCACCCGGGGGTCACGGTGAAGCCGCTGGTGAAGATGACCGGCGAGTCCGGCTTCAACGAGGTGTTCTTCGAGGACGTGGTCGTTCCGGACCGGCTGCGCCTCGACGACGTCGGCAAGGGCTGGACCGTCGCCATGACGACGCTCACCTCCGAGCGCGGCGCCGCCGAGGGCGCCGGCGGCGGAGGCGGCGGCGGCACCCAGCCCATCGACCGGCTGGTCGCGCTGGCGAAGCAGAGCTTCCGCGACGGCATGCGCGCCTCCGACGACCCGATCACACGCGACGCCATCGTGCAGCACGCGATCGTGGCCGAGGGGATGCGCCAGAACGCGCGCCGCGCGCGGGTGCCAGCCCTGGTCGAGCACCCCATGCGCCTGCCGCTCCAGACCAAGCTGACGGGCAGCGAGTTCACCCAGCACCTGGCGCGCCTGGGCGTGACGATCGCCGGGGCGCACGGGTCGCTCTACAAGCTCGACGAGGCGGCACCGGACGCCGGCTACTGGCCGCTGTCGTACATGAACTCCTACGGCCACACCATCGCCGCGGGCACCAACGAGATCCAGCGCAACATCCTGGGCGAGCGGGTGCTCGGCCTGGCGAAGTCGAAGTAGGCGCGCCATGGCGAGCGAGCGGACCGCACCCCGCGACTTCGGCTTCGGCTCCGACGAGGAGATGCTGCGCGACCTGGCGCGCAAGTTCCTGGACGAGCAGCTCCCGGTGGAGAAGCTGCGCACCCTGGTGGCGGCGCGGCCCGAGGACGTCTACGAGGAGGGTGCGCGGCCCGCCTGGGACGAGGGTCTGTGGAAGCAGATCGTGGAGCTCGGCTGGACCGGGCTGGCGGTCCCGGAGCCGGCGGGCGGGCTCGGCGTGAACCTGGCGGGCGTCGCCGGGCTGCTCGAGGAGGTGGGACGCCACGCCCTGCCCTCGCCCCTGCCGTCGACCCTCCAGGCGTCCTTCGTGCTGCGCGAGCTGGGCGAGCCGGCCCACCCCTGGCTCGCGCGCATCGCCGACGGCACCGCGGCCTGCCTGGCCGTCACCGACGAACGCGGCAGCTGGGAGCCCACCGACTGCGGCGTCCGGGCGCGCGACCCGGGAGACGGACTGGTGCTCTCCGGCGCCGCCCACTTCGTGCAGGACGCCTTCAAGGCGGACCTGCTGGTGGTGAGCGCGCGGCTGGCGTCCGGCGTGGCGGTCTGCGCGGTGCCGGCCGACGCCGCGGGCGTGCGCCTCGCCCAGGACCACATCCACGACCTGACCCGCGACCAGGCGACGGTGCACTTCGACGACGTGGCGGTGCCGGCCGCGAACGTGGTGAGCCGCGATGCGGAGTCGGGCCTGCACCGGGCCTGGCCGGCGCTGCTCGTCAGCGTCGCCGCCGACCTGTGCGGAACCGCCGAGTGGCAGCTCCAGACCACCACCGAGTACGCCCGGGCGCGCAAGCAGTTCGACCGCTCCCTGGGCTTCTTCCAGGCGGTGAAGCACCCGCTGGTGAACGCCATGGTCGAGATCGACCGGGCGCGCTCCCTGCTCTACCACGCCGCCAGCAGCATCGACGCCAGCGCACCCGACGCGGAGGCGAACGCCCGCATGGCGAAGAGCGCCGCCTCCGACGCCGGCGCCTTCGTCTCGGACCGCTCGGTCCAGCTGCACGGCGGCATCGGCTTCACCTGGGAGTGCGACGTGCACCTCTACTTCAAGCGCAGCCTGCACGCCCAGGCCTGGCTCGGCGACGGCGTCCACCAGCGCCGCAAGCTGGCCGACCTGCTGATCGGGGAGATCGGCGCCGAGTAGCCGAGCGGGCCTTCAGCCGATGCGCGCGCTCTGGCCGCCGTCGACGGGAAGCGCCACGCCGGTGATGAAGCGGGCCTCGTCCGAGGCCAGGAACAGGGCCGCGTGGGCCACGTCCCAGGCCGTGCCCATCCTGCCGCCCAGGGGCACCTGGGCGTCGCGCTGCTCGATCAGCTTCTCGCGGGGGATGCCGCGCGCCTCGGAGATGCCCTCGACGGCCATGGGCGTGTTCATCAGGCCGGGCATGATGACGTTCGCGCGGATGCCGTACTTCGCGTTGCCGATGGCCAGCGACTGGGTGTAGGCGTTCACGCCGGCCTTCGAAGCCTTGTAGGCCACGATGCCGGTGGCGCAGACGGCGGCGATCGACGAGATGTTCACGATCGAGCCGCTGCGCTGCTCGCGCATGACCGGCAGCGCGTGCTTGCAGGGAAAGATCACGCTCTTCAGGTTGACGGCGAGGATGCGGTCCCATTCCGCCTCGCCGATGTGGGCCGGCCCGGCGTCGCCGCCGCCGATGCCCACGTTGTTGTGCAGCACGTCGATGCGCCCGTGCAGGTCGACACAGCCGCGGATCACGTCGCGGCACGCGGCCTCGTCGGTGGCGTCGGCGCGGATGGCGGTGGCGCTCCCTGCCTCGGCCTCGATCATGGCGACCGTCTCCTCCGCCGACGCCAGATCGCGATCGACGGCGACCACGCGGGCGCCCTCGCGCGCGAACAGCAGCGCGGTCGCGCGGCCGTTCCCGATCGTCTCGCCGGGCGTCTGCCCGGCTCCCACCACCACCGCGATCCGGTCCTCGAGCCGTCCCATGGATCCTCCCGTCCGGTAGAAGCCCATTGTGCCCCATTCCCGCGTTGCGCAGCAGTTGCCGCCGCGCTGCGTATCGCAGGCGGCCTGCTCGCATTTTTCCGCGGCGTTGCGCACGAAGGCCGCACGAACACGCGGCTCCCGCGGTTGCGACGCCGGTTGCGCGTTCAGCGACCGGCAACCTCGCGCAGGAGTGACGAAACGCGACCCGGGTGCCCGAAGAAGTACTTCAGTGCCCCTCCGTGCCCCTCCGAAAGGTGTAGGGCGCCCCCAGCCGGGGCGTGCCTACGTGAAAGGCACGAACGAACTCAACCCGAGGCCACTCCGATGATCCCCCACTTCCCCAAACCCACGCTTCGCCGGGTCGCGCTGGCATTCGCGGCGCTGCTCGGCCTCGCCCTTCCGGCCGGATCGGCCACCATCAACGACGGCACGGCGTCGCTCACCGTCAGCGACACCCACGGCGGAGCCACCGACTACGTGCTCGGCGGCACCGACCACCTGTTCCAGGCCGACTTCTACTTCCGCACCGGCTCCATGACCGCCGAGGAGATGATGACCGGCGTGAACTCGACGTACGTGAACAGCGTGTCGGCGAGCGGCCTGGAGATCACGGTGACCGGATCGACCAGCGAGTTCGACTTCACGCTCATCTACGGTCTCGACGGCGCGGGGCGCATGACCCCGTCGCTGGACATCACGAACACCTCGGGCAGCCAGCTCGACATCACGGTGTTCAACTACCAGGACTGGGACGTGAACGGCACCGCCGGCGGCGATTCCATCATCTGGAACGGTTTCGACTTCGTGATCTCGCAGGGAGCGACCAGCATCCAGGTGACCCCCGCCCAGACCCCCACCGCCGTCGCGGCATCGGGCTGGCCGACGCTGCGCAACAGCCTGCGCGACGGCAGCGCCACCACGCTGACCGACGGCGCGGGCCTGCCCTTCGGTCCGGGCGACGGCACGCTGGCCGCGCAGCACGACCTCTCGATCGCCGACGGAGACACCGGCAGCGTGATCTACACCGTGCCGGAGCCTTCCACCGGCGCGATGGGCCTGCTGGGCCTGGCCGGGCTGGCCTGGGCGTCGCGACGCCGCCCGCTCTAGATCCGATCGCGCGGCCATGCCGCGCCGGACATCGGACGGCCCCTTCGACCCCCGGGTGGAAGGGGCCGTCGCCGTTTGCCGACGACGCTGCTACCCATCGACACCGAGGGGGAGCACATGAGCGAAGCCACGGGCCGCGGAGCGGGCTGGCTGGCCGGGGTGGCCGTGCTGGGGGCGATCGCGCTGGGCGCCTGGCTCGTGCTGCGCGACGCGCCGGCCGGGCAGCAGCCGGGCGACGACGCGCCCCGACCGCAGGCCGAGTCCGCGCCGGCGGCTCCCGAGCGGGTCGAGATCGAGGTCGACGGCGGCACCGCCAGCGCGTTCCGCATCGAGGAGCAGGGGCGCCTCACCATCGAGGCCGCCGACCTGCCGGAGGACGCTCCGCTCGAGCTGGTGCTCGAACTGCCCGCCGACGCCCGCGGCAGCGGCGATCACACGGCACGCGTCGTCTCCGAGCGCGGCGAGCGCATCGACGTCACGGCGAGCCCGCTGCCGGACGCCGACACGGGCTTGCGTCTGGCCATCGAGCCCGGCTTCCTCCAGCCCGGCCGGCGCTACATGATCGAGGTGGACATCGAAGGCAACCACCCGCTGAGCATCCGCCGCTACGTCGTCGAGGTGCGCTAGCTAGCCCGCTACGAGAGAGGCCCCGCCCGCGCGAGCGGACGGGGCCCCGACTCGAAGGTCGCGCCGATCAGGCCACGGCGCGGCGCCGCAGGCTCACGGCCGCCGCGGCCAGCAGGGCGCCGGCCAGCAGCAGGGTGGCGAGCCACGGCAGCGCCGGGACGTTCGCCGGCGGCGGCGTGCTGGCCGGATTGTTGGGATCCGAGCCCGCGGCCACCTCGACGCCGTCGTCGAAGCCGTCGCCGTCCGTGTCGGCCAGCGCCGGGCTGGTGCCCGTGTCGTCGGCGTTCACGAACACGCCGGTGTTGGTCTCGACGCCGTTGCCCAGGGTGTCCTCGTCGCGGTCGACGCCCATCCGGTAGCCCGACCCCGGCGGAACCGCCGTGTAGGTGAGCGTCTGGGCGTCGCCCACCGGGTTGGCCTTGGCGCGCAACGTGGCCTCGCTGATGTCCGGCCCGTTGTCGTCGGGCGTGTAGGTTCCGCCGTTCTCGCTGTAGTAGCCCTTCTCGACGCCGCCCTCGACCGTCTTCACGACGACGTCGCACTCGGTGACGGAGCCGCCGAGCACCGCCGACTCGAAGGTGTCGTTGGCCTGGGCGTCGATCAGGGTGATGCGGGCGTTGGTGTCGCCGTCGGCGAAGTTGCCCGGGCCGATCGAGACCTGCTGGCCCACGATCGGCGCCAGGTCGGTCGGGAAGGCCAGCATGAACTGGACGACGTCGTCCTCCTCCGCGTTGTTGAGGCTGAAGACGCCGGCACCGACGAAGGTCTTCATCGTGTCCACCGAGCCGTCGTGCAGGTAGCCGGTGCCGCGCACCTGGTCACCGTTCACGCCGAACATGCCCACCTTCTGATACATGTTGCGGTTGTGCGGCACCTTCATGTGCTGCGGCTCGCCCTCGAAGCTCTCCTCGCCGCCGGTGCCGAAGAAGCCGTTCAGCGGATCCAGGCTGTGGCAGCCGTCGCAGTCCTCGACGGTGTCGGAGGCGTTCGGATCGAGCGAGGCGCACTCGGTCGTCGTCGGTCCGCAGCTGAACCAGACGTCCGAGCCGTCCTGCTGGGTGGTGGTGAGCGTGTTGTCCAGGTTGCGCACCGGATTGGGCGGCAGCTGCACCTGGAGCATGAAGTCGGCGAACTGCTGCATCTCGGCCGGGGTGATCGTCCCCTCCTTCCCCACCAGGCCCTCGAAGGCCACGATGAAGTTGCGGAAGGCCGGATCCTCGTCGCAGGGTGCGTTGGTCGAGTTCGCCGCGGCGTAGCCCGGCTCCGTGCACGGGTCGGTGCCGAAGAAGCCGTCGGCCCGGTCGCCCCGCCAGTGCATGGCGCCGTGGGTCGACAGGCCGCGCAGGGTCTGCGTGGTCATCGGCCCCTTCATGGGATGGAAGTCCTCGGTCGGGTTGGTCGCCTGGAGGATCGGATCGGGCTGCGGCTGGTTGTTGGTGCTGGTCAGGTCGTCCGGGTTGCCCAGGTTCCAGGCCAGCGAGTCGAAGTCGCCGAAGATGTGGCACGACGCGCAGCTCGCCTCGCCGTTGCCCGAGGTGGCCACGGCGTCGTAGAGGAACGGCCGTCCGTCGACGATGTCGTCGTTCTCCGGGTTGTGGAGCGCGTGGACCGCAGAGGTCGTGCCCGAGCCCAGGTCGATCACCTCCACCGAGTTGTTGAAGCGGGTGGTCACGTAGAGGCGGTTGTTGGTCTCGTCGAGCGCGATACCGCTGGGACCGCCGCCGGTGGTCGACAGGTAGTCGGCACTCTCGACCGTCGGGTCGTAGTTCGACTCGAAGCTCGGATCCTCGAGCTCGGCCTGGGTGATCACACCGATCTTCGAGGAGCCGAAGGCCGGGATGTAGATCGGGCTGCCGCTGCTGTGGATGGCGGGCAGCAGGGGCGTGGCCAGGCTGTGGTCGATCTGCGCGTTGATGGCGGCGTGGTTCGCGCCCGCGTCGGTGTGGAGGTCGCCGTAGACGATGTGCTGGTTCAGGTGCTGGACGTCCTGGGACGGTCCGCCCGGATCGAGGACGGTGACGCGGTACTCGGAGAGGTGGCCCTGCACCGTGCTGCCGCCGTGCACGCCCGGACCCTCGAAGCGCACGTGGTTCGGGCTCTCCTGGTTCGTCACGTAGACCTTCCCGCTGTTCGGGTTGATGGCCATGTTGAACAGGATCGTTCCGACGGAGCTGAACACCGTTCCCTTGGCGAGCGTGTTCGCGTTGAAGGCGAAGACGTCGTCGTCGGGCAGCGAGAAGCCGTTGCTGAACGGCACGACGTGGTTCCAGGTGCAGCCCTGGGCGTCGACCCAGTCGGAGCCGTCGAACTTCACGATCACGCCGGTCTCGGGCGCCGGGTCGCCGTTGGCGTTGTCGTCGGGCAGCGGAACGCCGGTGCCCTCGCCGCTGCCGTTGCAGCTGCCGCTGAAGCCGTTGGGGACGAGGGTCTCGTTCACCGTCGCGGTCTGGTTGCCCGAGTGGAAGGACGCCACGTAGACCGTGGTGCCGTCGGTGGCCAGCGCGCGCGGGGTGTCGGAGAAGAAGGTGAGGACGTCGACCGGGTCGCCGCCGAGCGAGGTACCGAGCGAGGTGGCGTCGAACACCCAGACGTCGGCGCGGTCGATGCCCGGCGTCAGCAGGCGCGGATCGGCCGGGTTGCTGCCGCCGAACACGCCCGAGATGGACGGATGGGTCCGGTGCTGGCCGCGGTGCGCCGTGGTGATGAAGGCGCGGTTGCCGCCGGTGCCGGCAAACACGATGTCGCGCGGCTCGTCGCCCACCAGCAGGGTGCGCACCACCAGCGGGACGGCGCCGGAGACGTCGACGACGCTGACGCTGTCGGACAGGTGGTTCACCACCCAGACCTCGTCGTTGTTGCGCGCCGCCACCGAGACGGGCTCCATGCCGACCGGCACCGCGCTGTTGAAGGTGAGGCCGCCGCCGCCCACGTCGAAGATCTCGAGGGTGTTGTCCGGCGTGTTCACCACGAACAGCTGGCTGCCGTCGGGCGAGAGTGTGATCGGGCGCACGTGGCCGCTCTCGAAGGCCACGAAGCTCACCTGAGCCGTGGCGGTGCCGGCCAGGGCCAGCACGAGGGCGAGAAGCAGTTGGCACCCGGGTCGGAAGGCGCGTCGCAGCATGAGAGGGAACCTCGGCGTGAGTGACACGCGCACGCCGGCGCCCGACCCCCCTACGATCCTCCCGGAGCTCCCCAGATCGCTCCGAACGTCGTGAGGGATGACCGGTGGCTCCCACCTCGAGCCGCCGCCGACGTCGCATCTCCTGGTCGGGCCAGTGTATCGCGAATGCTTACCGAGCGTTTGGGAAAGCAAGCCCAACGCGGCGGAAAACCGCCCGGTACCCCCCGTGGGGTCGCATCTTCCGGTTCGCTGCACGGGCGACGCGCATTCGCTGCACACTGCGGATGAGCCGGATCGACACACTCACCATCAGGAGTCCTGACTTGAACCTCGACCCCATCATCGCCGAGCTGGAGATCCGCCGGGTGCTCGCCCGCTACTGCCGCGCCGTCGACCGCGGCGACGTGGCGGCACTGAAGAGCGTCTACCACCCGGACGCCACCGACGATCACGGCATGTTCGTCGGCAGCGGCTGGGACTTCGCCGAAGCGCTGGTGCCGGCCATGGACGGCGGCACGCTGAACAGCCAGCACCACGTGACCAACGTGCTCATCGAGATCGACGAAGACGGCACGTCGGCGCGCGTCGAGAGCTACGTGGTCGCGCTGCACCCGACCCGCGATCGTCACAGCGGAGTGGAAGTGCACAACCTGGCGGGCGCGCGCTACCTGGATCGCTTCGAGAAACGCGACGGCGCCTGGAAGATCGCCGACCGGCGGGTGGTGATCGACTGGACCCGCGCCGGCGCGCCCGCCGAGGAATGGGGCGCCTGGAAGGACACGGGCCTGCACGGCGGCCGCCGCGAGCAGGATCCGTCCCACGGCTTCTTCACCGCAGAGGACGGCGCCGACGGAGGCGGTTGATTTTAACGCGTTTCAATGATCTCATGGGCGGCCCTTCGCAAGCGAGGAACCCCATGGATCTCCCGAAGGACGTCCTGGTCGACGTCTACCGACGCATGCGCACGATCCGCTCGTTCGAGGACAAGCTCCAGGAGCTGGTCGCCGCGGGCAAGCTGGCCGGCTTCCTGCACCTCTACGCCGGCGAGGAGGCGGTGGCCGTCGGCGTGTGCAGCCACCTGTCCGACGCCGACATCGTCGGCTCCACCCACCGCGGCCACGGTCACTGCATCGCCAAGGGCGTCGACGTGAAGGGCATGATGGCCGAGCTCTTCGGCCGCGCCACCGGCACCTGCAAGGGCAAGGGCGGCTCCATGCACATCGCCGACGTGGACCGCGGCATGCTGGGCGCCAACGGCATCGTGGGCGGCGGCATCCCGCTGGTCACCGGCGCGGCGCTGAGCGCCCAGGTGCGCGGCAGCGATTCGGTGGCCGTCTCCTTCTTCGGCGACGGCGCCACCAACCAGGGCCAGTTCCACGAGTCGCTGAACATGGCGGCCAACTGGAAGCTGCCCGTCGTGTACGTGGTCGAGAACAACGGCTTCGGCGAGTTCACCCCCACCGAGTTCGTGGTGCCGGTGAAGGACATCGCCGACCGGGCCGCCAGCTACGGCATGCGCAGCGACATCGCAGACGGCATGGACTTCTTCGACGTCCACGAGAAGGCCGCGGAGGCCATCGCCCGGGCGCGCGCCGGCGAGGGTCCGACGCTGCTCGAGTGCAAGACCTACCGCTTCTACGGCCACTTCGTGGGCGACACCCTGGTCTACCGCGACAAGCAGCAGGCCGAGGACTGGATCCAGAACCGCGATCCGCTGCACGTGTTCGAGACGAAGGTCACCGAGGCCGGCGTCGTCGCATCCGACGACCTGCGCACGGTCGACGGCGAGGTCGCGGAGCTGCTAGCCGAGGCCGTCGAAGAGGCCCAGGCCGCCCCCCACCCCAACCCGGAAGACGTCCTCACCGACGTCTACGTCAGCTACTGAGGCGCGACATGGGACGACAGCTCGCGACCGGTGCCGCCATCAACGAAGCGCTGCGCATCGCCATGCAGACCGACGAGAGCGTGATCCTGCTGGGCGAGGACGTGGCCGGCGGCGGCGACCGCACGGCCGACGACGTGGACGAGGTGGGCGGCGTGGTCGGCACGACCCGCGGACTCGTGAAGGAGTTCGGCATGAACCGGGTGCGGGACACGCCGATCAGCGAGATGGGCATCCTGGGCACCGCCGTCGGCGCCGCCGCCACCGGCCTGCGCCCCGTGGCCGAGCTGATGTTCATGGACTTCCTGGGCGTGGCCCTCGATCCGCTGCTCAACCAGGCGGCGAAGCTCCGCTACATGTTCGGCGGCAAGGCGCGCGTGCCGCTGACGGTCCGCACGCTGATGGGCGCGTCCATGCGCGCCGCCGCCCAGCACAGCCAGTCGCTCTACTGGATCACCGCCGGCATCCCCGGGCTGAAGACGGTCATTCCGTCGAACCCGGCCGACGCCAAGGGCCTGCTGCTGGCGTCGATCCGCGACGACGACCCGGTGGTGTTCTGCGAGCCCAAGGGCATCCTCAACATGGTGGGCGAGGTGCCCGAGGGCGACTACGAGGTGCCGCTCGGCCAGGCGAACGTGGTGCGCGAGGGCGGCGACGTCTCGCTGGTGGCCTTCGGCGCGACGGTGAAGGTGGCGCTCAAGGCGGCCGAGGCGCTGGACGCCGCCGGCACCCGGGCCGAGGTGCTCGACCTGCGCTCGCTCTCGCCGCTCGACGAGGACGCCATCCTCGCCACGCTCGAGAAGACGGGCCGCATGGTCGTGGTCGACGAGTCGACGCCGCGCTGCTCGATCGCCGGCGACGTGGCGGCGCTGTGCGTCGACCGCGGCTTCGACTTCCTGAACGCGCCGGTCAAGCGCGTCACCGCCCCCCACACGCCGGTGCCCTTCAGCGGCGTGCTGGAGGACGCCTTCATGCCGTCGGCCCAGAAGGTGCTCGACGCCGTCGCCGAGCTGGGCTGAGCCGCATGTCCGCGACGGCGATCTCCATGCCCAAGCTCGGCATGACCATGGAGGAGGGCACCGTCGTCGACTGGCCGCTCGCCCCCGGCGACCCGGTGGAGAAGGGCCAGGTGGTGCTGGTCATCGAGTCGGAGAAGAACGAGGTCGAGATCGAGTCGCCGGCCCGGGGCGTGTTCCGCCACGTCTACGTCGAGACGGGAGACACCGTTCCGTGTGGGACGCTGCTCGGCGCCGTCACCGACACGGCCGACGAGGACTTCGACGCCGACGCCTTCCACGCCGCCGAGAACCGGCCGGAGCCGCCGCGGGACGCGGGTCCGGCACTGGAGGTGAAGGGCGTCGCGAAGCCCGCGCCCGCCGCCGGCACCACCGCACAGGCGACCGCACGCAAGCCCGTCGCCCCGGCGGCCCGCGCGGCGGCGAAGAAGGCCGGCATCGATCCGGAGCAGGTGCCCGGCACCGGGCCCGGCGGGCGCGTCACGAAGGAGGACGTGCTGGCGTACGCGGCGGCGCGCGAGGCGCTGGTGACGGTGGCGCCGGGCGTCGCACTCGAGGTGCTGGCCAGCGGCGAGGGCGAGCCGGTCGTGCTGCTGCCGGGCCTGGGCACCGACGTCTCCGCGTTCGCGCGCCAGACCCCCCTGCTGGCCGGACGATTCCGGGTGCACGGCGTGAACCCGCGCGGCGTGGGCCTGTCCGACGCGCCGGACGAGCCCGTCACGACCGTGGCGCAGCTGGCCGCCGACGCGGCGGCCGCCGTCGAGGGTCCGCTCCACCTGGTGGGCGCCAGCCTGGGCGCCGCCGTGGCGCTCGAGCTGGCGATCGCCCGGCCGGAGCGGGTGCGCTCGCTGTGCCTCGTCACGCCCTTCGTGGTGGCGTCGCCGCGACTGCGGGCGGTCGGCGACGCCTGGTCGCGGCTCGCCGCCGAGACCGCGCCCGAGACCCTGGCTGCGGCGCTGCTGCCCTGGTTCTTCTCCGAGGGCTTCCTGGCCGACGACGCGGCCGCCGCCCGCACCCGGCGTGGCCTGGCAGGGACCCTGGCCCGGGTGCCGGCCGCCACCCTGGCGCGCATGACCGCCGGCATCGCGGACTGGTCGGGCAGCCGGGTCGACGCGCTGGGCGACGTCGCGGTGCCCACCCTGGTCGTCGCGGCCGGCGCCGACCTGCTCACGCCCGACGCGGCGGCGCTGGCCGAGGCGATTCCCGGCGCCACCCTGCGCGTCGTGCCCGACGCCGGACACGCCGTGGCCCTCGAGGCGCCGGACGCGGTGAACGAAGCGCTGCTGGCCCACCTGCGCGGCGGAGGGCCGGGCGGAGCGACCGATTAAAACGTGTTAAAGTGGGTTCCATGAAGCGCGCGTCGCTCCTCGATCAGCAGATGGCCGAACGCCGCGAGCGCATCCTCGAGTGCGCGCGGACCGTGATCGGCGAGCGGGGCTACGAGGGCCTGACCATGCGCGACCTGGCGCGGGCCAGCCGCGTGACGGTTCCCACCATCTACAACCTGATCGGGAACAAGGAGCAGGTGCTGCTGGCCGCCGTCGAGGAGCAGACCGGCGACTTCGTGTCGGGGCTCGAGCGCGGCCGGGGCGACCTGGTGGCGGTGGTCGACGCGGCGGTGGCCGAGCTGCTGCGCCTGCCGCGCTACTACCGCGCGCTGCTGCTGGTGCTGTTCACGTCGGAGGCGGCGGCTCCCGCCAGCCGCGTGGCCGACAGCGCGCTGGCCAACGAGCTGGACGCCGCGCTGGGCGAGCTGGCCGAGAGCGGCGAGCTGGCCGACTGGGTGGAGCCCGTGGCGCTGCGCGAGCGCCTGCACTCGCACCTGGACATCACCGCCATGGAATGGGCGCGCGGCCGCCACACCGCCGCCTCGTTCCGGGCGGCGGCGCGCTACGAGGCGGCGCTCACCCTGGCGGCGGTCACCCGCGGATCCGCCCACGAGCGCTTCCAGGAGATCGCCCGCGAGAGCCAGCCCGACGCGCGCATGCGCTCGGGCGGTCGGCGTCCCGCTGCGGAGGCACGCTCGTGAAGCTGCGCCACCCGATCACCCGCTGCATCTACGAGGACCTGGGCGACGGCACCGCGCGCGTCACCGATCCGGAGGGGAAGAGCGGCGTCTTCAGGCACGACGGCGAGTGGCTGCGCGGCGACGTCCGCGAGGCCGACGCCCACCTGCTGGGCTTCATCAGCGGGCCCCAGCTCCAGGGCGCCGGCGGACGCATGGCGGCAGCCGCGGCGGCCCCCGCCGGACCGGCGCGCGCTTCGGGAGTTCCCGTTCCGACCCTCGGAACGGACACGGAATCCAACGAGAGGAGTCACGAGATGGACCTCGGACTGAACGGACGGAAGGCGGTCGTCACGGCGGCGACCCGCGGCATCGGCCTCGCCATCGCGCAGACCCTGGCCGACAACGGCGCCGACGTCGCCATCTGCGCCCGCGGCGAAGGCGGGCTCGAGAGCGCGCGCAAGGACCTGGAGGCGCGCGGCGCCAAGGTCTTCACCCAGGCGGTCGACGTCGCCGACGGCGAGGCCTTCAAGGCGTTCATCGCCGCCGCCGGCGAGGCGCTGGGCGGCCTCGACGTCTTCGTCAGCAACGCCAGCGGCGGCGCCGGTCCCGGCGAGAAGGGCTGGCAGCCGGCCTTCGACGTCGACGTGATGGGCGCGGTGCGCGGCGTCGACGCGGCGCTGCCGTTCCTCACGCAGTCGGACGCGGCCAGCGTCGTGTTCATCAGCTCGACGGCGGCGCTCGAGTACCTGGGCATCCCCCAGGCCTACAACGCCATGAAGGCCGCGCTGATCGCCCACGCCTGCGACCTGTCCCAGGCGCTGGCGCCCCAGGGCGTGCGCGTGAACGTGGTGTCGCCGGGCCCGATCTACTTCGAGGGCGGCAACTGGGAGATGATCAAGCAGGCCATGCCCGCCATGTACGAGGCGGCGCTGGCCCAGTGCGCGATCGGCCGCATGGGCACGCCGGAAGAGGTGGCCCGCGCGGTCGCCTTCCTGGCCAGCCCGGCCGCCAGCCTGATCACCGGCGCGAACCTGGTGGCGGACGGGGGCTTCACCAAGCGCGTCGCGTACTAGCGTCCGCAGGAGCAGAGCATGGCGATCGATCCGCTTCCCCCGCTGGAGCCCGGACGGGGCCCGCGCTCGTCGGGCATCTCCTACCAGGAGCTGCTCGACACCGACACGCGTCCCGTGCCCGAGGTGCTGCGCATGCAGTCGGCGCGCGACATCCCGGTCGTGCGCGTGCCGATCGAGCGCTACACGAGCCAGGCGTTCCACGACCTCGAGGTCGAGAAGGTCTGGAAGAAGGTCTGGCAGTTCGCCTGCCGGGAGGAGGAGATCCCGGAGCCCGGCGATCACGTGGTCTACGACATCGCCGACGAGTCGGTGCTGGTGGTGCGCGGCGACGACCACGAGATCCGCGCCTTCCACAACGTCTGCCTGCACCGGGGCCGACAGCTGAAGGAGCGCGACGGCCGCAGCGCCACGCTGCGCTGCCCCTTCCACGCCTGGACCTGGAACCTGGACGGCTCGCTCAAGGAGGTGCCCTGCCGCTGGGACTTCCCCCACGTCGAGCGCGACGCGTACGCGCTGCCGCAGCTGCGCACCGGCGGCTTCGGCGGCTTCGTGTTCGTGAACTTCGACGAGCAGTGCGAGAGCTTCGAGAGCTTCGTCGGCGACCTGCCCAGCCACTTCGACCGCTGGCCGCTGGAGAAGCGCTACAAGGAGGCCCACGTCGCCCACCTGATGCCCTGCAACTGGAAGGTGGTGCAGGAGGCCTTCATGGAGGCCTACCACGTCGTCGCCACCCACCCGCAGATCCTGGCCGGCATCGGCGACTCGAACTCGCAGTACGACGCCTGGGACAACTTCTCGCGGGCCATGACGCCGAACATGACGCCCTCGCCCCACCTGGACTGGCAGCCGGACGAGGACGAGCAGCTCTCGGCGATCATGACCACGAGCCTGGACGCCGAGCCGATGATCCGCGTGCCCGAGGGCATGACCGCGCGGCAGATCCTGGCGCAGATGGCGCGCATGGGCCTCCAGGCGTCGGTGCCGTCGGTGCAGGACCTGACCGACGCCGAGCTGGCCGACTCCTTCTACTACACGCTGTTCCCCAACTTCCATCCGTGGGGCGCCTACAACAAGATCGTCTACCGCTTCCGGCCCTACGGCAACGACGCGCAGCGCTCGGTGATGGAGGTGATCTACCTGGCGCCCTACCGCGGACGCCGGCCCGATCCGGCCAAGGTGCACTGGCTCGACTTCGACGAGCCCTGGACCAACGCGCCCGAGCTGGGTCCGCTGGCGAAGGTCTTCGCCCAGGACACCTACAACCTGCCGAAGGTGCAGAAGGGCCTGCGCGCCGCGAAGCACACGCACGTCACCCTGGCCAACTACCAGGAGACGAAGCTGCGCCATTTCCACGCGCTGCTCGAGAAGTACGTGAACGCGTAGACCGGACGATGGCGCTGCTCGTCCAGGTCGATCGCGAGGCCTGCCAGGGCTCGCTCTCGTGCGTGCGGCGCGCGCCGCGCACCTTCTCGCTCGACGCCGAGGGGAAGTCGGTCGTGGCGAAGGACCCCCGCGACGACGAGGCGGCGATCCGCGCGGCGGCCGCCGCCTGCCCGTTCTTCGCCATCCGGGTGAGGGAGGGCGAGCGCGGCGCGTGAGGCGTATTCTCCGGCTCCCGGAGGTACTCCATGGTCGTTCGCATCCTCGTCGTCCTCGCCGTCGTCGTCGCCCTCGCCTACCTGGGCCTGCACCTGCTGGGGCTGGGCCTGCGCGCCGACCCCCAGCACGCCGGCGAGGCACAGGGTCGGGCCGTCTCGAAGGAAGTCGTCGCCGAGCGCGCTTCGGGCGTGGCCGCCGCCGCCCGCTCGGTGGGCGTGGCGAAGCCCAAGCAGATCCTGTTCGGCGACCTGCACGTCCACACCACCTTCTCCTTCGACGCCTTCCAGATGAGCCTGCCCATGGCCGGCGGCGACGGCGCCCACCCGGTGGCGGATGCCTGCGACTACGCGCGCCACTGCGCCGGCCTCGACTTCTGGTCGATCAACGACCACGGCGTGACGCTCACGCCGCGCCGCTGGGCCGAGACGGTGGAGTCGGTGCGCCAGTGCAACGCGGTGGCCGGCGAAGGCGACGCCCCCGACCTGGTCAGCTACCTGGGCTGGGAGTGGACCCAGGTGGGCACCGAGCCGTCGAACCACTACGGCCACAAGAACGTGATCCTGCGCGACCTGGAGGACGAGCGGATCCCGGCGCGTCCGATCAGCGCCGGCACGCCGCCGGGCATGCCGCCGGCGAACGAGGCGTCGGTGCCGACCGCAGTGCTGGGCCTGCTGGCGCTCACCCAGGGCGACGAGGGCGGCGACGACTTCGCCCGCTACATGCAGGAGACCCTGGGCACGGCCGACTGCCCCCACGGCGTTCCGGTGCGCGAGCTTCCGCTCGACTGCCGCGAGACGGCGCCCACGCCCGACCTGTTGTGGGAGAAGCTCGACGACTGGGGCCACGAGACCATGGTGATCCCCCACGGCACCACCTGGGGCTTCTACACGTCGCTCGGATCTTCCTGGGACAAGCAGCTCACCGAGGAGATGCACGACCCGGACCGCCAGACGATCGTCGAGGTGTTCTCGGGCCACGGCAACTCGGAGGAGTACCGGCCGTTCCGCGAGGTGATCCTGGGCGCCGACGGCAGCCGCCGCTGCCCGGAGCCGAACGAGGGCTACCTGCCCGGCTGCTGGCGCGCCGGCGAGATCATCGAGGCGCGCTGCCTGGCCGAGGGCGCGGAAGCCGCCGACTGCGCCGAGCGCGCGGCCACCGCCCGCCAGCACTTCGTCGACGCCGGCTTCAACGGCGGCGCCGCCACCGTCCCCGGCACCGAGGTCGCCGACTGGCAGGACGCGGGCCAGTGCCGCGACTGCTTCCAGCCCTCCTTCAACTACCGGCCGCGCAGCTCGGTGCAGTACATGATGGCGCTGGGCCGCCAGGCCGCGAACGGCGATCCGCTGCGCTTCCGCTTCGGCTTCATCGCCTCGAGCGACAACCACTCGGCGCGTCCCGGCACCGGCTACAAGGAGGTGGCGCGCACCGAGTTCACCGAGCAGCGCTTCGGCAACTTCGTGAACACGCCGCTCGGCATGGACACCCGGGACGACAGCCCGGTGGCCCGCTCGCGTCCGATCGAGGCCGACGAGATCGTCACGCCGTTCCTGAACTTCGAGACCGAGCGCCAGGCCTCCTTCTTCCTGAACGGCGGACTCGCGGCGGTCCACGCCACCGGCCGCGATCGCGAGTCCATCTGGGAGGCGATGGAGCGCAAGGAGGTCTACGGCACCAGCGGTCCCCGCATCCTGCTGTGGTTCGACCTGCTGAACGCGCCGGGCGGACGTCCGGTGCCCATGGGCAGCGAGGTCGCGCTGGCGGACACGCCCATCTTCCAGGTGCGCGCCGTCGGATCCTTCGCGCAGAAGCCCGGCTGTCCGCCCGACTCCATCGACGCGCTGGCTCCCGAGCGGCTCGAGCGGCTCTGCCAGGGCGAGTGCTACCACCCGAGCGACGCGCGCCGGCCGATCACGCGCATCGAGGTGGTGCGCATCCGACCCCAGCGCGACGCGGGCGAGGACGTGGGCGCGCTGATCGAGGATCCGTGGCGCGTGCTGCCGTGCCGCGGCGACGGGGCCGGCTGCCAGGTGGCCTTCGCCGACCCGGAGTTCGCGACGCCCGCCGGACGCGACGCGCTCTACTACGTGCGCGCCATCGAGGCGCCGAGCCCGGCGGTCGCCGCCGACCCGCTGGGCTGCAGCTACGACGACGCGGGCCGCTGCGTGTCGATCGATCCGTGCTGGGGTCGCCCCGACGACGACGAGTGCCTCGCCGAGACCGAGGAGCGGGCCTGGTCGTCGCCGATCTTCGTGAACCGGGCGAGCTAGGGTCGCGACGATGGCGCGGCGGGACTACATCCGCTGGGTTCCCGGCGAGCGGGTGATGAAGTGGGTGGGACGGATCCACACCTTCCTGTACCGGCTGACGCGCGGGATCGTGGGCGCGCGCGCCGACGGCCACGACATGCTGCTGCTGACGACGCGCGGCCGCCGCTCGGGCCGGCTGCGCACCACCCCCCTGCCCTACTTCGCCGCCGGCGGCGACCTGGTGCTGGTGGCGTCCTTCGGCGGCAACGACCGCAACCCGGCCTGGCTCGGCAACCTGCGGGCCGAGCCCAAGGTGAAGCTCCAGGTGCGCGGGCGCGCCGGCGAGGCGGAGGCGCGGGTGGCCGAGGGTGACGAGCGCGCGGCCCTGTGGGACGAGATCACCCGCGAGCACCCGCGCTACCTCGAGTACCAGCGCCTCACGAGCCGCCAGATTCCCCTGGTGGTGCTCGGCGGCGCCGCCCGCCTGGCCTGAGGGCCGCCGTGCGCCACGTCCACGTCGTCGGGTCGAGCCCGCGCACCGGCACCACCCTGCTGGCCGAGCTGATGGGAACCGGCTTCGCGGTCGAGGCCTTCGGACGCCACGAGCGGTCGGTGTTCAAGCCGGCCCCGGGCCGCTGCGACGTCTACCTGTCGAAGAACCCCCAGGACGTGCGGGTGGCGGCGCGGCTGCTGGCCGTCGACCCGGACCTCTTCGTGCTGCACATGGTGCGCGACCCGCGCGACGTGGTGGTGAGCCGCCACCGGCGCGATCCCGACGCCTACTGGACGACCCTCGGCCTGTGGCACGACTTCCGGCGCGGCGCGCGGCGGGCCGAGGGACACCCGCGCTTCCTGACGCTCCGCTACGAGGACCTGGTCCGCGACCCGGACGCGGTGCAGGACGAGATCGCGAGCCGGCTGCCCTTCCTGAAGCGGCTGCGCCCGTTCTCGTCGTTCGCCGACGCGGCCCGCCCGCCGGTGCGATCGGTGGAGGCGCTCGGCGGCGTGCGCGACGTGGACGCGTCGCAGGTGGGCGCCTGGCGCCGGCACCGGCCGCGGCTGGCGGCCCAGCTGGCGCTCCACGGCGGCGTCGACCGCGACCTGCGCGAGCTCGGCTACGAGCGCGACGACGAATGGAAGCGGGATCTCGAGGGCGTCGCTCCCGACAACGGGCGCAGCCACCTGGCCGAGTCGGTGCCGTGGTGGGTCTGGCTGCGCGAGGCGTGGCTGCGGGAGCGGGCGATCCGCGCCTACCGCACACGGCTCTCGCACGGCGGCGCTCCGTCCCCGGCGCGGCGCCGGCGCCGACCGCGCGCGCGCACCGGTCCCTTCGAGACGACCCTGCTGCGCGCCGGCGCGGTGCGGCTCGAGGTCGGCGTGCTCGGCGAGGGTCCGCCGGTGCTGCTGCTGCCGGGCCTGGGCCTGCCCGGCACCGAGGAGTTCCGCGTGCTCGGTCCGGCGCTGGCGGCGGCCGGCTACCGGGCCTGGGCGCTCAACCCGCGCGGCGTCGGTCGCAGCCGCGGCCCCCTGCGCCGACTCACGCTGCACGATCTGGCGGACGACGCGGCCGCCCTGGCGCGTCACGCCGGCGCGCCGGTCCACGTGGTGGGACGCGGCTTCGGCAACCGGGTGGCGCGCTGCCTGGCCGCGGACCACCCGGAACAGGTGCGCCGCGTGTGCCTGATCGCCGCCGGCGGGCTCGTCCCGCCGCTGCCGACGCCGAAGCGGACGGCGCCGCGGAGCGGGGGTCGGCCGAAGCGCCGCTGGCCCGAGGTGCGACGCGCCCAGAAGCGGGCGAGCGACGCCACGCCGCTGGCCGACTGGTGGGACGGCGGGTCCGCGCCCCTGCTCGTGATCCAGGGGCTCGACGACACGACCGCGCCGCCGGAGAACGGCCGCCGTCTCGCCCACGACCACCCGGAGCGCGTGCGGCTGGTGGAGGTCGCGGACGCCGGCCACGAGGTGCTCCACCAGCAGAGCGATCGTGTGGCCCGCGAGATCCTGGCCTTCCTGGCGGAGACCCCGGAGAGGGGGGCACCCGAGGGAGACTGAGCTCACCTCGGGCGCCCGATCCCGGTCGCGGGCGGCTTCACTCCGAAGAGGCGCTGCCTTTGCTCGGCGCCCTCGTCGCCGACCCTCGGGCCGCTGCGTGGCAGCCGGCTCCGAGGACCAAGGGCGCCTGGCCTTTGCGCGGCCGGGACTCGATCCGGGGCGCAGTATGAACCCGCGCCGAAATCCGCATCAACACGAAAGCGCGCCGCCATCCACCGGACACCGGTGCGCCGCGCTCCCCCCGCCACCGTCGAAAAACGCCCCGGTTCCGGGCGGGTCCGGACGCAGTTGCCTGCGCGATTGCACACCGATCGATTGGTGGTAAAAAGGGCCGAGGAACGGGACCGGGGCTCGCCCCGGTGGGAGGCACCCCCCATGGTCGACGACCTCGACGAGACCTACTTCGAGCGACAGCACGAGCGCCAGTCGGAGGGCTTCGATGCCGGACTGCTGCGCGAGCCCCTGCAGGTGCTCCCCATCCAACGCGCCATCACCCTGTCGCCGGACGCCACGGTGACCGACGCCATGCGTGCCATGCAGCGCGAGCACCGCGGCTGCGTGCTCGTCACCGACGACGGCACGTCGCGCAGCAAGCTGACCGGCATCTTCACCGAGCGCGACGTGCTGTTCCGCATCGTGGACCGCGGGCGCAACCCGGCGGCCATGCCGATCGGCGAGGTGATGACGCCGGATCCGGACTCGCTGTCGGTGAACGCCACCGTCGCCTACGTGCTGAACAAGATGTCGGTGGGCGGCTTCCGCCACGTGCCGGTGGCGTTCACCGACAGCGAGTCCGGATCCGGCGTCATCACCTCGCCGATCG
>JBNLVK010000178.1:0-23901 GCA_050618055.1 Myxococcota bacterium
CGGGCGGGACCCGGCGCCCGGCGCCGTCCGAGAGGAGAATGCCTTGCGCGAGTACGAGTTCACGTTCGTCGTCCAGCCCGAGATCACCGAGGAAGGCCTCGAGGGGATCTGCGGCAAGCTCGAGGGCGTCCTCGAGCGCGAGGGGGCCACCCGCCTCTTCTACGAGGACTGGGGCCGCCGGCGCCTGGCCTACGAGATCCAGAAGTTCCAGAAGGGCCACTACCTGGTCCTCCACTTCCTGGACGAGGGCAAGAGCGTTCCCGAGCTCGAGCGCGCCGCGCGCCTGGAGGACTCGGTGCTGCGCTTCCTGACCGTGCTGGCCGACGAGGACGTCGACGACATCGAGGCCCGCAAGGCCGAGGCGGTGACGCTGGAAGAGGAGCGCAAGCAGAAGGCCGCCGAGCGCGCCGCCCGCGAGGCCGAGGAGGCCGAGGCCCGCGCCGCCGAGGCGGCCGCCGCCGCCGAGCGCGCCGCCGCCGCCGAGGCCGAGGCCGCCGCCGCCAGCGAGCCGGCCGGCGACTCGGACGGGGACGCGGCCTGCGATGCGGGCGATGCCGGGTCCGAGGCGGGCGACGCCACACCGGCCGCCGGCGACGAGACGCCGCAGAAGGTCGAGGAGTCGGCATGAGCCAGGTGAAGCTCATCCTCAAGGAGTCGGTCCACAGCCTGGGCGAGGCCGGCGACCTGGTCTCGGTCAAGCCCGGCTTCGCGCGCAACTTCCTGCTTCCCCAGGGCAAGGCGATCCTGGCCACCGAGTCGCGGGTGCGCGAGCTGGAGCACCACAAGCGGATCGTGGCGGAGAAGGCGGCGAAGGAGCTGTCGAACCTCCAGGAGACGAAGAAGAAGCTCGAGGGCCTGCGCATCGAGATCGGCGCGCGCGCCGGCGAAGAGGGCAAGCTGTTCGGGTCGGTCACCACCGTGCAGATCGCCCAGCAGCTCGCCGAACAGGGTTACGAAGTCGATCGCCGCCGCATCGACCTGAAGGACGCGATCAAGGAGCTGGGCGAGCACGCGGTGCCGGTCAAGCTGCACCGCGAGATCGTCGCCGAGCTGACCGTGGTCGTGACCTCCGAGGGCGGTCCTCCGCCGGAGCCCGAGGACCGCACCGTCGATCCGGACGACGCCCCGCAGGAACGCGACCGGGGCGACGAGGACGACGAGGACTAGTTCCTCCTCACGGACTCCACCACCGCGCCGCGGGCTGGTACCATCCCGGGCCGGGGGGATCGAGGTGGCGGAGAGCTTGCAGCCCGTCGGAGGCGGCGCCGATTCCGGTCGCGTGCCGCCCCACGATCTCGAGGCGGAGAAGGCCGTGCTGTCGGCGCTCCTCCTCGACAACAACGCGGTGCACTCGGTGCTCAACGAGGTGGCGCCGGAGGACTTCTACCATCCGTCGCACCAGCAGATCTACCGCGCGATGCTCGCCCTCCAGGACGAGAACGAGCCGGTCGACCTGCACACGCTCTCCGACTACCTGAACGCGCAGAAGCGCCTGGACGCCGTCGGTGGGCTGGTGTTCCTGTCGGAGCTGGCCGACTACGAGGCCACCGCCGCCAACGTGCTCCACCACGCGCGCATCGTGCGCGACAAGTCGGTCAAGCGGAACCTGATCCGCGTCGCCGGCCAGATCGCCGAGTCGAGCTTCGACCAGGTGGACGCGGCGGAGCAGCTCCTCGACGAGGCGGAGAGCAAGATCTTCGAGCTCGGCCAGGCGAAGGCCCGCACCACCTTCACCTCGCTCGACGTGAGCCTGCACGACGCCATGAACCACGTCGACCTGCTGATGGAGCAGAGCGGCGAGCTGACCGGCGTGCCCACCGGCTACCGGGACCTGGACGCCGACACCGGCGGTCTGCAGCCCGGCGAGCTGATCGTCGTGGCGGCGCGGCCCAGCATGGGCAAGACGGCGCTGGCGCTGAACATGGCGCGCAACGCCGCCGTGGAACACGGCAAGAAGGTCGCCATCTTCTCGCTCGAGATGACCAAGCGCTCGCTGGTGCTGCGGCTGCTGGCCAGCGAGGGGCAGGTGAACTTCACCAACTTCCGCAAGGGCTACGGCAACGCCGAGGCCTACCGGCGCATCCAGGCCGCGGCGAACCGGCTGTCCGGCGCGAACCTGTGGATGGACGACACCGGCACCATCACCATCCTCGAGATCAAGGCGAAGTGCCGGCGGCTGAAGAGCGAGCACGGCCTCGACATGGTGATGGTCGACTACCTCCAGCTTGCCCACGGCAACACGCCCACCAACCGCAAGGACCTGGAGATCGCCGAGATCAGCCACGGGCTGAAGTCGCTGGCCAAGGAGCTCGACATCCCGGTGATCGCCCTGTCCCAGCTGAACCGCGGCCCCGAGCAGCGCGATCCGGACAAGCGCCGCCCCAACATGGGCGACCTGCGCGAGTCGGGCGCCATCGAGCAGGACGCGGACGTGATCGCCTTCATCTACCGCGACGAGGTCTACAACCCGACCGAGGAGAACCACGGGCTGGCCGAGCTGATCATCGCGAAGCAGCGCAACGGACCCACCGGCACCATCAAGCTCCAGTTCGACGGCCAGTACGCCCGCTTCCGCGACCTGTCGAACGAGCGGCGCGAGGAGCTGGGCCTGCCGGCGACCGAGGGCTTCTCGGCGTCGCAGCGGCCCGACGCGGGGGCCGGCGGCTTCGTGGACGATCCGGACGCCGGGCTGAACGGCGGCGGCGGCGGCTACGCGGACGACGACGACGATCCCTTCCGCTTCTAGCCGGTGCCGCGACTCACCAAGCCCCGCGCCGCCCGTCCCGGAGACACCGTGGCCGTCGCCGCGCCGGCGGGTCCGGTGGATCCGGAGGTGTTCCATGCCGGCTGCGCGCTGTGGCGCGAGGCCGGCTTCCGGGTGCGGACCCGCGACGACGTGCTGTGCCGCCGCGGCTACCTGGCCGGCGACGACGCCCGCCGCGCCGCCGAGCTGATGGACTTCGTCGCCGATCCGGAGGTCGCCGCCATCGTCTGCGCGCGCGGCGGCTACGGCGTGCCGCGCATCCTCGACCGGCTCGACCCGGCGGCGTTCCGCGCGGCCCGCAAGCCCCTGGTGGGCTTCAGCGACGTCACCGCCCTGCTCCTGTGGCAGCGCCGGCGGGCCGGGCTGATGGGCCTGCACGGTCCGATGCTCGAGCGCGGCGCCGACGCCGACCAGCAGGCCTTCGCCGAGCTGCTCGACTGGCTGGGCGGCGGCACCCCGCCGCCGCTGCGCGGCCGCGGAATCCGGCCGGGCGTCGCCAGCGGGCGCCTGGTGGGCGGCAACCTGGTGCTGGTGGCGGCCAGCCTGGGCAGCGCCTGGGAGGTCGACACCCGCGGCGCGATCCTGCTGGTCGAAGAGGTGGGCGAGGCCCCCTACCGGGTGGACCGCCTGCTCCAGCAGCTGCGCCACGCCGGCAAGCTCGACGCCCTGGCGGGCCTGGGCGTGGGCGACGTCTCGACCTGCCACGACGACCGCTACCGCGAGCCCGACGTCGCGACGGTCGTCGCCGAGGTGGCGGCCGGCCTGGGTGTGCCCGTGGTCACGGAGCTGCCCTTCGGACACGGTGCGCGCAACCGGCCGTGGCCGGTCGGTGCGCGCGCTACCATCGACGGCGATGCGGGCGAGATCCGCGTCCTGGAAGCGGGGGTGGTGAGAACGTCGTGGTGAAAACGTCGTGAAGTGGAGCCTGATCAACCGGAAGCTCCAGAAGGTCGAGCGCGCCGTCGACAAGGCGATCGGCGCCGCCGAGATCCCGGGCGCGGTGGTGCGCGCCCGCATGCCGCGGGAGGGGGAGCTGGTCGAGTACGAGCTGGCCCGCGGGCTCGCCGTCGTGCGGCCCGAGCGCCTGCCCATGACCCAGGAGACCGTCTTCGACCTGGCGTCGCTCACCAAGCCCATCGCCACCACCACGTCGATCCTGCTGCTGGTGGCCGACGGCGCCGTCGACCTGGACGCGCCGGTCTCGAAGTACCTGCCCGTCTTCTCCGAGCGCGACAAGGACGCGGTGACCATCCGCCACCTGCTCACCCACTCGTCGGGGCTGAAGCCCTGGCGCGGCTTCCACGAGCTGCTGATCGAGCGTGAGCGCAAGACCGGCGAGAAGCTGCTCTGCACGCCCGAGGCCCGCGAGTTCGTCATCGAGCGCGTGCTGCGGTCGGGCCTGGTGCACGATCCGGGCGACGCGGCGGTCTACGGCGACCTCGACTTCATCACCCTGGGCGCGGTGGTGGAGGCGGTCTCCCACCAGAGCCTCGACGCCTTCGTGAAGCAGCGGGTGACCGATCCGCTCGGCATGAACGAGACCTTCTTCGTGCCGCTCCACGACGGCGGCGGCGTGCCCGATCCGCTGCGGCGGCGCATCGCCGCCACCGAGAACTGCGCCTGGCGCGAGCGCATCCTGTGGGGCGAGGTCCACGACCCGAACGCCTGGGCCATGGGCGGGGTGGCCGGCCACGCCGGGCTGTTCGCGACCGCCGGCGACGTCATGCGCTTCGCCACGACGGTGCTCGACGTGTACCACGGTCGCAGCGACGCCCTGCCCCGCGACCTGCTGCGCACCTTCTTCACCCGCCAGAAGCTGCCGGAGAAGTCGGACTGGGCGCTCGGCTGGGACACGCCCACCGCGGGCCAGTCGACGTCGGGGCAGTACTTCTCGGCCAGCTCGGTGGGACACACCGGCTTCACCGGCACCTCGCTGTGGATCGACCTGGACCGGGAGGCGATCGTGGTGATGCTCACCAACCGGGTCCACCAGGTCGCCAAGCGCAGCCGCTTCGAGCTGCGTCCCCTGGTGCACGACCTGGTGCGCGAAGCCTTCGACGCGGAGTAGCCGGTGAGCGACGACCTGCGCCGGGTCCACTTCGTGGCCATCGCCGGAACCGGCATGGGCTCGCTGGCCGCCCTGCTGCACGCCCGCGGGCTCACCGTGACCGGCTCCGACGACCAGCTCTACCCGCCCATGAGCACGCTGCTCGCCCGGGCCGGCATTCCGGTGCGCGAGAGCTTCCGCGCCGAGAACGTGCTCGACGCGGCGCCGGACCTGGTGGTGATCGGCAACGCGGTGCGGCCCGACAACCCGGAGGCCCGGGCGGCCATCGACGAGGGCTTCGCCTACCGCTCCTTCTCCGACGCGCTCTACGAGCTGGCCATCGCCGGCCGCCACCCGGTGGTGGTGACCGGCACCCACGGCAAGACGACCACCACCAGCCTGGTGACCTACCTGCTGCGCGAGACCGGGGCCGACCCGTCCATGCTGGTCGGCGGCTTCGCCCACGACTTCGATGGCAGCTTCCTCGAGGGCGGGGGCGCCCACTTCGTGGTGGAGGGCGACGAGTACGACACCGCCTTCTTCGACAAGACGCCGAAGTTCCTGCACTACCACCCGCGCACGCTGGTGATCACGTCGGTCGAGTTCGACCACGCCGACATCTACCGCGACCTGGACCACGTGAAGGAGGCCTTCCGCACGCTGGTCGCGCGCATGCCGGCCGACGGCACGATCGTCGCCGCCACCGGCCACCCGAACGTGCGCGACGTGGTGGCGGACGCGCCCTGCCGGGTGGTCGGCTACGGCGTGGGCGCGGCCGACGCGCTGCCCGGCACCGACTGGCGCGCCGACGACCTGGTCGCCGACGAGGCCGGCACCCGCTTCACCCTGCACCGACCGGGCGCCGCGCCGACCCCCGTCACCAGCTCCCAGCACGGCGACTTCAACGTCGAGAACGCGCTGGCCGCGCTGGCGGTGGTCGACGCCCTGGGCGGCGACGCCGACGCGGCGGTCCGCGCGCTACCCGCCTTCCGCGGCGTGAAGCGACGCCAGGAGGTGCGCGGCGAGGCCGACGGCGTGCTGGTGGTCGACGACTTCGCGCACCACCCCACCGCCGTGGCCGCGTCGATCGGCGCCGCCCGCGCGCGCCACCCGGGCCGCCCTATCGTGGCGATCTTCGAGCCGCGCACCAACACCAGCCGGCGCGCCGTCTTCCAGCAGCGCTACGCCGAGTGCTTCGACCAGGCGGACCGGGTGATCGTGCGCGCCGTGCCCGACGCCCCCATCTACAGCGCCACCGGCGAGGTGACCGAGCGCTTCTCGGCCGCCCGCCTGGTCGACGATCTCTCGGCGCGGGGTGTTCCGGCGGTGGCCTGCGACGAGGTGGACGAGATCGTGGCGCTGCTGGCGCGCGAGGCCCGCCCGGGCGACGTGCTGCTGGTCATGAGCAACGGCGACTTCGGCGGCATCTGGGAGAAGCTGCTGCGGGCGCTCGAGGCGCGCTGATCCGCGTCAGCGCGCCGTGCGCTCGGGCAGGTAGGTGGCGAACTCGGCGTCGGAGATGCCGTCGCCCTCCATCTCGCGGATCAGCGCCGCGTAGTCGGCGAAGATCGCCTCGGCCTGCTCGGGCGTGTAGCGCTCGTCCAGCAGGCCGAGGCGCTCGGCGCGAAGCAGATCGCGGTAGGGCGCCACCACCCGCAGGCTGCGGTCGAGGCGCTCGATCGCGTCGTCGTTCCAGCCGCGCTCCCGGGCCGAGAGTCCGGGCGTGCGGGCCACCAGCGCCCTGCGCAGGCGGGCGCCGAACGCCTCGATCACCTCGTACTGCCGCATCACCAGGACCTGTCCGTAGAGCCCCTGGAGGGCCGACCAGTCGAGCTCGGTCTCGGGCGCGTCGAAGCGCACGGCCTGGAGCGGGAGCGCCGGACCTTCCGGCAGGTGACCGTGGGCCGCCAGCGTCTCGAGCACCTCCTGGGCGATGATCTCGTGCCCCTCGGTGGTGGGGTGGACGTAGTCGAGCAGCAGGTCGAAGCCGAGGATGCCGTCCTCCGCCCGCTCTCCGAGGACGCCGGTCAGGTCGGCCAGGGGCGCGCCCTCGCGCGTGGCGACGCCCCGGACCTGGTCGTCGAAGAGACTGCGGAAGGGATAGGCGTCGTTCCGAAGCGCCTGCTGGAACGCGACCTTCGCCTCGCGCCGCCGGCGCAGCCGAAGGCGCGCCAGCCCCAGGTCGTACCACGCGTAGGCGTAGGCCGGATCGATGCGCACCGCACGCGCCAGCGCCGACTCCGCGTCGGCCGGCCGGCCCGCCTCCAGCGCCTCGACCCCGGCGCGGTAGGCCTCCTGGAAGGCCTCCCGATCCGCCGCGTCCTGCACGCCGTGCACGGAGGCGTTCGGATGCCAGTCGCGCAGGTTCACCGGCACCGTGGCGAGCACCACCGGCACGCCGCGCTCGCGTCCGGCGCGCACCATCGACTCCAGGTTGTAGACGTAGTGGTCGACCACCGTCGCGAACTGCTCGGGATCGCTGCGCAGCGCCGACGCGCGTCCGAACGCGAAGGAGAGCCGGTTGGCGACCATGTCGCGCGCCGCGTAGCTCTCCACGTCGATGGTGCGCTTCGGCGGTCGGCGCAGGCCCAGCCGCCCGAGCACGAAGCGGCCGAGCGCCGTCGATCGCACGAAGCCCGCATCCGCCGGCCCCGCGGCCAGGTCCAGGTGGCGCGGACGGTAGACCGCGTTCTCCAGGAACTCGTTGTTCCCCGAGTAGACGACGATGGCGTCCGGCTCGTACTCGATGACCTCGTCGAAGACGATCTTCACCCGGTAGCTGGCGTAGGTGTTGCCCGCCGCGTTGATCACCTCGATGCGCCGGTCCGGGTAGAGGAGCGCGAGCTTGCGCTCGAGCCACGCCGGCCAGGCGGCCTCGCCGGCCAGCGGCCAGCCCATGGCCGCCGATCCGCCCAGGCAGAACACGCGGAAGGTGTCCGGGTCCTTCTCCGCCTGGAAGCGCGGCCAGCGCGGGATCCAGTGCAGGTCGGTGCGGACGTAGAGGTCCTCGCCGTCGACCGTGGCGCGCTCGAACACCCGGCGCACGTTGGTGGCGCGGATGAACTGGTTCTCGACGTCGACCCGGCTCTCGCGCACGACCTCGCGTACGCGGAACGCCCCTTCGACGACCGCGAGGGTCAGGACCAGGCTGACGGCCAGCAGCAGCGCGTTCTTCATGGATAGACGAGGAAGCCGGCCTTCTTGCCACGACGCACCGAGGCGCGCAGGGCGTCGGCCAGGAAGCGGCGCCCGGCCGCGACCGCCTCGGGAAGAGCGGTTCCCCGGGCCAGGTGGGCGGTGATGGCCGACGCCAGCGCGCAGCCCGTGCCGCGCACGGGACCCACCTGGAGACGTTCTCCGTCGCGCAGCCAGGTGAAGGCGGCAGTGCCGCCCTCGCGCAGGGCCAGCAGATCGTCGGGCGCGCCGTCCCGGTGGCCGCCCTTCACCAGCGCGGCGTTGGCGCCCATGCCGGTCACCAGCGCGGCCGCCGCGGCCTGCACGCCCTCTTCGGTGGAGACGTCGCAGCCGGTCAGCGTCTCGGCCTCGGGCAGGTTCGGCGTGACCAGGGTGCAGCGGGCGATCAGGTCCTGGAGGGCGGCGTGGCCGCGCCGCTCCAGGAGCAGCGTGCCGTCGCTGGCCGCGAGCACCGGATCGACCACCACCGGCACGCGCAGCGCCGGGTCGATGCGCGAGAGGGCTAGCTCCACGTTGCGCACCACGTCGTCGGTGCCGAGCATGCCGACCTTGATGGCGTCCGGCACGAAGTCCTCGATCAGCCGGCGCAGCTGCTCGAGCACCACGTTCGGAAACGCGGGCAGCACCTGGAAGACGCGCTCCGTGTCCTGCACGGTGAGTGCCGTCACCACGCCGGCGCCGTGCACCGAGAGCGCGCGGAACACCTGGAGGTCCGCCTGCAGGCCGCCGCCCCCGGTCGGATCGGAGCCGGCGATCGACAGCGCGACCGGCAGCTCGCTCACGAGAGCACCGCGTCGAGCAGGCGCTCGACCAGCGCGCCGCCGATCCAGGAGGCGACGGGAATGGCCAGGTACACGCCGTAGCGACCCAGTGTGGACGGATCGAGCGGCCACTCGGGCACCGACGCCACCTGGGCGCGCCAGGCCAGCAGGTCGGCCAGCCCGGGCGCGTCGCGGCCCGCGAGGGGCGATCCGTCGAGCGCCCCCGGCTCTCCGCGGATGGCGGCGTGGGTGCGCGCCAGCTCCTCGCGCTTCGCCCGACGCACGCGCTGGCGCACGCCGCGCAGCGGAATCGCCAGCACGATCGCGCCGCCGGCCAGGGCGAACACCAGCAGCGCACCCACCGCCAGCGCGAAGTCCTGGTCGATGGCGTTCAGCGCGATGAAGGAGAGCCCGAGCACACCGGGCACGGTGGCGCGCACCGCCTGGCGGGCGAAGGGCACGAGCCCGTCGCCGTCGAGCAGGTCGATCTCGGGCAGCCGCTCCGCGAGACGCGAGAAGTGGCGCGCGTCGCGGGCCGTCCGGTAGATCAGCACGGCCCGGCCGGCCACCGCGGCGGATCCCAGCAGCCAGGTCCAGGCCTTCGATACGAGCCAGTAGCCCTCCATGAAGTAGAGGCCCGGGTCGCGGTCGACGAGCAGCGCCAGCACGGGAATGACGGCCAGGCCCAGCAGCGCGGCGCGGCGCTCGCGGAAGGCGTCGCCCTCGGACCGGGTGGGATCGACGTCCTCGACGCGCCAGCCGCCGAGCCGGGCCACCGCCAGCAGGTCCTGCCGCGTTCCGACGGCGTGGTAGCGCAGGCTGGTCACGACGGCGGCGGCGAACAGCGAGACCACCACCGCCAGGCGCGCGTCCCGGTTCTGCCACCAGGGAACGCTGTCGCGGGACAGCAGCGCCAGGTCGCCGGTGAGCCAGCCCATCAGCAGCAGCAGGCCGACCAGGGCCGCCGCCAGCGTTCCGGCCAGCGCCGCCGGCGACAGGGGCGTCGCCTCGAAGAGCCGTTCGGAGAGGACGCGTCGCGGAACGATCCCTGCGTGGTCCACGCCCCCATTGCTAGTCTACTTCGACCATGTCCTGCCACCGTCTTCTCGCGACCCTGGTCCTGCTCGCCCCGCTCGTCCTGCAGGCCCCGGCGGTCGCCCAGGAGGCGCAGGCCGCCGCCGAGCCCGGGGTCGTCCAGCACACCTGGTACGCCCAGGTGCTGGCGCGGGGCGACGCCGGCCTGAACGTCACCCACTTCTGGTCGAAGGGCCCCATGCTGCGGGCCGAGACCGTGGTCGCCGGACACAAGGTGGTGACGATCGTCGCCGGCGAGTGGTACTACGCCTACGACGGGCTGACCGGCAAGGGCCTGGCCATCCGCCGCGATCCGGCGGCCCGCGCCAAGGACTCACCGACCCGGCGCCCCTTCGGCAACGAGTACGAGTCGCTGATGCGCCAGGGCGCCGAGCTGGTGCGCGAGGAGGACCTGCTGGGACGCAAGACCGGCGTCTACCGGGTGACCGACAAGATGGGCCGGCGCGAGCTGTGGGCGACCATGGACGAGCAGCGCCTGCCGCTGCGCATCGAGATCTACGATCGGCGCACCACCCGCCGCCGCTACACCGACTACCTGAACTGGCAGACCCGGCTCACCATTCCGGACACCTTCTTCGAGCCGGACGCCTGGGCGAACCTCCAGCGCATGGAGATCGAGGAGTACCTGACGCGCACCGCCAGGGAGGGTCCCACCGGACCGGTCCCGGTGCTCTACGCGAACCTGCTCCACGTGCGCAAGGAGGAGTAGGTGCCTCGCTGCGCTAGCCGCCAGGGAATGTCTGCAACCCCTAGCGCGGCTCCTGCACCCAGGTGATGTTCGCGTCGGCGACCGGCGGCGTCGACTCGGCCAGCATGGCCAGCTTGCGCGCGACCACGCCCGCCACGTCGCGGAAGGCCCGGGCGGCGTCCGAGTCGGGCGCATCGATCACGATCGGCCGGCCCTTGTCGCCGCCTTCGACGATGCGCGGGTCGATCGGCACCTCGCCCAGGAAGTCGACGGAGAGCTCCTCGGCGGTGCGACGGCCCCCGCCCTCGCCGAACAGGTAGTACTTCTTGTCCGGCAGCTCCGGCGGCGTGAAGTAGGACATGTTCTCCAGGATGCCCAGCACCGGCACGTTCACCTTCTGGAACATGGCCAGGCCCTTGCGCGCGTCGACCAGCGACAGGTCGTTGGCGGTGGTCACGATGATCGCGCCGGAGAGCGGAGCCATCTGGGTGAGCGTGAGCGCCGCGTCGCCGGTGCCCGGCGGCATGTCGACGACCAGGTAGTCGAGCTCGCCCCACACCACGTCGGTCAGGAACTGGCGCACCAGGCCGTGGACCATGGGTCCGCGCCAGATCACCGGCGAGTCGTCGGTCAGGAAGAAGCCCATCGACATGAGCTTGAGCCCGTTCGACTCGTGGGGGTGGATGCGCTTCTCCTCGGCGCGGGGCCGGCCGTGGACGCCGGTCAGCAGCGGCAGGGACGGGCCGTAGACGTCGGCGTCCATCACGCCCACCGACGCACCCGACTGCTGGAGCGCCAGCGCCAGGTTCAGCGCGGTGGTGCTCTTGCCGACGCCGCCCTTGCCCGACGCCACCGCGATGGTGTTGCGCACGCCGGGCAGTACCTCGGCGTCGGAGGCCGCTGCGCGCCCGCGGGTGTTGGCGGTCATCTCCACCGACACCTCGTCGACCCCCGGCAGCGCGGACACCCGCTCGCGGGCCGCCTTCTCGAACTGCTCCTTCACCGGGCAGGCCGGCGTGGTCAGCTCGATCTTGAAGGCCACGCGGGAGCCGTCGATGGTGAGACCCTTCACGAAGCCGAGGTCGACGATGCTCTTGCCGAAGTCGGGGTCGATGATCGGACGCAGCGCGTCGAGGACGGCGGACTCGGTGGGTGCGGACATGGTTAGCTCGGATCCGGAGCGGGCGTGTCGGGTCCGCTCGCCGGCAGCTTGGGCTTCGCCGTGTAGAGCGGATCGATCTTGCCGGTCAGCGTCTTCAGGAAGGCTCGGATGGACTTCACCTGCTCCTCCTCCAGGGTCACGCCGAGCTGGTGCTCGGCCATGATGCGGATGGCGGCGTCGAGCGTCTCCACCGAGCCGTCGTGGAAGTAGGGCGCGGTCTGGGCGACGTTGCGCAGCGACGGCACCTTGAACACGCCGCGGTCCGCTTCGTTGCCGGTGACCGCGAAGCGCCCCGGGTCGTCGGTGCCGTAGGGCTTCACCAGGCCGAGCTTCTGGAACATGCCGCCGCCGACGGCCGGCCCCATGTGGCAGGTGGTGCAGCCGGTGTCGATGAAGGTCTTCAGGCCCGCGAGCTGGGGCTCGGTGAGCGCACCGGGCTCGCCGGCCAGGAAGGCGTCGAAGGGGCCCGGGGTCATGAGCTTGCGCTCGAACGCGCCGATCGCCCGCGCCATGTTGTCGTAGGTGATCGCGTCCTCGCCGTCGCCGTTGCCGAAGGCGGCGAAGAACAGCGGGGCGTAGCCGGGAATCGAGTTCAGCACCTCCATCACCGTCTCCTCCGACGCCATGGACATCTCGACCGGGTTCAGCACCGGACCCTTGGCCTGCTCCTCGACGTCGGCGGCGCGGCCGTCCCAGAACTGGGCGACGTGCAGGGCGGCGTTGTAGACGGACGGGGAGTTGCGCTCGCCGCGCTGGCCCTTGTGACCGGGCGACGTCGCCTCGCCGTCCACGCCGAAGCGGTCGAGCAGGTGACAGCTGTTGCACGAGATGTCGTGGTTCTTCGACATCCTCGGGTCGTAGTAGAGCATGCGACCGAGCTTGATCTTCTCTTCGGTGAAGGGGTTGTCCGGGTTCGGCACCTCCGTGGGAAGGGTCCCGAAGATGGCGACCGCCTGCTTCCGGAGCTTCTCCGCGTCGATCGACTGGACCTCCGGCTTCTTCGCGACCGCCTCCGGTCCCGCAGCCGGCGCGTCCGATCCGTCCGATCCGCCCGATCCGCAGGCCAGCGCCAGCGCGACGATCGCCGCGCCCATCCATTCCCGAAACGACATTCCGCCCCCCATGAGAGAGTTCACGTTCGAAGGTCGCGGCCCCGGGGGCCGCGGGTTCAGCGAGTGCCCGCGCCGCGGCCGCGCGGGTCGATCAGCTCGATCACGTGCCCGTCCGGGTCGCGGATCCAGAGCTGGCCCTGCTCGGGGCTCGTCTCCATGACCTCGATGCCGCGCTGCTTCAGCATGGCGAGGGTGGCCGCGTAGTCCTCGATGGCGAACGCCTGGTGGTTCGCGATCGGCGACAACGACGGCGGCGGCGAGCCCACCTCCGCCCCGTCCGGCTTCTCGATCAGGTGCACCTGGGCGCTCCCCGCCGACAGCCAGGCGCCCGGGATGCCGAAGTCGGGTCGCTCGATCGACTCCAGGCCCAGCAGGCCCTGGTAGAAGTCGAGACTCGCGGTCAGATCCGCGACGGCGAAGGAGATGTGGTGGACGCTCTTGGCGATCATGGGGGGCGGCTCCTGGAGGAACCACAGTGTAGGTCCCCGCGCGGGAGCGTCATCCCCCGAAGAGCTGGGGGTGGAACCAGCGCACGGCGACGGTGGCGGCGATGCCGACGGCGATGGGGATGGCGTCGCTGCGCAGCGCCTCGGGCACCCCGGCGGGCGAGGGCAGGAACGGGGTGGCCGCGTGGAAGTGGCGGAAGCCCTCGTCGCCGGCGGCCAGCTTGCGCTTGTCCTGGTGGCGACACCCCACCACGGCGAACAGCGGGAAGCCGCCGAAGAAGGCCAGCTCGGCGGCGTTCACCGGCACCACCAGCAGGTGGAGCAGGCCGAACAGCCCCACGCCCATGAAGAGCGGGTGCCGGGTGACGCACAGGACGCCCTTCGGCTCGGGCTTGCCGGCGGCGATGGACGCCGGACTGGGCCGGGTATTGCCCGCCACCACCAGGGCGAAGGCCACGCCCATGCCCAGGTAGACCAGCCAGCGCATGCCCGGCAGCGCCCCCAGGTACCAGAGGGCGGGGCCCGCGTGCTTGTTGCCGAAGTAGACGCTCACCATCGGCACGAAGGTGGCGAGGGCGACGAGCGAGTAGACCCCCAGGAAGGGCCGCTCGCCCAGCGCCGCCACCAGCCGGGGCCGCAGGCGCACGCTCGAGAGCGTCATGTGGGTGGCGGCGAAGGCGAGCCAGAAGCCGGCGATCAGCGCGGCTGCGTCCATGGAGCACTCCCCCCCTTCCACGGGCGCGCGTGGCGGGGGTTCATTCTACCGCCATATCATGGCGCGATGCGCCCGGGAGTGACTCCCCTCGCGGTGTGCCTGCTTCCGGCGCTGCTCTTCGTCGCGCTGCACGGGCCGGCCCTCGACTACGACCTGGTCTGGACCGACGAGCCGGAGCTGGTGCAGGGCACGATCCTGCGGCCCCCGGGACGCATCGCGAGCGCCTTCGCCGAGCCGCTCCACGCCATCGACGATCCGGCGGCGCGGGTCTTCGCCCAGCCCTACTACCGCCCCCTCCAGGTGGTGACCGCGAGCCTGCTGGCGTCGCGGGTGGGACGCGAGCCGCGGGTGTTCCGCAGCGTGAGCCTGGCGCTGGGCGCGGCGACGGCGGCGCTGTTCAGCGGTCTGGTGCTGGCGCTGCTGCGGCGACCCGGCGCGGCGCTGTTCGCCGGCGCGGTGTGGGCCGCCCATCCGGCGGGGCTCGAGATCTACGTGTGGGTGGGGGGACTCTCGGCGGCGCTGGCCTTCCTGTTCGTCGTGGCCAGCGTCGGCTGCGGGGTCGGCGTGCTGCTCCACCCGCGGCGCCGGCCGAGGCACGTCTTCGGCGCGCTCTCGCTGGTCTTCCTGGGCCTGGGGCTGCTCTCGAAGGAGAACGCGGCGGTGGTCCCCGGCCTCCAGCTCGCCGCGACCCTGGGCCTGCTGGCCCGCGCGCGCGCCGCCGGCGATCCGTGGCGCGGCCACCTGGCGCCGGCGCTCGGCTGGCTGGGCGCGCAGGCCGCGCTGGTGGCCGCCTACCTGTTCCTGCTGCGACCGGCGGTGCTCGGCACGGCGCTCCCCGGCTCCGAGCCCATCGGCGGGAGCCTGGCGACCCAGTGGGCGTCGAGCCTGGCGCTCTGGCCCGAGCTCTTCGCCTGGCTGGTGCTGCCGCTGTCGTCGACCACCAGCGACGTGGTCCGCGTGGTCGATTCGCCGACCGATCCCCTCGCCTGGCTGGGCGGCCTGCTGCTGCTGGGGTCGGCGGTGGGCTTCGTGGCCCTGCTGCGTCGCGGCCACGGCGTCGCCGCCTTCGGCCTGGCCTGGATCTGGATCGCCTTCCTGCCCACGTCGGGGCTGGCGCCGCTGCTCCACGCCCGGGCCGAGCGCAACCTGTTCCTGCCGCTGTTCGGGGCGGTGCTCCTGCTGGCCTGCGCGGCGGCCCCGCTGCGCGCCCGGCTGCCGGCCCCGGCGCTCGTCGCGCTGGCGCTGCTGGCGGTGGTCGGGCTCGCCGAGCGCACCTGGGCCCGCCAGCCCGACTGGCGCAGCAGCCGGGCGCTCTTCGAGCGCGACGTGGCCCGCGAGCCGCGCTACCGGGAGGGCCGCATGAACCTCGTGCTCGCCTACGTGAAGGCCGGCGAGCTGGACCGCGCCAAGCAGCAGGTCGACGCGCTGCTCGGGCTGCGGCGCCCGCAGGGCTGGACCAGCTACGCCCTCGAGGCGAACCTGCTCGAGATGGCCTGCCGGGTGAACCGGGCCGTGGGCGCCGACGCCGACACCGTGCGGGCGGTCGAGGCCCTGCCGCCCGCCGGCGGGCTCCAGCGGATGCCCGGCTTCCGGGAATGCCTGGCCGAGAGCCTGGCCGCCGTGGGCCGCGCGCCCTGAGCAGTCCGCGTATGCTGTCGGCCCCATGCCGAGCCATCGCGAAGTCCACGAGCAGTCCCTCGCCAACCCGCAGGCCTTCTGGGCGCGGGCGGCCAACGACATCGAGTGGGTGCGGCGCCCCCGCGCGGTGCTGAACGCCGAGGATCCCCGCTACCCCTCCTGGTTCCCCGGCGGCATCCTGAACACCTGCTACAACGCCGTCGACCTGCACGTGGCCGCCGGCCACGGCGATCGCACCGCGCTGGTGTACGACAGCGCCATGACCGGCGAGGTGCGCCGCTACACCTACGCCGAGCTGAAGGACGAGGTGGCCCGTCTCGCCGGGGCGCTTCGGGCGCTGGGGGTCGAGCGCGGCGACCGGGTGCTCGTCTACATGCCGATGGTGCCCGAGGCGGTGATCGGCATGCTGGCCTGTGCGCGCATCGGTGCGGTCCACGCCGTGGTGTTCGGCGGCTTCGCCGCCGGCGAGCTGGCCCAGCGCATCCAGCACGCGGCGCCGAAGGTGGTGCTGGCGGCGTCCTGCGGGCTCGAGCCGGGTCGCGTCGTGCCCTACAAGCCCATGCTCGACGAGGCGATCGACCGGGCCAGCAACAAGCCGGACCACTGCCTGGTGCTCCAGCGCGAGCAGGCCCGCGCCGAGCGGGTGCCGGGGCGCGACCTCGACTGGCGGGAGACGGTCGCCGCCGCCACGCCCGTGGATCCGGTGCCGGTGCAGTCCGGCGAGGCGCTCTACGTGCTCTTCACCTCGGGCACCACCGGCATGCCGAAGGGCGTGGTGCGCGACCATGGCGGCCACGCCGTCGCCCTCAAGTGGAGCCTGCGCAACGTCTACGGCATGCAGCCCGGCGACGTCTTCTGGGCGGCCTCGGACATCGGCTGGGTCGTCGGCCACAGCTACATCGTCTACGCGCCGCTGCTGCTCGGCTGCACGACCGTCCTCTACGAGGGCAAGCCGGTGGGCACGCCGGACGCGGCGGCCTTCTGGCGGGTCGTGGAGCAGCACGGCGTGAACGCGCTGTTCACCGCGCCCACCGCCCTGCGCGGCATCAAGCGCGAGGATCCGGACGCCAAGGGCGTCGCGCACCACGACCTGTCGTCGCTGCGCACCCTGTTCCTGGCCGGCGAGCGCGCCGACCCGGACACGGTCGCCTGGTGCGAGCGGGCGCTGGGCGTGCCGGTCATCGACCACTGGTGGCAGACCGAGACCGGCTGGCCGATCGCCGCCAACTGCATGGGCATCGAGCCGCTGCCCGTGAAGCGCGGCTCGCCCACCAAGGCGGTGCCCGGCTACGACGTGCGCGTGCTCTCCGACGACGGCGAGGAGCTTCCCCCGGGCGAGACGGGTCACATCGTGGTGAAGCTGCCGCTGCCGCCGGGCTGCCTGCGCACGCTCTGGGAGAACGACGCCGGCTACGAGCGGGCCTACCTGGAGCGCTTCCCCGGCTACTACCAGACCGCCGACGCCGGGCACGTGGACGAGGACGGCTACCTGTGGATCATGGCCCGCACCGACGACGTCATCAACGTGGCGGGCCACCGGCTCTCCACCGGCGCGCTGGAAGAGGTGCTGGCGTCCCACCCGCAGGTGGCCGAGTGCGCGGTCTGCGGCGTGGCCGACCCGATCAAGGGCCAGCTGCCGCTCGGCTTCGTGGTGCTGAACGCGGGCACCCTGCGCGACGAAGCCGAGCTCGAGCAGGAGCTGGTGGCACTGGTGCGCGAGCGCATCGGACCGGTGGCCGCCTTCAAGCAGGCGCTGGTGGTGGAGCGGCTGCCGAAGACCCGGTCGGGCAAGGTGCTGCGCGGGACCCTGCGCAGGATCGCCGACGGCGAGCCGTGGCGCACGCCGCCCACCATCGACGACCCGGCCATCCTCGACGAGATCCGCGCGGGGCTGCGCAGGCGCGGCTACGCGAAGTAGGCCCCGCCGCCGCCCTATTCGTGCACGAGCGAGCGCTCCACCCGCTCCTCGATCACGAAGTCGGGCGAGAGGTCCCGCACCACGCGCCGCACCAGGCCCTGGGGGGTCTGGCGGTGCAGCCAGGTCGTCGTGCGGAAGTGCTCGGACAGGGGCTCCATCAGCCAGGCTCCGAACGAGTCGACCAGCACCACCGCCGTGGGCAGCGACGGGTCGGCGACCTCGTACACCGTGAAGACGAGCCCGCGGGTCTCGAACTCCTCGCGCAGCTTCGGGCGCCGGCGGAAGTAGTCCGATCCGAGGACCTCCGCGTCGGGCCGGCGCACGGCCCGGCGCGGCGCCGCGTGCTCGAGCACCGGCACCTCCTCCCGGAAGGACGGGGCGAGGGCGAGCATCGCCGCCAGGTTGCTGCCCGGCTCCCGCTCCCAGGCGACCGCACGCGGCGCCGCGGGAAGCGGCCGCTCCAGCGCGCGCAGGATCTCGCGCGCGGCCACCTCGGCGCCCAGCGCGTTCCAGTGGCTGTTGGTCCGGTAGTAGACGAGGCCCTGCGACTTCGCCGCGCGCAGCGCCGGCCGCAGGTCGAGGGCGCGCACGCCGGCCCCGGACAGGTCGCGCAGCACCTGGTCGAGGGGGGTCTCGGCGGCCGGCGCCGCGGGAGGCCGGAGCTTTTCGCCGTAGATCGTGGGCTTGTTCGGCGCGAAGACCAGCAGGTAGGGAACGTCCAGCTTCGCCAGCATGTCCCGCCGCTCGACGAAGCCGTGGAGCAGCACCGCCCGCTCGACCTCGGACAGCCGCCGCGTGCCCCGCGCCTGGTGCACCACCCGGTCCGCCTGATCGAGCTTCGACCCTCCGTCGAAGAACAGCCAGCCGTCGCGGCCGAGGCGCACCTGCGCGTCCGGCGACGTACGCAGCCCGAACACCTTGACGAAGGCGTGCGCCCTCACCAGCGAGCCGCGGAAGCCCAGCCGGTCGTCGAACCAGTCCTCGAAGGCGGGCGGGCTCCACGTCCCGGGCCAGGGCGCCGGCTCGCGGCGCGCTTCCGGGTGGCTGGGCGTCCAGCCGTCCAGGCTGGCGCGCAGCGCCGGCAGCACCAGGAACAGGGCGAAGAGCGCGATGCGCGCCCAGTCGGCCCAGTGCACCTGGCGTGTGTCGCTCGTCGTCGCCATCAGAACCGGAAGTAGATGAAGGGGTCGTGCCCGCCCGCCGCCAGGGTGGCGGCGCAGGCCCACCACACCCCGACGCACAGCAGCGTCTCGGCCCAGCGGCTCGCCGGCGGCGACGCGGCGGCGCCCTCGCGCAGCCGCACCCACCAGGGCGTCGACCCGACCACGCCCACCGCCAGCCACAGCGCCACCTCGCCGCTCCAGTAGGTGGCCAGCGCGTGGGGCCCGGCGTCCGCCGCGCCGAAGCCGGCCATGGCGGCGAGGAACGCGCCGGCCCGGGTCAGGTCGTCGGCGCGGAAGAACACCCAGCCCACCAGGAAGACCGCCACCACGTAGACGTGCTGGAGCGGGCGGGGGGCGCGGGCCAGGGCGTCGCCGAAGCCGCTGCGCTCCACCGCCAGGAAGGCGCCGTGGAAGAGCCCCCAGACCAGGAACTGCCAGGCCGCGCCGTGCCACAGGCCGCACAGGGCGAACACGAGCAGCAGGTTGCACGCCGTGCGCACCGCACCCCGCCGGCTTCCGCCCAGCGGCACGTACAGGTAGTCGCGGAACCAGGTCGAGAGGGTGATGTGCCAGCGGCGCCAGAACTCGCGGATCGAGCGCGACACGTAGGGGTGGTCGAAGTTCTCGGGCAGCCGGAAGCCGAACATGCGGCCCAGGCCGATCGCCATGTCCGAGTAGCCGGAGAAGTCGAAGTAGATCTGGAGCGCGTAGCAGACCACCCCGAGCCAGGCGACGGCGGCGGTCAGCTCGTGGGACGGCACGGCGAAGACCGCGTCGGCGGTCACCGCCAGGCCGTTGGCGACCAGCACCTTCTTGCCGAGCCCGATGCTGAAGCGGCGGATGCCGACGGCGAAGCCCTCGCGCGAGACGACGCGCCGGGCCAGCTGCGCCGCGATCGCCTGGTAGCGCACGATCGGTCCGGCGATCAGCTGGGGGAACAGCGCGATGTAGAGCGCCGTGCGGAACAGGCTCTTCTGGGCCGGCGCGTGGCCGCGCGCCACGTCGACCACGTAGGTGATGGCCTGGAAGGTGAAGAAGGAGATGCCGAGGGGCAGGTGGACGTCCGCGAGCGCCGGCACCGCGCCGCCCGACAGGAAGCCCGCGTACTTGAAGAAGCCGAGGAGCAGCAGGTTGGCGGTGACGGCCAGCACGAGCGGCACCCCGCCCTGGCCGACGGGGCGACGCGCGATCCAGCGCCCGAGCCCGTGGTTCACGGCGATCGACGCCAACAGCACGCCCAGGTAGGCGCCCTCGCCCCAGGCGTAGAAGAAGAGGCTCGCCGCCAGCAGCACCGCGTTGCGCGCGCCGATGCCGCGCACCGCCAGGTAGGCCAGCAGCACCGCCGGCAGGAACGCGAACAGGAAGATCTGGGAGCTGAAGACCACTAGAGCGGGTCTGCCAGCAGCGCGACCCGCGGCGGCCCGCCCGGGCGCAGCACCCCGCGCGGCATGCCCGGCGTGTCGAAGGGCATGGCCACGTTGCCGTCGCGGTCGACGGCGATGCAGCCGCCGCTGCCGCCCAGGCCGGACACCTCGGCCAGCGCCGCGTCGCAGGCGGCGGCCAGCGGCACGCCGCCGCGCAGGGCCGCGTCGATGCGCGCGGCGAAGGCGGCGCGGATGAAGAGCTCGCCCTCGCCGGTGGCCGAGACGGCACAGCTCCGGTCGTCGGCCCAGGTTCCGCTGCCGACGAGCGCGCTGTCCGACACGCGTCCCGGCCGCTTGCCCAGGATGCCGCCGGTGGAGGTGGCGGCGGCCAGCCGGCCGGCGCCGTCGCGGGCGACCGCCCCGACGGTGCCGCCGCTGCGGTCTGCCTCCAGCGCGGCGAGGTGGCGCCGCCACTGCTCGCGGCGGAACCCGGTGATCCAGCCCGCCGCGTCCACCGGCGCGAGACCCGCTTCCCGCGCGAAGGCGTCGGCGCCCGCTCCGGCCAGCAGCACGTGGCGATCGTCCTCCAGCACCGCCCGCGCCGCCTCGACGGGGCGGAAGCCGCGCAGCCCCGCCACCGCGCCGGCCCGGCGCGTGGTGCCCTCCATCAGCGCCGCGTCCAGCTCGAGCTCGCCCTGCGCGTTCAGCACCCCGCCGCAGCCGGCGTTGAAGACGGGGCAGTCCTCCAGCACGACCACCGCGGCCACCACCGCATCCAGCGCCGACCCGCCGGACGCCAGCACCCGGCCGCCAGCGGCCAGCGCCTCCTCCAGACCCGGCCGCGCCACGCGGGCGTAGCCGCCCTCGCCCTCGCGGACGTTGCCCGCGCCGCCGTGGACCGCCAGCGTGAAGTCCCGCGCGCTCAGACCGCCAGCTCCTCGCGGTCGGCGAAGTGGGCCAGCGCCTCCGGGTTGGCCAGCGCCTCGCGGTTCTTCACCGGGCGCCCGTGGACGACCTCGCGCACCGCCAGCTCCACGATCTTGCCGCTGCGCGTGCGCGGGATCTCGGGTACGGACAGGATGCGCGCCGGCACGTGGCGCGGCGTCGCGTTGCTGCGGATGCGCGCGGCGATCTTCGCGCGCAGCGCGTCGTCGAGCCGCTCGCCCTCGCGCAGCACCACGAAGAGCACCACGCGCACGTCGCCCTCCCAGTCCTGGCCGACCACCAGCGCCTCCAGCACCTCGGGCAGCGACTCCACCTGCCGGTAGATCTCGGCGGTGCCGATGCGCACGCCGCCCGGGTTCAGCACCGCGTCGGAGCGGCCGTGGATGATCATGCCGCCGCGCGGCGTCCGCTCCGCCCAGTCGCCGTGGCACCAGACGTCCGGGAAGCGCTCGAAGTAGGCGGCGCGGTAGCGCGCCCCGTCCGGATCGTTCCAGAAGCCCACCGGCATGGACGGGAAGGGACGCGTGCACACCAGCTCGCCCTTCTCGCCCACCACCGGGCGTCCGGCGTCGTCGAACACCTCCACCGCCATGCCGAGGCCGCGGCACTGGATCTCGCCGCGCCACACCGGCAGCGTCGGGTTGCCGAGCACGAAGCACGACACGATATCGGTGCCGCCGGCGATGGACGACAGACACGCGTGCGGCGCCACCTTCTGGTAGACGAAGTCGAAGCCCTCGGGAGAGAGCGGCGACCCGGTGGAGAGGATCGTGCGCAGCGACGAGAGGTCGCAGGCCTCGCGCGGCACGAAGCCCGACTTGGCCACCGCGTCCAGGAACTTGGCCGAGGTGCCGAACACGTCGATGCGCTCGCGCTCGGCGTGGTCGAACAGCACGCGCACGTCCGGGTGGCTCGGCGAACCGTCGTAGAGGTGGAGCGTCGCCTCCGACGCCAGACCCGACACCAGCCAGTTCCACATCATCCAGCCGCAGGTGGTGAAGTAGAAGAAGCGCTCGCCCGGGCGCAGGTCGACGTGCAGGCGGTGCTCCTTCAGGTGCTGGAGCAGCGTGCCGCCGGCGCCGTGCACGATGCACTTGGGCGGTCCGGTGGTGCCCGACGAGTAGAGCACGTAGAGGGGATGGTCGAAGGGGAAGCGCTCGAAGCGGGGCGCGGCACCGGCGTTGGCGTCGACCCAGGACGCGAAGGGCTCGGCGCCGTCCGGCAGGTCGGGCTCGGCCTCGGCATGGGCGACCACGCCCCAGCGCTCGACGCTCGGCAGGCTCGCGCGGACGTCGGCGCCGCGCCCGCGCACGTCGTGCCGCCGGCCGCCGTAGAAGTAGCCGTCGACGGTCAGCAGCAGCTTCGGCTGGATCTGGAGGAAGCGGTCGAGCACGCCCTGCACGCCGAAGTCGGGGGAGCAGGAGGACCAGACGGCGCCCAGGCTGGCGGTGGCCAGGGCCGCCACCACCGTCTCCGGCACGTTGGGCAGCACGGCGCCCACCCGGTCGCCGGGTCCCACCCCAAAGCCGGCCAGCGTCGCCGCCAGCGACGCCACCCGGCCGCGCAGCTCCCCCAGGTCGAGGCGCTGCGTGGCGCCGGTCTCGCCGCGGAACACCAGCGCCGGACGCGACGCGTCGCCGCGCAGCAGGTTCTCGGCGAAGTTCAGCCGGGCCTCCGGGAACCAGCGGGTGCCCAGCATGCCCGGGGCGTCGCGGCGCAGCGCCGGACCGGGGCCGTCGCCCCGCACGTCGCAGAAGCGCCAGACCGCGTCCCAGAAGGCCTCCGGCCGCTCCACCGACCAGGCGTGCAGTGCTGCGTAGTCGCCGCCGCCGAAGGGTGTGTCGGATCGGGCGCAGGCGAAGCGGGCGAACGCGGTCAGGGCCGCGGCGCGCACGCGCTCCTCCGAGGGCTGCCACAGCGGCTCGTCCACCCGGCCAGGGTAGAGGACGGCGTACGCGCGGGCAGCGCTTCTCGTATGATGGGGGCCGTGCCCTCCCACCCCCACGAAGAGCTGGCGCGCGCCCTGTGGAAGGCGGTCTCCACCGCCGACCTGGAGACGCTGGCGCGCCTCACCACCGACGACATCACCTGGCACGCCTCGGGCCGCGGGCCCAAGAGCGGCGACTACCAGGGTCGCGAGGTGGTGCTCGACTACCTGGCGAGCCTGGGCGAGGACTCGGACGAGTTCGTCACCGAGCTGTCCGACGTGCTGGTCGGCGACTTGCACACCGCCCTGCTCTACCGGGTGACCGGCCGGCGCGGCGAGCGCCGGCTCGAGACCGGCTACGTGCTGCTGCTGCGCATGGAGCTCGACCGGCTGGCGGAGGCCTGGTCGGTGGCGCGCGACCAGTACGCGGTCGACGCCTTCTGGGCGGAATGACCACGCCCCGCGAGGCGTTCGCGGAGATCGCGAGCCTCCCGGACGCCGACATCGACCTGGCCGAGGCGGCGCTGTGGATCGCGGCCGAGGAGTACCCGGAGCTCGACGTCGCCGCCGAGCTGGCGAAGCTCGACGCCCTGGCCGCCGACGCGGCGCTGCGGCTGGCCGGCCACGAGCGCCTGCCCGACCGGGTCGGCGCGCTGAACCGCTTCCTGTTCTCCGAGCTGGCCTTCCGCGGCAACCGGGACGACTACTACGATCCGCGCAACAGCTACCTGAACGAGGTGCTCGAGCGCCGGCTCGGCATCCCCATCAGCCTGTCGCTGGTCTACCTGGCCGTGGCGGAGCGCGCCGGCGTCGAGGCGGCGGGCATCTCCTTCCCGGGCCACTTCCTGCTGAAGTGCACCGGCGAGGCGCTGGTGGTGGTCGATGCCTTCCAGGGCACGACCCTGTCGCGCGAGGAGTGCCAGCGCCGCCTGGACGCGGTGGCCGGGCGCCCGGTGGCGCT
>JBNLVK010000179.1:0-22856 GCA_050618055.1 Myxococcota bacterium
TCGACGTCGCGCACGAAGGAGCGGTCGATCTTCAGCGCGTCGACCGGGAAGCGCTTGACGTAGCTCAGCGAGGAGTAGCCTGTGCCGAAGTCGTCGATCGCCACGCGCACGCCCAGGTTCTTCATCTCCTCGAGGCAGCGCGAGGCCTCGTCCTCGTCGACCAGCATGGCGCCCTCGGTCACCTCGAGCTCCAGGCACTCTGGCTCCAGATCGAACTCGCGCAGCTGGCTCAGAACCGTCTTGGCCAGGGCGCCGCGGCGCAGCTGGAGGCCGGAGACGTTCACCGCGATGCGCGGCGGAGCCAGCTCGGCGTCGCGCCAGCGGGCGTACTGGCGGCAGGCCTCGCGGAAGATCCAGGCGCCCAGCGCCACCATCTGACCGCTCTCCTCCGCCACCCGGATGAACTCGCCTGGCGGGATCGGACCCTCCTCCGGGTGGGTCCAGCGCGCCAGCGTCTCGACGGCCACGATGCGCCGGTCGTCGGCCGCCACGATCGGCTGGAAGTGGAGACGCAGCTCGCCCCGGTCGAGCGCGCGGCGCAGGTCGTTGGCGAGCGTGCTGTGGCGAACCAGGTCGGTGTTCATCGAGTCGTCGAAGAACTGGAAGTTGTTCTTGCCGCACTCCTTGGCGTGGTACATGGCCAGGTCCGCGTTGCGCAGCAGGTCCTCCACGCCGCGGGTCCGCGCCGTGTGCACGGCGATCCCGATGCTGGCGGTGATGAACACCTCGCAGTTGCCGAGAGGGAAGGCCGGACCCAGGCAGGCCAGGATGCGCTGCGCCACCAGGGCCGCCTCGCGGTGGTCGCGGATGCAGGTGAGCAGGATGGTGAACTCGTCGCCCCCGAGTCGCGACACCACGTGCGGATCGCCGTGGCTGGCGCGCGCGGCGACGTCGGAGACGCGGATGCAGCTGGTGAGCCGCTCGGCCACGCGCTGGAGCAGGCGATCGCCCTGGGCGTGGCCGTGGGTGTCGTTCACCTCCTTGAACCCGTCCAGGTCGAGGAACAGGACCGCGACCTGGCGGTCCAGGCGCGGTGCCTGCTCCATGGCGGTGCGCAGCTGGGCCTGGAACAGGCGGCGGTTCGGGAGCGCGGTCAGATCGTCGTAGTAGGCGAGGTACTGGTTGCGCTCCTCGGCGCGGCTGCGGTGGGCGACCTCCAGCTCGAGCTGGGTGTTCTTCTCGGCCAGCTCCCGGGTCTGACGCTTCTTCTGCGCCTCGTAGACCATGGCGACGGCGAACAGGATGCCCACCCAGGAGCCGACGTCGACGTAGCGCTGCACCCAGAGCAGCCCTCCCTGGAGCCGGTTCGCGCCGAGCTGGTCGGGCAGGCGGATGCCGAAGCCGTCCAGGGCCACCAGGCCGCTGACGCTCGCGATCGCCACGCCCACCCACAGCCAGGCCGAGCGGCGGGCGCCCATCAGCACCGCCAGCATGGGGAGCAGCGCCAGCCAGTGCAGCACCGGGGCCCGGACGCCGCCCACCACCAGGATCGAGGTGCCGATCACCAGGAAGGAGCCGCCGATCACCAGGTTGGCCGCCAGCGCGGCGCGGTCGCGGCGCAGCGCCGCGGGGACCCCCAGCACCAGCCCGAGCGCGGCCAGCAGGGCGCCGGTGACCAGCAGCGCCAGGTCGTCCCGCAGGCTCCAGGTGAAGAAGACCACCGCCTCGACACCGAGCAGGATCAGCACCAGCGTGAAGCTCAGCACGATGCGGGCGCGGCGGCGCTCGTCGGCGTCGACCAGCCGGTCGGGCACGCCCGTCTCGACCACGTGGGTCACGAAGCGGAGGAGCGCGCCGGGCCAGGTCCTGGGGTCCCCTCGTCGCCGAAGCGCTGAAGGGGAAGCCTGTTGGGTGGCCTGCATGCCTGCTCCTGGGGCCTGCGGCCCGACCCTCCCGTATCGGCGCCCCGCGGCTCCCTCCTGAACCGCTTTGGGGTAGGCTGCATCCTCCCCCGAGCGGCCGGCTCCCGGCCCGAATCGGCCCTGGAGGAGCGATGCAGCAGCGCAATCTCGGCCCGGAGCTCACGGTCTCGGCCATCGGTCTCGGCGTCATGGGCATGTCCGAGTTCTACGGCACGCCGGACCAGGCCGAGTGCGTCGCCACCCTCGAGCGGGCGGTCGACCTGGGCGTCTGCTTCTGGGACACCGCCGACGCCTACGGCAACGGCCACAACGAGGAGCTCATCGGATCCTTCGTGCGCGAGCGCCGCTGGCGCGATCGCATCGTGCTGGCCACCAAGTTCGGCTTCCAGCGCAGGGATGGTCGGGTGGTCGGGGTGTGCGGCCGGCCCGAGTACGTCACCCAGGCCTGCGACGCCAGCCTGATGCGGCTGCGCTTCGACGAGATCGACCTCTACTACCAGCACCGGGTCGACCCGCAGGTGCCCATCGAGGAGACGGTCGGGTCGATGGCCGAGCTGGTGAAGGCGGGCAAGGTGCGCCACCTGGGGCTCTCCGAGGTGTCTGCCGACACCCTGCGGCGGGCCTGCGCGGTGCACCCCATCGCGGCGGTGCAGACCGAGTACTCGCTGTGGAGCCGGGACCCGGAGCGCGAGGGCGGCATCCTCGAGGCCTGCCGGGAGCTGGGGGTCGGCTTCGTGCCCTACAGCCCGCTGGGGCGCGGCTTCCTGACCGGTCAGGTGAAGAGCCTGGACGACCTGGGCGACGACGACTTCCGGCGCACCACACCGCGCTTCGAGCAGGAGAACTTCGAGCGCAACCTGGCGCTGGTGGCCGAGGTCGAGGCCATCGCGAAGCAGAAGGGCTGCACGCCCGGCCGGCTGGCCCTTGCCTGGCTGCTGGCCCAGGGCGATCGGGTCGTGCCGATTCCCGGGACCAAGCGGCGCAGGTACCTGGAGGACAACGCCGGCGCGGTGGACGTCGTGTTGGAGCCCGAGGACCTGGCGCGCATCGACGAGGTGATGCCGCGCGGCGCCGCCGCCGGCGAGCGCTACGGAGCCCTGGGCATGGCCCTCGCCGACCTCTAGCCGGGCGCCGGGCTTCGGCTCAGCGCCTGGTGGGCTCGTCGGCCATGGCCTCGGCCAGGGCGCGCGCCCGGGCCTCCAGGGCGAACAGGCGCCGGCGCAGGTGGAGGGCCACGTCCACGCCGGCGGCGTTCACGCCCAGCTCCTCCATCAGCACCCGGGCCAGCCGCAGCTCCTCCGCCTCGTCGGGGCTCAGCTCGTCGCCCTCGAACAGGCCCTCCGCGCGCAGCTGCTCGAGCAGCGAGCGGTCGCCGACGCCCAGGTAGACCAGCACCTCCTCGATGCGCACGCGACGGGTCATGAGAAGAGCCCCTTCCGGATCTCCGGATCCTCGAAGCGGGCGAGCCCTTCGAGGGCGGCCCGCGTCTCCGCGTCGGGATCGCGCGGCACCCGGATCTCCACGCGCACCAGCAGGTCGCCGGGCGCCCCGCCGCCCGCGGCCGGAACGCCCTTGCCGCGCATGCGCAGCCGGGTACCGCTGTCGGTGCCGGGCGGGATGGTCAGGGTCGCGCGGCCGTCGAGGGTCGGAACCTCCACGCGCGCGCCGAGGGTCGCCTCGCGGACCGTCAGCGGGAGGTCCAGCAGCAGGTTGCGCCCGTCGCGCCGGAAGACCGGGTGTGGACGCACGCGCAGCGACACGTGCAGGTCGCCCGGCGGACCGCCGCCCACGCCGGGCGCCCCCTTGCCCGGCAGGCGCAGCCGCCCGCCCTCGTTCACGCCCGGCGGAATGCGCACGGTCACCGACTCGGGGACCGGACGCCCCGAGGCGTCGGGTCGGGCGAGCGAGAGGCGCTTCTCGCCGCCGCGCACCGCCTCCATGAAGTCGAGCTCGAGGCTCGCCTCGAGGTCCGCACCGCGCAGGCGGATGCCCTGGCTGGGGCCCCGGCGCCCCTCGAAGAAGCGCCCGAGCAGGTCGTCCAGGTCGCCGAACTGGAATTCGGCGCCGGCCGGACCGGTCTCGGGGCGGCCCTCGAAGCCGAAGCGGGCGCCGAAGGCCTCGCGCATCTTGCGCGCCTCCTCCGGGTCGAATCCGCTCTCCAGGGACACCTCGCCGAACTCGTCGTAGTTGCGCCGCTTCTCCGGGTCCTCCAGGACCTCCCAGGCACGCGAGATCTCCTTGAAGCGCTCCTCCGCGGCGGCGTCGCCCGGGTTCAGGTCCGGGTGGTTCTGGCGGGCGAGCTTGCGGTAGGCCTTCCGGATGACGTCGAGCTCGGCGTCGCGCGGGACGCCCAGGATCTCGTAGAGGTCTCGTTTCTCGCTCATCCTCTACAAACTAGCCTCCGGATCACCGGACGAGGAGCCCCCGTGGAAGTCGCCCTGAACCCCGAGATCTGGATCGCGCTGCTGACGCTCACCGCCCTGGAGCTGGTGCTGGGCGTCGACAACATCGTGTTCATCACGGTCCTGGCCGGCAAGCTCCCGGCCCACCAACGGCTGCGGGCGCGGCGCCTGGGCCTGCTGGCGGCGCTGGTCATGCGGGTGCTGCTGCTGGTGAGCCTGGCGTGGATCGTGGGGCTGACCGCGCCGCTGTTCACGGTCCTGGGGGAGGAGATCTCGGGCCGCGACCTGATCCTGATCCTGGGCGGGCTCTTCCTGCTGGGCAAGGCCACCGTCGAGATCCACCACAAGGTCGAGGGCGTCGAGTCGGAAGGGGTGGTCGCGGCCGCCCCGACCTTCGGCATGGTGATCCTTCAGATCATGCTGCTCGACGTCGTGTTCTCGCTCGACTCGGTGATCACCGCGGTGGGCATGGTGCGCGAGCTGTGGATCATGATCACCGCCGTGATGATCGCGATCGCGGCGATGATGGCCTTCGCCGGCCCCATCGGCGACTTCGTCGAACGCCACCCGACGGTGAAGATGCTCGCGCTCTCGTTCCTGCTGCTGATCGGCATGGTGCTGGTGGCCGACGGCCTCGACCTGCACATCCCGAAGGGATACATCTACTTCGCGATGGCCTTCTCGGTGCTGGTGGAGATGCTCAACCTGCGAATGGCGCGCAACCGGCGCGGGATCGCGCCCGCCGGAGGCGACGCGCGCTGAGGGCAGGCGGGTCCGGGGCACGCGGCCCGCCGCAAGCACACTTGCGTTGAGCGATCGGCTCGCAGGCAGCACGCTGGGGCAACCCCCGGTGCGCCCTTCACGAGGGACGCCGCCCCCACTTCGCGAGAGGTGCGATGGCCGCCGTCCGCGATCTGCGACGCTTCACGTTCCTGACGGTGGTGGTCGGCGCGGTCATCGTCGTCCCGTTCGTGCTCTACCGCTTCCTCTACGTGGAGTCGCAGAGCGACTACCTGACGGGGCGCAAGTTCCGCGCGTTGGACGAGGCCCGGGGACAGCTGGCCACGCGGTTGTCGGCACTGGAGCCGCTGTTCCGCTTCTCCGAGGTGAACGAGCTCGGCGACGTCCGCATGCTCGAGGCGGCGCTCGAGGAGGCGACCCGGCAGGTCCACGCCGCCCGCGACGGCGTTGCCGTCTCGGAGCGACGCTTCGCTGCCTCCGGAGAACTGCGGGAGCACGTGGTCGACTCCGATGCCTCCTACCGGGACGCGAGCCGGAGCTTCCAGGACCAGGTGGATCGGTACGTTCGCGCGCGCGAGGCGTTCTATCGCGCCGAGGATCTCCTGGCCGACCTCGAGGCGGATCTGCGTCGCGAGAAGTCGAGGGAATCCCACCAGGGGTACGAGGTGGCCGCGGTATACAGCGACGTCCAAGCCATGGACGTGGCCACGCCCAGCTGCGGAGCGCCCCGATCGAACGCCTGCCGCATTGCGAGCCAGGGTACCACCGTCGAGCGGCTGCGACGCACGTTCGAAGCGGAGGAGCGGGCCTTCCGCCAGGTGGCGGAGGAGATGGACGAGCACGCCCGGGGCTACCGGCGCGCGCAGACCCTGCTCAGGCGTCGCAAGTCGGCGCACACCGCCTCCGCGCGAGAGCTGCTGGCCCGCCAGGCTGAGCTCGAAGAGAAGCTCCAGCGCCGCGAGACGGCGCGGCAGCGTCTCGAGCGGATCCGGGCCTACATGGCGGGCCTGCGCCGGACGCCGCGCTACGAGCGCATCGAGTTCGCGATCGCCGAGGGCCCGGAGGCCGCGCCCTGGTGTCCGGCGGGTCGAACCGGCTCCGATCTCCGCTTCAGGCTGGAGCCGTCTGCGCAGGGGGCGCGGCTGGTGGCCGGCAAGTGCCGCTGCGTGGTCGACGAGCGCTTCGTGGAGAGCGAGGGCGTGCGCCACTGCGGAGACGCGCCCGCCGAAGCCCGGCCCGCGGTCCAGCTTCCGGCGATCACGGCGTCCCTGCCGCTGGCAGGACTGATCGACAACGACTCGGTCAGGGCCGAGTTCGACGTCTTCCTGATCGTCGACGGCGCCGGGAAGGTGCTCCATCAGACGGACGGCGGAGGCCTGCGCCTCGAGGCGCTCGGCGTCCGGGTCGGGCGACGCGTGGCGGCGCGCCAGGGAGCTTCCGCTCCCGAGCCCGACCCGGAGAAGGGGTCCGCTCCGGACGTCGTCTCCGGTGGCTCCATGCTCTCGTATCGCGAGCGTCTCGAGGCCGCGGGCGCCTCGTACGATGCCTACGTGCATCCGGTGCGGGTTCCGCTGATGCAGGCGGGCGACGGTGAGGCGCCGCACTGGTACACGGTGGGCCTGATCCGCCGGGACCACTTCCTGTCCCAGGTGCGGAGCATTCCCGTGACCGTTTGGTCGGTCTTCGGCGGCGGATTGCTGCTGGGGGTCCTCGCCTGGCCCTGGCTGAAGATCTGGCTGATCAGCCGAACGGAGAAGCTCACTCCCAGCGACGCCTTCCTCCTCACCGGATCGGGCCTGATGGGGACCGCGCTCGTGACGGTGGGCCTGCTCGACACCTTCGTCTTCTTCGAGATCCGGCGCGAGATCGACGCCACGGTCGAGAGGATCGCCACCGAGATGGCCCGCGACTTCGATGCGGAGCTCGACGATCTGGTGACGACGCTGCGGCGTGCGGAGTTCGAGCTCTCCTGTGTCGACTTCCGCATGAAGCGCGGCGAGATGCGCGCCGATTGCGGGGATCTGACCAGGCACACCGAACGCGCGCTGAACGCGATCCTCGCCGAGAATCGTGCCGACCGGCCGCCGCTGGCCGTGGCCCGCGACTGGAGCGCCGACGCGGAACACCCCATCTACGACGTGGCGTTCCGCCTGGATCACGGCGGCACCCAGCGCGGTCTCCAGCTCACGAACCGCCAGATGAGCGTGGTGAAGATCGCGGTGCCGAACCGCCCATACTTCCTCCACGCGCGGGACGGTCCGCTCTGGCCCGTCACCCGGAACGAGAGCGGCGAGGTCGAGGACATCTACCTGTGGCGCATCGAGACCTACGACCACGGCTGGCCGCTGACGGTGGTGAGCGCCGCCGCGCGGGCGTACCCGGACGACCACGACGACCTGGCGGCGGTCGCCATGGGCGGGCGCCTGTTCTCCTTCTGGGAGGCGGTCCTGCCGCTGACCTTCGGCTTCGCGGTGGTCGAGCAGGATACGGGGAAGGTCCTCTACCACTCGGACCCGGGCCGGGTGCTGGTCGAGAACCTGCTCGTCGAGGTGGGCTCCGACGAGGAGGTGCAGAGCCTGCTCGCCTCGGACCGCGGGGGGCACGCCACGACCCGCTACCGGGGCATGGCGCACCGCTTCTACGTGAAGCCCCTGGCCCACCTTCCGCTGCGGCTGGTCGTTTTCAGCAACGTGGCCCGCTTCGAAGCGGTGAACCTGGACCTGCTGATGACCGCGGGCGGCATGATCTTCCTCTACCTGATGGGCCTCCAGTTCGGCCTCGGGCTCACCTCGCGGCTCACGCGGGACGTCGCGTGGTCGTGGCTGTGGCCGCGTCCGGAGCAGGCCCGGCGCTACCGGCAGGTGGCGCTGGCGCTGGCGGCGGCCCTGGTGCTGCTGGCGATGCTGTCGCTGTCGTCGAGTGGTGTGCCCCTCGTGCTGGCGATCGCCAGCACCTCCTGGATCGCGCTTCCCTTCCTCTACCTCGTCCTCGATGCGCAGGGGCAGGGCGAGGGGGGGCGCCGCGTGCGCGTGGCGCGCGGCGTGCTGGTCGGCGGGCTGGTGATGCTGGTGATCGCGACATTCGCGTTCGTGCTGCAGCATTTCGAGCTGTCCGCCTGGGGCTGGCTGCCGGGCACCGTCGCCTGCGGCCTGTTGACCGCCCTGCTGCGCCTGGGCTGGGGCGCGCTCTGCGCGCCCCAGGACGGGCCGGTCGCCTCGTCGCTGGGCGCGGCGGATCGGCTCGCCTACGTGGCGGCGGGGACGGCGACCCTGCTCCTGCTGGCCGCCGTGCCGGCGGCGGGCATCTTCCAGGACGCCCTGGCGGTCCATCGCGACCGGGCGACCAAGCTCAATCAGCTCCACGTGCAGAAGCGCGTCCTCGCGCGACGCGACGCGATCCAGCGCGACGCGGCGCGGTTGCTGCCCGACCACTTCGCGGGAAGCCGGCCGCGCGCCCGGGTGGACCTTCCGAAGAAGGCCGGCTGTCGCGGCGTGCACCACTACCCCCGTTTCCTGGTGGCGAACCCGTCTCCCGGCGACGTCGGGACCTGCGGCGTCCGCCGCGAGGAAGCCGTGGACTGCGGAGAGCTCGGCGAGCCCTCCCGATTCGACCTGACCGTGGTGTTCGCCCGGAATCTCCCGCACTACGGTCGCGTCTCGAGCCAGACCCGCGACGGGCTCTTCCCGGGCGGGGACCCGGGCGTCGGCGATCCCATCTGGGTAGGGGGCCGCGGGTCGTACGCGGCCGACGCGGCGGAGATCCGGCTGTGTGCGCCGGGGCTGCCCGGAGGCGGCGTCGAGCTGTGGTACGCCGAGCGCCTGGGCGTTCCCGCGCCCGAGGAGCCGAGCCACTGGGCCGTCGCCGGCGGCTCGGTCGCGTTCGCCTTGATGCTGCTGGCCTTCATCGTCCGCTCGGCGGCGGTGCGCGTGCTGGGCCTCGACGTGGAGGACGCGCCGCCGGTCCAGGCGCCCGGGCTGGACACCGCCTTCTTCCAGCGACATCACCTGCTGATCCGTCCGCCGGAGGACTTCCTGCTGAAGCTCCTCGCGCGGGCACAGGAGGAGATCTCGGTCGAGGGCGTGGAGGTCCACGAGCGGGTCGCGCTGGGGAAGGAGGGCAAGCGTCCCGCCCAGTCGCCCCTGCTGCTGATGAGGGGCAAGGACGAGCGATCGATCCTGTTCGTGCGCGACCTGACGGACCTGGTGATCGAGCCCGAGTACCGCCGCCGCCTGCTCGACTACCTCGAAGCACAGGCGGAGAACCCGCTCACCTCCATCATCGCGACCTCGCAGATCTCGCCGCTGTTCCGCATCCTGCACCCGGACGCCTTCCCGGAGCTGTCCGATCAGGAGGACGCCGCGTCGCCGGAGGAGTGCCTGCGCTGGACGCGGCTGCTCGGCACGTTCCGCAAGCAGCGCTTCCCCCAGGAGCCCTGGTCCCCGGACGTGAAGCGCCACGCCGCTCTCCTCCAGGAGGAGTGCGCGTGGTCGAGCGAGCTGCGGAAGCTGGTGGATCTCGACGTGGTGGAGCGATGCGAGAGTGAGGAGCAGGCGCTCGCGCACATCCGCGACGTGGGAGGAGGCTTCTACCGCCGGGTGTGGCTGCACCTAACGCGCGAGGAACGCCTGGTGCTGATCCAGCTCGCGAAGGGCAACCTGGCCAACCCGCGGAACGTCGACGTGCTGGGCGACCTGCTGCGGCGGAGGCTGATCCGGCGGGCCCCGGACTTCCGGATCGTGAGCGAGAGCTTCCGCCGGTTCGTTCTCGAGGCAGAGCCGATCTCGCGGGTGCGCGTCTGGGAGGAGAAGGCCGGTACGAGCGCCTGGTCGACGATCCGCCTGGTGCTGCTGGCGCTGCTGGCGCTGGCCACGGCGATCCTGGCCTACTCGAGCGAGGAGGGGCTGAACGCGGCGGTCGGTCTGGTGCCGGCGATCGCGGGTGCCGTGCCGCTGCTGCTGCGCGGACTGGACGTGCTTCAGGGCAACAAGGGCGGCAGCTAGCTAGCTAACGAGGGCCGACTCCCGATCGGGGGCCACCGACTCGATCTCCACCGGGATGCCGTTCAGGATGGCGTTGCCCGAGAGGGTGTCCAGGCCGGTCTCGTCGGTGAGCCGGTTGCTGTTCACGCCGGGCTGCTTCTCGGCGGCGACGCGCATGCGGGCCCCGGGGACGTCGTGGCCGAAGCCGTGGGGCAGGCTGACGACGCCGGGCCGCATGTCGTCGCTGATCTCGACGGGCGCCTCCACCTCGCCCACCCGCGAGCGCACCCTGGCGCGTCCGCCGCGTTCGAGACCGTGCTTGGCGGCGTCGTCCGGGTGGACCAGCAGCGTGCAGCGGTCGCGGCCCTTGGCCAGCGCCGGCACGTTGTGCATCCAGGAGTTGTTGGTGCGGATCTGGCGGCGGCCGATCAGCACCAGCGGCGGCGTGGCCCGGTCGAGCCGCTCGCGCAGCCGCGCCACGTCCTCGACCAGCAGCGGCGGCGCCAGCTCGACCCTGCCGCTCTCGGTGGCGAGCTTGCCGACCAGGCGCGACTCCAGCGGACCCAGGTCGACGCCGTGCACCGAGTCGATCAGCGACTGGAGCGACAGCCCTTCGCCGTCGTCGCGGAAGCGGTCGCCGTAGCGGCCGGCGCGGATCATCAGGTCGAGCATGCGCGCCGGACCCTCGAACTTGGCCAGCTTCTCGCGGGCCGTCGCCTCGTCGACGTCGGAGCAGGCCCGCTCCGGGCCGACCGTGGCGGCCAGCAGTCCGCCCAGCAGCAGCTCCTCCACCGCCTCCCGGTTCGCGCCGTTCAGGCGCCCGGCGATCTCCAGCGCGATCTCCCACAGCGGCCGCACGCCCGGCGGCGGCTCGAGCACCGGCGGCGACCACTTGGCGTGGTTGTGCACCGACAGGCCGTGGAAGACCATGTCGTAGTTCGGCCGCTCGAGCGGCGCGGTGGTGGGCAGCACCACGTCGGCGTGGCGGGTGGTCTCGTTCAGGTAGAGGTCGATCGAGACCATGAAGTCGAGCCGGTCGAGGGCGGCGTCGAGGCGGTCGGCGTTGGGCGTCGAGCACACCGGGTTGCCGGCGACGGTCAGCAGGGCGCGGACGCGACCCTCGCCGTCGGTGTCGATCTCCTCGGCCAGCGTCGCCACCGGCAGCTCACCGCCGAACTCGGGGAGACCGCGCACCCGGCTGTGCCAGCGCGCGTAGGGCAGGTGGCCCTTGCGGCGCGGGGTCGGGTCGGCCGGGTCGTGGGCCGGCCAGGGAAACATGATGCCGCCCTCCCGGTCCAGGTTGCCGGTCAGCGCGTTCAGCACGTCGACCAGCCAGCTGGCCAGCGCGCCGAACTCCTGGGTGCAGGTGCCGATGCGTCCGTAGGCGGCGGCGCGCTCGGCGGCCGCGAACTCGCGGGCCACGCCGCGGATCTCGCCGGGCTCGAGGCCACAGGCCTCGGCCACGGCCTCGGGCGAGAACTCGCTCGCCAGGTCGCGGATCTCCGCCACACCGTTCAGGTGCTGCTCGAACTCTCCCGGGTCGACCCGATCCTCGTCGAACAGGGTGTGGATCAGGGCGAACAGGAACAGGGCGTCGGTGCCGGGCCGCAGCGGCAGGTGGCGATCGGCGATGCGCGCCGTCTCGCTGCGCCGCGGGTCCACCACCACCAGCCGCCCCCCGCGCTCCTTCAGCCGGCGCAGGCGGCCGCGCATGTCCGGCGCGGTCATCAGGCTGCCGTTGCTGGCCAGCGGGTTGGCGCCGAGCACCAGGAAGTGGTCGGTGCGGTCGATGTCGGGAACGGGCAGGGTGCCCATGTGGCCGTAGAGCAGGGCGCTCGACACGTGCTTGGGCAACTGGTCGACGCTGGTGGCCGAGAAGCGCCACTTCGTGCCGAGGGCGCGGACCAGCGCCGGCACCGACAGGTTCGAGGCGAAGTCGTGGGCGTTCGGGTTGCCCAGGTAGGTGGCCACGGCGTTGGGCCCGTGGGCGTCGCGCACCCGCGAGAGCCCCTCCGCCACCAGGCTGTAGGCCTCGTCCCAGCCGATCTCGACGAACTCGTCGCCGACCCGCTTCACGGGGGCGCGCAGCCGGTCCGGATCCTCGGACAGCGCCGACAGGCCCACCGCCTTCGGGCAGACGTAGCCGCGGCTCATGACGTCCTTCTCGTCGCCGCGGATGTCGAGCACCCGGTTGGCCGCGCGGTCGACGGTGACGGCCACGCCGCAGTGCGCCTCGCACAGGTTGCAGGTGCGGTAGACGACGTCGGTGTCCGGCTGGCTCATGGGTCTCTCCCTTCGGGCTGGCGGGGTACCCCCAATGCTACTGCATCGGCGCCGACCGCCCCGCGGCATCGCGTATCATGCGTCGATGGCGACGGAGACGACGGAAGAGCCGGCGAGCTGCCGGGGCCGGGTGGCCCTGGTGACGGGGGCGAGCCGCGGCATCGGCCGGGCCATCGCGCGCCGGCTGGCCGCCGAGGGAGCCGCGGTGGTGCTGTCCGCGTCGCGCAGCGGATCCCACGGACCCCTCCTGGGCACGCTCGACGAGGCTGTGGCCGAGATCCAGGAGGCGGGGGGCCGGGCGGCAGCGGTCACGGCCAATCTGGTCTCGCCCGAGGAGCGGGCCGACCTGGTGGCGCGGGCCGAGCAGGCCTTCGGTCCGCTGGACGTGCTGGTGAACAACGCCGCCATGGGAAGCTGGGCGCTGCCCAGCCAGTCGAAGCTGTCGGACCGCCAGAAGATGTTCGAGGTGAACGTGCAGGCGCCGGTCGACCTGGCCCAGCAGGCGCTGCCCGGCATGCGCGAGCGCGGGCGCGGCTGGATCCTGTCGATCAGCAGCGACTCGGCCCGCCAGCCCGCCGTACCCTACCGCGACACGCAGGAGGCGGCCCTGGTGATCGCCGCCTACGGCGCGACCAAGGCGGCGCTCGACCGCTACATGGAGGGCCTGGCCCACGAGGTGGCCGCCGACGGTGTGTTCGTGAACGTGATGGCGCCGGTGGCGATCGTACTCACCCAGGAGACGGCGCGCTTCGTCGGCCACATCGCCAAGGCGAACCCGGACATGACCGAGCCGGTCGAGGTGATGGCGGAGGCGGCGCTGGAGCTGGTGACCGGTCGCCACGTGGGCCGCACGGTGACGAGCCGCGAGATCCTGCACGCGGTGGGAAGACCGGTCCGCAGCCTGGACGGGCGGAGCGTGCTGGGCGACGCGCTGCTGCCGGCGGATCTCGACGCGGTCGTGCTCTGAGCCGTGCTCTTCCACTTCGACTTCGGCAACTGGGGGCGCATGATCCGCCTGGCGTGGGGCGAGCGGAACCCGCGGGCGCGCCGCACCTACCTGGCGGTGCTGCTCTTGTGGGTGCCGCTGGTGGCCTGCTTCCACGCCGTCTGCTTCTTCCTCGACCCGCTGCTCTTCCCCAGCCTGCGCCGTACCCGGGTGAAGGCGCCCGTCTTCGTCATCGGTCACGCGCGCAGCGGCACCACCCTGGTCCACCGGCTGATGAGCCGCGACGCGGGGCGCTTCAGCGCCTTCATGCTCTACGAGCTCTACTTCCCGTCGCTGCTCCAGAAGAAGCTGATCCGTGCGGCGGCCCGTGCCGACGCGCGCTGGCTCGGCGGCGCCCTCGAGCGGCGGGTCCGGGCCTGGGAGGAGAAGCGCTACGGCGGCATGCGCGGCGTGCACGAGATGGGGCTCACCCAGTACGAAGAGGACGACATCGTCTTCTACTACTCGTGCGCCTCCGGCTTCTGGATCACGAAGATGCCCTACATGGGCGACCTCGACTTCTACTCGGTCGACCGCTGGCCGGCGCGCCGCCGCCGGCGCCTGATGCGCTTCTACCGCGACTGCGTGCGGCGTCAGCTGGCGCTGAACGGCCCGGACAAGATCCACCTGTCGAAGAACCCGGTCTTCGCGGGACGGGTGGAGACGCTGATCGAGGCGTTCCCGGACGCCCGCATCGTGGTCCCGCTGCGCAACCCCTACGAGACCATTCCCAGCCTGCTGAAGCTGATGCGTCTTTCCTGGAAGCGGCTGCGCTGGGACGAGGAGCGGCAGCGCCGCTGCCTGCGCGTGCTGGCGGAGCAGTCGTTCGAGACCTACCTGCACCCGCTCGAGGTGCTCGAGCGCCACCCGGAGACGCGCCACGCCATCGTCGACTACCGGGACGCGGTGGCCGACCCGGCCGCCACCATCGAACAGGTCTACCGCGCGCTCGACCTGCCGATGACGCCGGCGTACCGGGAGCTGCTGCTGGCCGAGGGCAAGCGGGCGCGCAGCCACCGATCCAGCCACGCCTACAGCCTGGCGGAGTTCGGCCTGGAGGCCGACGCGATCCGCACGCGCCTGGCACCGCTGTTCGAGCGCCACGGCTGGGACGTGGACACGGACGCGGAAGGAGGAGCCTGATGTCGGAAGCGGAGAAGAGCCTGCGCGCGGCCTGGGACGACCTGATGGGGTCGCTGGCCCGTGCGCGCGACGCCATCGACCAGCCGGAGCGCATGCCGGCGCCGCCCACCGATCGGAACCTGGCCGAGGGCTACCGCTACCTGATGGGCTTCGTGCACGGCGCCGTCGAGCGGGCCTTCCACGAGGACCCGCGCTTCCCGGTGTTCCGCAACGCGCTCTCGGTGGTCAACAAGGCGACCATCGAGAACGCCGACGCGGTCTACTTCATGGCGCCCATCGACGGGCACCAGAGCTACGTGGTGCGCGGGCACGCCGGCGCCGTGCCGCCCCACTACCTGATCTTCGAGCTCTCCGACGGCTGCATCGCCGGCGACTCGGGCAGCCTGGCCGAGCTGCGGCCGGGCGTGAAGGCGCAGACCGGCCGGCTCGACTCGACCGACCTGATCGTCGACGCCGACGGCAGCTTCGAGATCCTGCTGGCGCCGGAACGTCCCGCCGGCCACACGGGCAACTTCATCCCCACCTGGCGCCGCGCGTCGCGGCCGAACCCCGACGACCCGGAGGGCTCGCTCGACCGCTACGCCTGCTGGGTCAGCGGGCGCCAGCTCTTCTACGACTGGGAGCACGAGGAGCCGGTCCATCTCTCGATCACCCAGCAGGGAGCCGAGGGTGCGCACCCGGAGCCGCTCTCGCCCGAGGCGGCGGCCGCGGCGCTGCGCCGGCTGGGCGCGCTGGTCGAGGGCCAGATGCACTTCTGGAACGAGTTCTACACGGTGCTGCTCGAGGTGTACGGCAAGCGCGACGGCAGCGAAGGCGAGCGCTTCATGCCGCGCAACGCCTTCAACGCCGTGAACGCGGCCTCCGGCGCCACCGGCGGCGGCCAGAGCACGAACCTCTACGCCGGCGGGATCTTCGAGCTCGAGACCGACGAGGCGCTGATCGTCGAGAACGAGATCCCGGTGCAGCCCCAGTACAGCGGCTTCCACCTGGCGAACCTGTGGGGCGAGTCGATCGACTACGCCAACCACCACAGCAGCCTGAACGGCTTCCAGGTGGAGACCGACCCGGACGGCGTGCGCCGCTACGTGGTGGCGCACCGGGACCCGGGCGTGCCCAACTGGCTCGACACCACCGGCCACCGCGAGGGCTTCCTCACCCCGCGCTGGGCCTACACCGAGACACCGCCGAAGGAGTCGTGGCCGCGCATCAGCGCCCGCAAGGTGCGCTTCGACCGGGTGCGCGCCGAGCTGCCGGCCGGGACGCGCACGGTCTCGCCGGAGGAACGCACGGAGCGCATCCGCGTGCGCCAGGAGCACGTGAAGCGGCGCTTCCGGGTGTTCTAGCCGCCCTCCAGGTCGCGGGCTGCGGACCGGCGGCAGGCCGCCAGCAGGCGTTCCACCAGGGCCTCGTCGGCCAGGGCGCGGCCCAGCACCACGCCGCCCACGCAGGTGGCGACCGCGGCCAGCGCGGCGTCCTCCGGGGCGTCTGCGCCGGCGCCGTCGGCGGCCTCGCGAAAGGCGTCGCGCATGCCTGCGAAGGCCCGGGTGAAGGCACGCCGCGCCTGCGGGGTCGAGCGCGCCACGTCGGCGGCGTTCGAGACCACCGTGCAGCCCCGCGCCACCCGCCGGCGGTTGCCCGGCGAGAGGTAGAAGTCGAGGGCCTGGTCGGCACCGACGCGGGCGAGCTGGCGTCCGAAGTCGAGCTCGCGTCCCACGTAGGCGGCGAACAGGTCGGCCTTGGACCGGAAGTGGGCGTAGAAGCCGCCGCGGGTCAGCCCGGCGCCGGCCATGATCTCGTCGATGCGGGCGGCGTCGTAGCCGTCGCGGCGGAACAGGCGCGCCGCCGAGTCGAGGATGCGTTCGCGGGTGGCCCGGGTGTGCTCCTTCGTGTAGCCCATGGTCCGAGGATCCCGGATCCGGAATATGTTCGCCATCATATCTCGGAGTGGCTACCCAGGGGCCATGACGCAGACCTCCGACCGCGTGCTCTACCAGTTCGCCTTCTCCCACTTCAACGAGAAGGCCCGCTGGGCCCTCGACTGGAAGGGCCTTTCCTGCGAACGCCGGAGCCTGCTGCCCGGACCCCACGCCCGGCGCATCCAGAAGCTGTGCGGCGAGGGTCGGACCCAGGTACCCGTGCTGGTCGAGGACGGCCGCGTCGTCGCCGGCTCGGCGGCGATCGTGGCCCACCTGGACGCGATCGCTCCCGCGCGGCCGCTCTTTCCCGACGATCCGGACGCGCGCGCCCGGGCGGAGGAGTGGATCGACTGGCTCGACGCCGAGATCGGGCCGGCGGTGCGGCTGGCCCTGTTCCACGAGCTGCTGCCCGACACCCGCTTCGCGAGCCGCGTCTTCGGCAGCGCCGGCGGGGGCCCGACCGGCACCGTCTACCGCTGGCTCTTCCCGCGCCTGGTGCCGATGCTGCGCCAGCGCATGGACATCCACGAGGAGAGCGCGGTGAAGGCGCGGGAGATCGTGGACGCCGGGCTGCGCCGGGCGGCGGCCGCCGCCGCCGACACCGGCTACCTGGTGGGCGACCGCTTCGGCGCCGCCGACCTCACCGCCGCCTCGCTCTTCATGCCGCTGTTCTTCCCGAAGGAGATCCCCTTCGAGATGCCGAGCCTGCCTTCGCCGGCCTTCGAGGGCTGGCTGGCGCGCTGGCGGGGTCACCCGGGCGAAGGCTGGATCCGCGAGCTGTGGGCCCGCCACCGGCACCCGGCGTGATCAGGCGTCGCCCAAGGCCTCGATCTCGCCCTCGAGCGTCTCCCACTCCTCCATCTTCGCCGCCAGCGCCTCGCCCAGGCGTCCGTGCTCGGCCTGGAGCTCGGCGCGCTCGTCGCCGGGCGTGGTGTCGAAGAAGTCGGGCTTGCAGAAGCGCTCGTTGATGGCCTCGAGCTGCGACTCGATCTCGGCGATCTGCTCCGTGAGTCCGTCGAGGCGGGCCTGGAGCTTCTTGCGCCGGCGCTCCGGCGATGCGGAGCGCTTCTCGCGACCGCCGCGCGGCGCCTTCGCCTCGCGCCGGCTATCGCGCGCCTTGCGCAGCACGGCCTGGCGGTCCAGGTGGTCGTCGCCGCAGCGGGCCAGGTACTCGTCGTAGCTCCCCGGGAAGTCGTTGATGCCCTCGGGCGTGATCTCGATGACGCGCGTGGCCAGCTCGCCCACGAACCAGCGGTCGTGGGAGACGAACAGCAGCGTGCCGTCGTAGCGTCGCAGCGCCTCGACCAGCGCCTCGATGGCCTCGAGGTCGAGGTGGTTGGTCGGCTCGTCCAGGATCAGCACGTTCGGCTTCTCCACGACCTGCTGGGCGAAGATGAGCCTCGCCGCCTCGCCGCCGGAGAGCGCCGAGAGCTTCTTCTCGGTCTCGTCGCCGCTGAAGAGCACGGCGCCGAGCTGGCCCTTCACGAAGCCGATGGGCTCGCTGGGGCAGACGCCCATGAACCAGGACTCGAGGGTCTGGTTGGCCGAGCCGATCTGGGCCTTGTGGTCCTGGGCCACGTAGCCCGGGTGGGTCTCGTAGCCCCACGCGACCTCGCCGGCGTCGGCCGGCTCCTCGCCGACGGCCACCTTCAGCAGGGTCGACTTCCCGATGCCGTTGGGCCCGAGGATGGCCACGCGCTCGCCGCGCATGACGGTCAGCGAGACGCCGTCGAGCACCCGGTTGTCGCCGTAGCTCTTCGACAGGCCGTCGATCGCCAGCACCTGGCGGCCGCTCGGGCGCCGCTGCTGGAAGCGGAAGCGCGGGTAGCGTCGCGAGCTCTGGGGGAGCTCCTCGATCTCGATGCGGTCGATGGCCTTGAGCTTGCTCTGGGCCTGGCGCGCCTTGGTGGCCTTGGCGCGGAAGCGCTCGACGAAGGCCTTCTGCTCGGCGATCTGCGCCTCCCGCTTGGCGATCTCCTTCTCGCGCCGCTCGCGCTCGTCGCGCTTGGCGCGCACGAAGGCCTGGTAGTTGCCCCGGTAGGCCTTCACCGTGGCGTAGTCGACGTCGACGATGGTGGTGGCCACGTTGTCGAGGAAGCGGTGGTCGTGCGAGACCAGCAGCGCCGTCCCCGGGAACTCCTCCAGGAACTTCTCGAGCCAGCGGATCGACAGGATGTCCAGGTGGTTGGTCGGCTCGTCGAGCAGCAGCACGTCGGGCTTCGCGGCCAGCACCTGGGCCAGCAGCACGCGCAGCTTGAAGCCACCGGACAGCACCGAGAGCGGCTCCTCGTGGACCTCGCTGGGGATGCCCAGCCCCTCCAGGATCTCGCCGGCGCGCGACTCCAGCGCGTAGCCGTCGCCGCGCACGATCACGTCCTCGAGCTCGGCGTAGCGGTCGCCGTCGAAGTGCTCCTCGGCGTTGGCCAGGATACGCTCCTTCTCGGCCATGGCCTGCCAGAGCGGCGCGTTGCCCATCATCACCACGTCCAGGATGCGGTCCTGCTCGTACTGGAAATGGTCCTGCTTCAGCACGCCGAGGGTCGCCCGCCGGGGGATCACGATCTCGCCGTCGCTGGGCGATTCCTCGCGGGCCAGCATCTTCAGCAGGGTCGACGTGCCCGAGCCGTTGGCGCCCACGATGCCGTAGCGCTCGCCCGGGTCGAACTGGAGCGTCACGCCCTCGAAGAGGGTCTGGTCGCCGTAGTGCTTGGCCAGGTTGGAGAGGGAGATCATGGGCGGCGGGAGCATACCGATTGACCCGATCCCCGCCGAATCGGCAAGATGCGGCGATGTCCGCCGAGCCCTCGCGGCCCGACGCTCCCTCGGACGCCCCTTCCGACGCCCCCTCGGACGCGTATCGCCGCTACGTGCTCGGCCTGCTGGTCGTGGTCTACGTCTTCAACTTCATCGACCGGCAGATCCTGACGATCCTGGCCGAGGCGATCCGCCTGGACCTGGGGCTCTCGGACACGGCGCTGGGCTTCCTGGGCGGCTTCGCCTTCGCCGCCTTCTACACCGTGGCGGGCATTCCCATCGCCCGCTGGGCCGACCGCGGCACGCGCCGATCGATCATCGCGCTGGGGCTGTTCGTGTGGAGCGCCATGACCGCGGTGACCGGCCTGGCGCGCAGCTTCACCCACCTGGCGCTGGCACGGGTGGGCGTGGGGCTGGGCGAGGCCGCCTGCTCGCCGCCGGCCCACTCGCTGCTGTCCGACTACTTCCCGCCGGAGCGGCGCGGCACCGCCTTCGCCATCTACTCGCTGGGCATTCCGATCGGCAGCGCCATCGGGACCTTCGCCGGCGGCTGGATCAAGGAGGCCTTCGACTGGAGGACCGCCTTCTACGTGGTGGGCGTGCCCGGCATCCTGCTGGCGGTGGTCGTGCGGCTGACGCTGCGCGAGCCGAGGCGGGGCCTCTCGGAGCCCGCCACCGCCGCCGCGCCGCCGGCGGAGCAGCCGCCCATCGGCGAGGTGGTGCGCTTCATGGCGCCCATGCGCTCGTTCCGCCACATGTCCGTCGCGGCCGCCCTCCACGCCTTCTACGGCTACGGCGCCGCCTTCTTCCTGCCGGTCTTCATGATCCGCGTCCACGGCTTCGGCGAGAAGGAGCTGAGCACGTACCTGGCGCTCATCGCGCTGGTCGGCGGCGGCCTGGGCACCTTCCTGGGCGGCTGGCTCTCGGACCGCCTCGCCGTGCGCGACCGGCGCTGGTACATGTGGCTGCCCGCACTGGCCACCGCGGTGGGCATTCCCTTCGCCGCCGGCCTGTATCTCTGGCCCGACCGCTACGGGGCGCTCGCCTTCGCCGTACCCGCGAGCTTCCTGGGCGCCATGTACCTGGGACCCACCTTCGCCATGGCCCAGGGCCTGGCCACGGCCCAGATGCGGGCGCTGGTCTCGGCGATCCTGCTGTTCGTCATCAACCTGATCGGGCTGGGCCTGGGTCCGCAGGTGGTGGGCATGCTGAGCGACGGCCTGCGCGCGGGCCTGGGCGACGAGTCGGTGCGCTGGGCGCTCTTCTGGGTGGTGATCCCGGGCGCGGCCTGGTCGACGCTGCACTACGTGCTGGCCGCGCGGACACTGCGCGGCGACCTGGAGCGCTAGTCGCCGTCGCTCCGCGGAAGGCGCACCAGGTCGAGCCCCAGGGCGGGGACCGGAATGCGCTCGGCGCCCGGGGCGCGGAAGCCGGGCGGCGCACCGACGAAGAGCGAGGCGAAGGCGCGGGCCAGGGTGGGCGGCGGTCCGCCGATGCCGACCAGGCCGCCGGCGGGCCAGCCCGACAGGTTCTGGAGGCGCGCTTCGACGCCGCGCGGTCCGATCGCCTGGTGCGGGCGCTGGGGGTCGTGCAGGACCAGCCGCTCGCCGGGCGCCAGGCGCGCGATCCAGGTCCAGGCCGGCCGGTTCGGCGCGAAGACGGCGGCGTCGTGGCGGCGCGCATCGACCACCGCCGCGAGCGACAGCCCGTGCAGGCCCAGCACCACCAGCGCCGGCGCGATCCAGGCGCGCGCGGCGCGGGGCGCACCCGGCAGGCGTCGCTCGAGGTCGGCCACCGCCAGCCCGAAGAATGGCGCGCCCGCCGCCAGGAGCAGGAAGGCGTAGTGGAAGGGTCGGTAGTCGCCGGCCAGCAGCACCCGGTAGGCGAACACCGCCAGGCCGAAGACGGCGCAGCCCCCGACCGCCAGCGCGCGCACCCGCTGCTCTCCGACGAACGCGCGGGCGCGCACGGCGCCCACCGCGGCGAGCCCGAGGAAGAGCCCCTCGGCCAGCGGGAAGAGCCCGGTCGTCGAGAGGCCGGGCAGGAGACCGCCGGGCGCGAGGGCGGCCAGGTTCGCGTCGAGGGGCCGTGCCAGCCGGCGCCAGTAGTCGAGGAACAGCGGCCAGTCGATCCACTGCGAGTACAGGACGAAGACGCCGAGCGCCGCTGCACCGAAGGCGCCGAGGGTGGCCACGCGGGCGCGGGGCGGTCCGTGGAGCAGCAGGAAGAGGGCAATCCAGGCGGGCAGGGGGCCGGCCAGCTGGAGCTTGGCCAGGGCGGCCGACACCGACGCGAGCCCCGCCAGCGCGGCGAAGCCGGCGGCTGGCGCGAGCGCGCCCGCGTCGACCCGGCTGCGGCAGGCGAACAGCGCCAGCAGCGACGCGGCCCAGAAGGCCACCATCAGCGGCTCGGGCGAGACCCGCGACAGGTAGTAGAGGACGGGCAACGAGGTCGCGTAGCCGAGCGTCGCCAGGCAGGCGCCGCGCGCGTCGCCCAGCACCCGGCGCGACAACGCGAACAGCGCCCAGAACGAGAGCAGGTGGGCCGCGCTGACCAGCGCCTTCGAGAGCCACAGCACGCGATCCAGGTGGCGGGCCGTGAAGCGGTCGAAGGCCTCGCCGGCCGGCGCGGCGACCGCATGGTGCGCGCGCTGCACCGCGTTCAGCAGCAGCAGCAGCGGCGTCCCCGGGTGGCCGTGGTAGCGCGGCGGCTCGTCGCTCCCCAGGTCGTGGGCGACGAACACGTACCAGGTGCCCGGATCCGCCTCGCCCCAGGCCGGCGTGCCGAAGACCCGGTTCTGCCAGCGACCCACCGGCGCCAGCGCGCTCATCGTCAGCGCGAAGACGAGCAGGAGCAGGGCGAGCGACCCCAGCGGGAGCGTCGCGTTTCGGTCCGCCACGACGCGGCGACGCTAGCGCAGCGCGCGTCGCAGCCCGGCGGCGCCGAAGCCGGCGAGCAGCACGGCCGTCGCACCCAGGAGCCAGGCGGCCGGCAGCGGGACCTGCGCGGGCAGGTCGGCGACGAAGAAGCCTTCGCGCGCGTCCCAGACGGTGAAGTCGCGGCGCCACGGATCGCCCGGCTCCGGGTTGAGGCCCACGGCGACGCGGCGGAAGGCCACCGGCCGCGACGCGAAGCCGTCGTCGATGGCCTGGGCCTCGTAGTGCAGGTGGGCCCAGCTGTTCGACCCCGAGTTCCCCACGAGCCCGACGGTCGACCCGGCCGTCACCTGGTCGAAGGGCGCGAACGGGATCGATCCCATCCGGGTGTGGCTGAACAGCAGGCCGATGCCGCCCGCGATCTCCAGGAACATCCAGTTCGGGGGCTGGGGTGCGCAGCAGGTGTAGGCGGGCTGGTCGACCTGGTCGTTCTTCATCGAGAACACCGTGCCGGTCTCGCGCGCGACGATCGGAGCCCCGTAGGAGAAGTTGTCCGCGTTGTCGGTGCTGCCGGGCGGATCTTCGGGCACCAGCGCGTTGTCGGTCTGGTGCAGGTCGTAGGCCCAGGGAATGGCGGCGTGGGTGCCGGTGCCGTGGGAGCCCTGGCCCAGGTACCAGGTGCCGACGAGCGGGAAGCCGGCCAGCACGCGGTCGGTCGGCGGCGCGGGCAGCGGCGGGTCGAGCGGGTAGGGCGTCGGCACCAGGCGGAACGACCCGACCGCCGAGCCGTGGTCGATCTCGCCGAAGAAGGGCTCGCCGGTGGTGACCTTGAGCCGCACCCACGGCCGCGCGCCGCTGCCCGAGAGCTGGCCCTGCATGGACGGCGGCAGCTGCGCGAGATCGGAAGAGCACACG
>JBNLVK010000180.1:0-9717 GCA_050618055.1 Myxococcota bacterium
GACTCGTGGCGTCCATGTGGAGCGCGGGCTCGCCGCGGAACCAGGACGTCGACCAGGCGGGACGCACCACCAGCCGGTCGAAGTCCTGGTTCCGCGGCGAGCCCGCGCTCCACCTGGACGCCACGAGTCCCCTGGGCCGGATCCGCGGGGCGGCGCGCATCGGCGACGAGCCCGGCTTCGACGGCACGGCCAGCGAGCTGGACGTGGCCGCGCTGCTGCGGGCGGCTTCCGTCGCCGTGCGCCTCACCGGCAGCGCCGACGTGAGCGGCGACCTGCGGATGGCCGCCCAGGGACCCGAGGGACCGCTCACCATCGCCGCCCGCGACGGTGTGCTCTCCCACCCGAAGCTCCCGGTCGACGTGCCCTACGAGACGATCGACGGCGCGCTGGTGCTCGGCGGCGACGTCGCCGCGCGCATCGACTCGCTGGAGATCCGCTCGCCCATGGGCAGCGCCAGCATCCAGGGCAGCATCGGCCGCGCCCGCGTGGTCGCGCGCTCCCCGCTCGACCTGACCGTCGAGATCACCGTCGCCGAGGACATCCGCGGCATGCTGCGCGCGCAGCGCGTGCGCGTGGGCGACGACGGGCGGATCTCGCTGCGGCTGACCGGCACGCTCTCCAATCCGAGGGCCCGCTAGGGCTACACTCGTCGGATGGACCGGCTCCAGAAGGTCTTCAAGACGCTCTCGGACCCGACCCGCGTGCGGGTGCTGGCCCTGCTGGAACGCGAGGAGCTGGCGGTGCAGGAGCTGATGGACGTGCTGGGCATGGCCCAGTCGCGGGTGTCGCGGCACCTGGCCATCCTGCGCGAGGCCGGCCTGCTGAAGGACCGCCGCGACGGAACCTACGTCTTCTACCGCTTCGACGTGCCCGACAGCGGCCCGTGGCGCGAGACCTGGGAGATCGTGCGGCGCAGCCTGGAGGACGAGTCGACCCACGGCCGCGACCTGGCGGCGCTGGCCCAGGTGATGCGCGCGCGCGCCGCCCGCACCCGCAGCTTCTTCGACTCGGTCGGCCCCGAGTGGGACGCGCTGCGCTCGGTGTTCGGTGACGACGCGCTGCGGGCCCAGGCCATCACGCGGCTGGTCGACCCGCGCCTCAAGGTGGCCGACGTGGGCACCGGCACCGGCATCCTGGCCTGCGAGCTGGCCCGCCTGGGCCTCTCCGTCGTGGCCATCGACCACTCGCAGACCATGCTCGACGCCGCGCGCGCCAAGCTCGACGCCGAGGGCCTGACGGCGGTGGAGCTTCGCTCCGGCGAGGCGGACGCGCTGCCGCTGGCCGACGGCGAGGTCGACGCGGCCTTCGCCCACATGGTCCTGCACCACCTGCCCTCCCCCGGCGAGGCGATCCGCGAGATGGCGCGTGCCGTCTCGGCCGGCGGCGTGGTGGTGGTCGTCGACTTCGTGCGCCACGACCACGAGTGGATGCGCCAGGAGCTGGGCGCCACCTGGCTGGGCTTCGATCCGGAGGAGGTGACCGGCTGGTTCGCCGAGGCGGGCCTGGTGCAGGCGCGCTCCGAGACCCGCGTCGCCGCCGACGGCGGCCGCGACCTGCCCGCCACGTTCTTCGCGTCGGCGCGGCGACCGGAGTGACGCGGCGCCGCGTCCGGGGCGTGCTGTTCGACGCCGCCGGCACCCTGATCCGGCCGCGGGTGCCGGTGGGCGAGACCTACAGCGCCCACGCGAAGGCCCCGGGCGCCGCGGTCTCCGCCTGGCGGCTCGACGACGCCTTCCGCCGGGTGATGGCAAAGGCGCCGCCCATGGCCTTCCCCGAGGTGCCGCCGGCCGAGCGCCCGGAGCGGGAGCGCGACTGGTGGCGCCGGGTCGTGCGCCAGACCTTCCTGGCCGCCGACTCGGCGGTCCGGCCGGCCGACTTCGAGGCGCTCTTCGACGGGCTCTTCCGCCACTACGCCGCTCCCGAGGCCTGGCAGGTGTGCGACGGCGCCGCGGAGGCACTGCGCGCCCTGCGCGCGTCGGGCCGCGTCGTGGCGGTGGTGTCGAACTTCGACGGGCGGCTGCCGGCCCTGCTCGACGGGCTGGGCCTCGGCGATCTCCTCGACGGCGTGTTCCTGCCCGGCGACACCGGCGCCGCCAAGCCGGATCCGGCCATCTTCCAGGCGGCGGCGCGGCGGCTCGACCTGTCGCTCGCCGACTGCGTCTACGTGGGCGACCACCCGGAGCAGGACGTCGCCGCGGCCCGCTCCGTCGGCATGGGCGCGATCGACGTCGGCGAGCTTGCTACGCTCGCCGATCTCCCGAAGAGGATCGACGATGTCTCCGGACCCGCTGCATGAGTGACGAATCGCTCGCCTTCTTCCGCGACCGCTACGGCGTGGACGAGACGGCGCTCTCCCGCACGCTGGGAACGGCGCTGGAGCGCCGCGTCGACGCGGCCGACCTGTTCTTCGAGTACACCACCCAGGACTCGCTCGTCCTCGAGGAGGGCATCGTCAAGAACGGCGACCGCCACGTCGAGCAGGGCGTGGGCGTGCGCGCCCGCGCCGGCGAGCGCCAGGGCTACGCCCACTCGGACGAGGTCACCGTCGAGAGCCTCGAGATCGCGGCCACCACGGCGCGCGCCATCAGCCAGGACGGCGGCCGCGGCGGCTCGGTGGCGCTCCAGGGCGCCGGCGCCGGACGCGACCTGTATCCGGTCGACCGGGCGCCCACCGACGTGGCCGTCGACCGCAAGGTGGCGCTGCTGGGCGAGATCGACGCCTACGCGCGCAGCCGCGATCCGCGCATCCAGCAGGTCATGGCCAGCTGCATCTCCCAGCAGCGCCACGTGCTGATCGTCGACAGCGACGGCCGCAGCGTGGGCGACGTGCGGCCGCTGGTGCGGCTCAACGTGCAGGTGATCGCCGAGGACGGGTCGCGCCGCGAGGTGGGCTACCAGGGCATGGGCGGACGCACCGGCTTCGAGCCCTGCTTCGAGGCCGACACCTGGAAGCCGCTGGTGGACGAGGCGGTGCGCATCGCGACGCTCAACCTGGAGGCGGTGCCCTGCCCCGCCGGCAGCATGACCGTCGTGCTGGGTCCGGGCTGGCCCGGCATCCTGCTCCACGAGGCCATCGGCCACGGGCTCGAGGGCGACTTCAACCGCAAGAAGACCTCCGCCTTCTCGGACCGCCTGGGCGAGCGGGTCGCCAGCGAGGGCGTGACGGTGGTCGACGACGGCACCCTGCCCGGCCGCCGCGGCTCGCTGAACGTCGACGACGAGGGCACGCCGACCCAGCGCACCGTGCTGATCGAGGACGGCATCCTCAGGGGCTACCTCCAGGACCGGATGAACGCCGAGCTGATGGGCATGGCGCCCACCGGCAACGGACGCCGCGAGAGCTACGCCCACCTGCCGATGCCGCGCATGACCAACACCTTCATGCTGGCCGGCCCGGACGACCCGGAGGAGATCCTGGCCGGCGTGAACGACGGCATCTACGCCGTGTCCTTCGGCGGCGGCCAGGTGGACATCACCAGCGGCAAGTTCGTGTTCTCGGCCAGCGAGGCCTACAAGATCGAGAACGGGCGCATCGGCGCGCCGCTGAAGGGCGCGACCCTCATCGGAAACGGGCCGGACGTGCTGACGCGCGTGTCGCGCATCGGCAACGACCTGGAGCTCGACCAGGGCGTCGGCACCTGCGGCAAGGACGGCCAGAGCGTGCCGGTGGGCGTGGGGCTCCCCACGATCCGCGTCGACGACCTGACCGTCGGGGGCACCGAGGGATGAGCGCGAGCGGCAGCGACGTGGTCGAGCGCGCGCTGGCCGGCGCCCGCCAGGCCGGCGCGCACCAGGCCGACGCGGTGCTGGTCGAGGGCGACTCGATCGAGGCGCGGGTGCGCGGCGAGGAGATCGACTTCGTCAAGCAGGCCCGCGAGCGCACGCTGGGCATCCGGGCGCTGGTGCAGGGCGACGGCGGCATGTCGTCCGCCATCACCTCCACCAGCGACTTCTCGCCCGAGGCGGTCGACCGGCTGGCCCGCGAGACCGTCGCGCTGGCCCGGGAGACCGCCCCCGACCCGGCTGCCGGCCTGCCCGAGGGCGGCTTCGCCGACGACTGGCAGGGCCTCGACCTGGGCCTCACCGGCGAGCGCGAGGTGGCGGTCGACGCGCGCATCGACGACGCGCGCCGCGCCGAGCAGGCTGCCCGCGCCTGCGACGCCCGCATCGAGAACTCGGAGGGCTCGCAGGTGGGCTCCGAGTCGCACCAGGTGGTGTACGGCAACACGGCCGGCTTCCTGGGCCGCTACGAGGGCACCAGCCACTCGCTCTTCTCCGAGCCGATCGCCCGGCAGAACGGCTCGATGCAGCGCGACTACTGGATGACGGTGGGCCACCGCCTGGCCGACCTGGAGGCACCGGAGCAGGTGGGACGCCGCGCGGCGGAGCGCGCGCTGCGCCGCCTGTCGGCGCGCCAGGTCCCGACCTGCGAGGTTCCGGTGATCTTCGACGCCATGACCGCGCCCAGCCTGCTGCGCCAGCTGGCCGGCTGCGTCAGCGGCTACAGCGTCTACCGCCGCTCGACCTGCCTGCTGGAGAAGCTCGGCGAGGCGGTGGCCAGCCCGCTGGTCACCGCCGTCGACGACGGCCGCCTGCCCGGCGGCCTGGGCAGCCGACCCTTCGACGGCGAGGGCCTGCCGACGCGCCGCACCACCCTGCTCGACGCCGGGCGGCTGACCACCTGGCTCCTCGACAGCTACTCGGCGCGCAAGCTGGGGCTCGCCAGCACCGGCAGCGCCACCCGGGGCGCCGGCAGCCCGCCGGGCGTGGGTCCCAGCAACCTGTGGATCGAGCCGGGCGAGCCGACGCTCGACGAGCTGATCGCCGACACGCCGCGCGGCCTGCTCGTCACCGAGCTGATCGGCATGGGCTTCAACCCGGTGACCGGCGACTACTCCCGCGGCGCCGCCGGCCTGTGGATCGAGGACGGCGAGATCGCCCATCCGGTCGAGGAGATCACCATCGCCGGCAACCTGCTCGAGATGCTGAGGGACATCGACGCCGTCGGCTGCGAGCTGCTGTGGCTGTCGCGGGTGGCGTCGCCGCCGCTGCGCGTGTCGCGCATGACGGTGGCGGGAGCCTGAAGGTGTCCAACGCGCCCCCCACCATGATCGGCATCACCCTGCCCGACGTGGACGTCTGGTCGGAGCGGGTGACGGTGGCGCTGGGGCAGAACCCGAGCGTGTTCACCGGCCCGGGCACGAACACCTACCTGGTGGGCACCGGCGAGGAGCGCATCCTGCTCGACACCGGATCGGGTCACGCCGAGTACCTGCCCGTCCTGGACGAGGCCCTCGCGCGGGCCGGCTGCCGCATCCAGGAGATCGTGCTGACCCACGGCCACCCGGACCACATCGGCGGCGCCGCCGGCGTGATCGAGCGCCACGGCGCGCTGCGCGTGTCGAAGCGGCCCTTCGGCGGCTTCGACGACCGTCACCCGGTGGAGGTGACCGCCATCGGCGATGGCGACGTGCTGCGCACCGAGGGCGCCACGCTGCGCGCGGTCCACACCCCGGGCCACTCGGTCGACCACCTGTGCTTCGTGCTCGAGGAGGAGGGCTCGCTGTTCTCCGGCGACAACGTGCTGGGCGTCGGCACGACCGTCATTCCGGCCGAGGGCGGCGACCTGCTCGACTACATGCGCTCCCTCGACCGCCTGCTGGGCGAGGCGCCCACCGCCATCTACCCGGCCCACGGCCCGAAGATCGACGACGGCGTGGCGAAGATCCGCGAGTACATCGCCCACCGGAACCAGCGCGAGGAGCAGATCCTGGCGGCCATGGGCGACGGACGCGCGACGATCCCGGACATCGTCTCCCTGGTGTACGCGGCGTATCCCGAGTCGCTCCAGATCGCGGCGCGCTCGTCGGTGGCGTCCCACCTGCTGAAGCTCGAGCGCGAGGCGCGGGTCGCCCGCGAGGGCGACGACCCGCTGGCCGCGCGCTGGACGCTCGCCTAGGCCGCGGGGCCCGGACCGTGCACCCGCTGGTCGCGCGCCTGTCCGACCCGGACCCGGCGGTGCGCCTGGACGCCTGCCGCGCCGCGCCGCGCGATCCCTCGGCGGTGCTGCTGGCCGACGCGCTGCTGCCGCTGCTGGGCGATCCGGACCCGGCGGTGGCCGCCGCCGCGTCCGACGCGCTGGCCGCCATCGCGTCCGGCGACGCCAGCGTGCTGCCGCACCTGGACGCGGCGCTGCGCGGCGAGAACCGCGACGCGCGCTGGTGGTCCGCCTTCACCCTGGCGCGGCTCGGTCCGCCGAAGATCAAGCTGCTGCCGGTGCTGCTCGACACGCTGGAGCACCCGGACGGCGGACGCCGCTGGTCGGCCGCGAAGCTGCTGGTCGAGCTGGGACGCCTGGAGGGCGAGGTGCTGCCGGTGCTCCTCCACTTCGCCGGCGGCGGCGAGCGTCCGACGGCGCGGCGCATGGCGCTCTTCGCCCTGCGCGAGCTGGCGCCGGACCGCCCCGAGACCACCCGGGTGCTGCTCGAGGCGAGCCGCAGCGACGACACCCCGGTGCGACGCGCCGCCCTGTCGGCGCTGGCGGTGGTGCTCGAGGACGCGGACGCGGCCCGCGAGCGCCTGGCCGAGGCGGCCGTCCGCGACGCGGACCCGGCCAGCCGGCGCCTGGCCGAGGCGGCGCTGGCCGAGATGGAGCGGCGCCGAACGCCCTAGAAGAGCAGCCAGTCGAGCGAGACGGTGCCGGGTCCGAGCAGCAGGAACAGGCCGCACACCACCGCCAGGTTGATCGTGTACTCCGCGCCCGGCGGCTCGTTGGTGATCAGGTAGCCGGCGCCCTTGTGTCCCAGCCGTCCGGCCACGATCATCGTGAAGATGAGCAGCAGGCAGGCCGGGCGCGTCATGAAGCCCAGCGCGAGCGCCGCTCCGCCGCCGATCTCCGACAGCATGGCCATGCGCGCCTGGACGGCGGGCAGCGGGACGTCCAGGCTGTCGAGCCATTCGACGAAGCCCTGCATGTTCCCCGTGCCGACGACGCCCAGCTTGCCGAGCCCGTGGACGACGAAGCAGACGCCGATGGCGACGCGTGCGACGAACAGCCCCAGGTTCGTGAGCAGCGAGTCGGTATCGACGAGCAGGGCTCCCAGATCCATGCGGTTTTTCTAGCACAGGAGCCCCGGCCCATGGAGAAGAGCGAGTTCTTCCGCGAGGCCCGGCGCGACGGGACGGGTCCGCTGGCCGGGCTTCGCGTGCTCGAGGCGACGACCACCTGGGCCGGACCCATGTGCGGCTGCATGCTCGCCGACCACGGCGCCGACGTGGTGAAGGTGGAGCACCCGGGGGGCGAGATCGCACGTCGTTCGCCTCCCTTCCTGCCCGGCACGAATCCGCCGCTCTCGTTCATGCACGCCACGGTGAACCGCAACAAGCGCAGCCTGGCCCTCGACCTGCGCAACCCGCGCGGCCGCGACCTGTTCCTCGACCTGGCCGAGCGCAGCGACGTGGTGATCCAGAACTTCCGGCCCGGAACGCTGGACGCCTGGGGCGTGGGCTACGACGCGGTGCGCGCGCGGCGGCCCGACGTGGTGTACGTCTCGATCAGCGGCTTCGGCCAGTACGGCCCCCTGTCGGACCGGGTCGGCTACGACCCGCTGGCCCAGGCGGCCAGTGGCTTCCTGTCGCTGAACGGCAGTCCGGACGGCGAGCCGGTGAAGTCGCCCACCTTCCTGGCCGACGACCTGGCCGGCGTCCACGCCGCCTTCGCCACCCTGTCGGCGCTGCGGCACCGCGACGCCACCGGCGAGGGCCAGCACGTCGACGTCTCGCTGCTCGACGCCATGCTCTTCCAGTCGACCGGCTACCTGACCCTGGGCGCCATGGGCGCCGACCTGCCGCGGCTGGGCAACGAGTTCCGGGTGGCCGCGCCGGCCAACACCTACCTGTGTCGCGACGGGCGCATCATGGCCGGGGTGCTGCTGGACAGCCACTGGAAGAAGCTGGCCCGGGCGCTGGGCCGACCCGAGGCGGCCGACGACCCGCGCTACGCCACCGCCCTGGAGCGGATCGCGCGCCGCCGCGAGGTGGACGGCTGGCTCGGGGCCTGGGCGGCGGAGCGCACGGTCGGCGACGCCGTGGCCGAGCTGGCGGAGCTGGGCATTCCCGCCGCCCCGGTGCGCAGCTACGCCGAGGCGGCGCGGGATCCGCACGTGGAGGCGCGCGGCATGCTGCGCACCCTGCCCCAGGAGGAGGGCACCCCGGTGCCCGTCACCGGTCCGCCGGCCAAGCTCTCGCGGACCCCGGTGGACGTGCGCAGCGCCGCCCCGGGCCTGGGCGCCCACACCGACGAGGTCCTGGCGGAGCTGGGCCTCGACGCCGCCGCGCGGGACGCCCTGCACGCCGCCGGCGTGGTCGCACGCGCCCCCTCCACCGACGGGGAAGCGGATTGACCCGTCGCCAGGGGCAAGTACAGTCTCGTCTCCACGCCGACCAAGGAGTCACCGATGCCCGACCTCAAGGGGACCAAGACCCACGACAACCTCAAGGCCGCCTTCGCCGGCGAGTCCCAGGCCAACCGTCGCTACCTCTACTTCGCGAAGCAGGCCGACATCGAGGGCTACCCGGACGTCGGCGGGCTGTTCCGCGACACCGCCGAGGCCGAGACGGGCCACGCCCACGGCCACCTGGACTACCTGAAGCAGGCGGGCGACCCGGCCACCGACAAGCCGATCGGCTCGACCGACAAGAACCTGGTGGCGGCCGTCGCCGGCGAGACCTTCGAGTACACCGAGATGTACCCGGGCATGGCCAAGGCCGCCCGCGACGAGAAGTTCGACGAGATCGCCGAGTGGTTCGAGACGCTGGCCAAGGCCGAGAAGTCCCACGCCGGTCGCTTCCAGAAGGCGCTGGACGGGCTCGAGACCCTCTGAAGGTCGAGGCTCCGGACACCCCGAGCAGCGAGCTCGGCTACCAGCACCCGGACTACTTCGACGCCGGGAAGATCGAGCGCGAGCTGCGGCGCGTCGGCGACATCTGCCACCAGTGTCGCCGCTGCCTGCCGCTCTGCCCGTCGTTCCCGAAGCTCTTCGAGCTGGTCGACGCCAGCGACGAAGAGGTGGCCGGGCTGTCGATGGCCGACTTCGATGCGGTCAACGAGCTCTGCTACCACTGCAAGCTCTGCTACAACCACTGTCCCTACACGCCGCCCCACGAGTGGGACGTGGACTTCCCGGCGCTGATGCGCCGCCAGCAGGTGGCCCGGGCCAGGCGCGACGGCGTGCCGCTGGCGCGCAGCCTGACCACCCGCACCGACCTGATCGGCAAGGTCGGATCGCTGGCGCCGCCGCTCATGAACTTCGCCAACCGCAACCGCGCCTCGCGGGTGATGATGGAGAAGACGCTGGGCATCCACCGCGACTGGGTGCAGCCCTCCTTCTACTCGGAGACCGTCGACCGCTGGTTCGCGAAGCGCACGCCGAGGGCCACGGGGGAGAACGGCCACGTCGTGCTCTTCACCACCTGCAGCGTGAACTACAACGACCCGATCACCGGCCGCTCGGCGGTGGCGGTGCTCGAGCACAGCGACGTGAAGGTGGACGTCTGCTACGAGCGCTGCTGCGGCATGCCCTACACCGATACCGGCGACCTCGACTCGGCCCGCCGCAACGCGGAGCGCAACGTGGCCGACCTGCTGCCCTTCGTGGAGCAGGGAGCGCTGGTGGTGGCGCCCGGCCCCTCCTGCTCGCTGATGCTGAAGGAGGAGTA
>JBNLVK010000181.1:0-2630 GCA_050618055.1 Myxococcota bacterium
GGTCACTCCTCCAATGTTTCCGGGGCCCGGCGGACCCGGGGCGAGCCGGCCCGCGCCGGCTGGAATCCGACCTCCCGACCCGGCATGCTGCCCATGCGAGTCGGGCCGACCTGGGGAGACGCCTTGAACCAAGCCGGGCAGGACCAGCCCTCGCCGACCGAGCTGCGCGTCAGCATCGTGATGCCGGCCTACGACGCCGCGGATCACCTGCGGGCCGTGGTGCCGGCGGCGCTGGCGGCGCTGGCCGGCAGCGGCGAGCTGGTGGTGGTCGACGCCGGATCGGGCGACGGCACCGGCCGCCTGGCCGAGGAGCTGGGCGCGCGGGTGATCCGGCTGCCCGAGCGGGCCGGTCCGGCCCGGGCGCGCAACGTGGGCGCCGCAGACGTCGACGCGGACGTGGTGCTGTTCGTCGACGCCGACTGCGTGGCCCACCCGGACGTGGTGAAGCGGGTGCGCGACGCCTTCACCGCGGACGCGGGGCTGGTGAGCCTGTGCGGCTCCTACGACGCCGATCCGCCCCACCCGGGCTTCGCGTCCCAGTACATGAACCTGCGTCACCACTTCACCCACCACGACTCGCCGGGCGACGCGGCCACCTTCTGGGCGGGCTGCGGCGCGGTGCGCCTCGACGCCTTCCGGGCGGTGGGCGGCTTCGACGCCGAGCGCTTCCCGCGTCCGCAGATCGAGGACATCGAGCTGGGCCTGCGCCTGGCCGGGCTCGGCACCACGCGCCTCGACCCCGCCCTCCAGGTGACCCACCGCAAGGCCTGGTCGCTGCTCGGCGTGATCGAGACCGACGTGCGCGCGCGGGCCGTTCCGTGGGCGCGGCTCATCCTGGAGAGCGGCGAGATGCCGGACAACCTGAACCTGCGCCGATCCCAGCGCATCGCCGCGGCGCTGGCGCCGTTCGCGATCCTGGCGGTGGGCGTTGCGCCCCTGGCCGCCGCGCTCGGCCGGCCGCTGTGGCTGGCGCTCTCGCTGGCGGTCGTCGCCGGGTCGGTCATGCTGTCCTTCCGGCTGCTCCGCTTCTTCGCCCGGCGACGCGGGCTCTTCTTCGCCGTCCGCGCCTGGCTCTTCCACCAGCTCCACCTGACCTACAGCGCCGCAGTCTTTGCCCTGTGCTGGCTCCAGCACCGGCTGCGACCGCAAGCAGCGAGGACCCGATGACCGTACCCCAGAAGGTCGCCGTGCTCGGCGGCGGCCCGGCCGGACTCGCCGCCGGCCACGAGCTTTCCGAGGGCGGTGTCCACGTCACCGTCTACGAGCGCGCCCCGTGGGTCGGCGGCCTCTCCTTCACCTGGGAGCACGAGGGCTTCCGCTTCGACCTGGGCGGCCACCGCTGGTTCACGAAGAAGGACTGGCTGCACGAGTGGTTCCTGCGGCTGATGGAGGGCGAGCTGGTGACGGTCGACCGCATCAGCCGCATCTACTTCGGCGGCCGCTACTTCGACTACCCGGTGAAGTTCGGCAACGTGCTGCGCGAGGCCGGCTTCTTCACCTGCGTGCACGCGGTGCTGAGCTACGCCCTCTCCGCCGCGCGCCAGCGCCTGTTCCCCCAGGAGATCGAGAACATCCAGCAGGCCTACGTGGAGCAGTTCGGTCCGAAGCTCTACGAGATGTTCTTCCGCCGCTACACCGAGAAGGTGTGGGGACGGCCCTGCACCGAGCTGTCGGCCGACTGGGTGTCCCAGCGCACCAAGGGCATGTCGGTGGTGGAGACGGTGGTGAACGCCATCTCCACGCCCAGGCAGAAGGTGGAGAGCCTGGTCGACCAGTTCGTCTACCCGCGCTTCGGCTACCAGCGCATCTCGGAGCGCATGAAGGACGTGATCGAGGGCCACGGCGGCGAGGTGCGGCTGGAGACCACGGTCTCGGGTCTGGAGGTGCTCGAGGACGGCGGCGTGATCGTGCGGGTGAAGGATCGCGACGGCAACGTCAGCGAGGAGCGCTTCGACCACGTGGTCTCGACCATCCCGCTGGGACGCCTGGTGCAGATCACCACGCCGAAGGCGCCCGACTGCGTGCTGGCGGCGGCGAAGGGTCTGGAGTTCCGCAGCGTGATCACCGCCAACATCATGCTGCGCCGCGATCAGGTGACGCCGGACACCTGGCTCTACGTCCACGACGAGAACATCGGCTTCGCGCGCATCCACGAGCCGAAGAACTGGAGCCCGGACATGGTGCCGGACCCGTCGACCACGTCGGTGGTGACCGAGTGGTTCTGCAGCGAGGGCGACGACGTCTGGCAGCTCTCCGACGAGGAGATCGTCGAGCGCACCGTCGGTCACCTGGCCGACGACCTGGGCTTCATCGACCGCAGCGAGGTGATCGACGGGCTGGTGCTGCGCGCCCGCCACGCCTATCCCGTCTACTCGCTCGACTACGGCGAGCGCGTGGGCCTCATCAAGGGGCACCTGGAGAGCCACTCGGACGTCGTGTCGATCGCCGGCCGGGGCGGTACCTTCCGCTACAACAACGCGGACCACTCGATCGAGACCGGCATCCTGGTCGGCAAGAACCTGCTCGGCGGCAGCTACGACGTCGACGCGGTGAACACCGAGCAGGAGTACCACGAGGAGAAGATCGTTGAGCGCTAGGCCCATGCTCGAAGGCGCGCCCCCTGCCGGTGC
>JBNLVK010000182.1:0-4861 GCA_050618055.1 Myxococcota bacterium
CGACGCGCTGGGCGCGGTGCCCGACGCCCAGCGCGTGCGCGAGGCGGCGATCGTCCTGCTCTCCTCACCCGACTTCCTGCGCCACTGATCCGGAGACCCCGATGCTCCACCGAAGACGCTTCCTCCAGTCCGGCGCGGCCCTGGCCGCCGCCGTCTGCGTGCCGGGCTGGCCGCGGCTGGCCCGCGGCGCCGGCAGCGACCCGGTGCTGGTCGCGGTCTACCTGCGCGGCGGCGCCGACGGGCTGAACCTGGTGGTGCCCGCCGACGACCCGCAGTACTACGCGCTGCGGCCCGACATCCAGGTGGCGCCCGGCGACGAGATCGCCCTGGACGGCTTCTTCGGCCTGAACCCGCAGCTCGGCGACCTGCTGCCCCTGTACCAGGACGGCGAGCTGGCCTTCGTGCACGCCTGCGGCAGCACCGACGGCAGCCGCTCCCACTTCGACGCCCAGGACTTCATGGAGCGCGCCGCACCCGGCGATCCGGCGGTGACCGACGGCTGGCTGAACCGCACCCTCGCCGTGCAGGGCGTCTCCGACTCCTGGGGCGGCATCTCCTTCGGCGCCGGCACGGCGCTGGCGCTCCAGGGCGACAACCCGAGCCTGGCCATGACCTCGATCACCGACTTCGCGCTGATCGGATCGCCGCTCCAGCGCGCGACGCTCGAGTCGCTGTTCACTGGCGCCGACCCCCAGGACCTGGAGCGCGCGGCCGGCGAGGGCTTCGCCGCGCTGGACGTGATCGGCGCGGTGGCGCCCGGCGACGCCGGCCTCTACCCGCCCGGACCCTACGGCGCGGCGCTGGCCGACGCGGCCGCGCTGGTGCGCGCCGACGTGGGCGTGAAGCTGGTGACCGTCGACCTGGGCGGCTGGGACCACCACGAGGGCGAGGTCGACGAGCTGGCCGGCGTGGGTCCGTCGCTGGCCGCCGGGCTGGCGGCGCTGCGCAGCGACCTGGGCGCCGACTGGCAGCGCACGACGGTGCTGGTGATGACCGAGTTCGGCCGCACCGCCGCCCAGAACGGCTCCTTCGGCACCGACCACGGCCACGGCACGGTCATGCTGGCCGCCGGCGGCGGCGTGGCCGGCGGCCAGGTGATCACGAACGGGGGCTGGCCCGGTCTGGGCGCCGGTCAGCTCTTCGAGGGGCGCGACCTGGCGGTCACCACCGACTTCCGCGACGTGTTCGCCGAGGTGCTGCACCGCCACCTGGGCGTGGCGGTCGGCGCCATGGCGCCGATCCTGCCGGGCCACGACGTCCAGACCGGGAACTTCCCCGGCCTGTTCGGCTGACGTCGGCCGACTGCGCTCAGCGCAGCCCGTCGATCCAGTCGTCGTTCTCGAACCAGTAGTCGCGGGCCCGGGCCAGGGCGCCTTCGCCCTCCAGGGTGCGCAGGTAGTTGTCGAGCAGGTTCACCAGCTGCGGCTCGTTCGGCGGCAGTGCGATGCCGATGGGCTCGGTGGTGAAGGGCCGGCCGAGCGCGCGCAGGCCGGACCCCGGGTGGCGCAGCGCCGCGAAGTGGCAGGTCTCCCGGTCGGCCAGCAGCGCGTCGGCCTCGCCCTCGCGGACCCGACGCACCGCCTCGGAGAGCTGGATCGGCGTGCTGAGCTCGACCCGCGGCATGTGGCGGCGCACGTAGGCCTCGCTGGTCGATCCGGCCAGGGCCACGATGCGCAGTCCCTCCCGGTTCAGCTCGGCGGGCGTCTTCACCGCCAGCAGCTCCCGCGACTTCGTCAGCAGCGACTTGCCGGAGACGTAGTAGGGGCCGACGAAGGCGACGCGCAGGTTGCGCTGGGGCGTGATGGCGATGCCCGACATGGCCAGGTCGATGTCGCCGGCCTCCAGTGCCCCCAGCAGCCCGGCGAAGGGGCGGGGCTCGAGCACCAGCTCCACGCCGATCAGGCGGGCCAGCACCCGCGCGAGCGCCACCTCCAGGCCCACCAGCTCGCCCCGCTTGGTGGTCATGTTGAGCGGCGGCTGCTCGCCCGACATGCCGACGCGCAGCTCGCCGCGGGCCAGGATGCGCTCGAGGGCGGTGGGCTGCTTCGCGGGGCTGCCGCCCAGCCCGGCGCAGGCCAGCAGCGGCAGCGCGAGCAGGACGGCGAGGACGGCGGTCGGGCGTCGTGACATGGGGTCTCCTGGCTCAGCCCGCCCGCGTGGGCGTGCGCACCACGTAGTTGCCGCGGGCCTCGTCGAACTCCAGGTCGATGCGGCCCTCCTTGGCCACCTGCTCGAGCAGGTCGGCGAAGGATCCGGCCCCGTAGTAGGTCTCGTTGAACGACGGATACACGCGGCGGATGGTCTGCTTCACCATCGAGCCCCACACCGTGTCGTAGTCGCGCTCCAGCGACTGCACGATCTCGACCAGCTTGTCGGCGGCGTCGTCGATCTTGCGCTCGCCGGTCTTCGTCTTCTTCTTGCCGCGCGTCTTCTTCTTCTTGGCCGCGACCTCGCGGATCAGGTCGTCGTAGTAGATGAACTCGTCGCACTGGCCGATCAGCAGGTCGGAGGTCGACGACTTCACGCCGCAGCCGATCACGCGCTTGTCGTTCTCCTTCAGCTTCCCCGCCAGCGGCGAGAAGTCGCTGTCGCCGGAGATCAGCGCGAACAGGTCGATGTGCTCCTTCTGGTAACAGAGGTCCAGCGCGTCCACGACCATGTGGATGTCGGCGCTGTTCTTGCCGCTGGCCTTGCTCTGCGGAATGTCGACCAGCTCCACGCCCTGGAGGTGGAACTCGCGCACCGCGTCGCGGTAGTTGCTCCAGTCGCAGTAGGCGCGCTTGAAGACGATGCGGCCCTTCTCCAGCAGGCGGCGCAGGATCAGCTCGATCTGGAACTGGCCCTGGCGCATCTGGCGCACGCCGATGGCCAGGTTCTCGTAGTCGATGAAGACCGCGATCCGGGGTTCGTCAGCCAAGGGTCACCTGCGGCGCGCCCGTTGGCGCGCGGTGGGACGGAAGGGACCCGCGCGGGCGACGTCCTGCGCGCCCTGCGGGGGGTCGGGTCGGTTCGACGGGAGGCGCCGCGTCAGGCCTCGTCGGTCTCGGACGCGTCCTCTTCCCCGTCGTCGAAGCCGTAGCCCGCCAGGTCGTCGGACGTGGCCACGCGCGCCTCGCCGGCGGACTCGGCCGTCCGGATCTCGCGCTTCTCGCGCTTCATTGCGGCCTTCTCGGCCTTCTTTGCCTCGCGCTGGCGCTTGAGGACCGCCGTTCTGCTCTTTCTCGCCATGTCGGTCTCGCTGAGGAAGGAAGGGAAGGAGGAGCGGGTGGGGGCCGGTATCGTACACGGCCTCCGGGTGGCGGTCAGCCCCGTGGGGCCCGCTCGGCGGATCCGGCGCCGGGCGCCCGCCGGAGCCCGCTAGAGGTCGGTCGGGTCCTTGAGGATGGGGTGGGGGACCGTCTCGCCCTCGCGCCGCGCCTGGCGGACCGCGCCGATCAGCTCGAGGGCGCGCCGCAGGAACAGCACGCCGATCATGGCGTTCAGCAGCAGGAAGATCGTGTTGATGGACAGCGCGTAGGCGATCAGTGCGTCGCGGTCGCCGAAGTCCTCGAACAGCGCCGCCCAGGCCATCTCGCGGGTGCCGAAGTTGCCCAGGGTCGGGATCACGAAGGACAGGTAGACGAGGGGGATGCGCGCGGCGAGCGCCGACCACTCGATGGGCACGCCGAAGGCGCGCGACGCCAGCCACTGGATCTGCACGTCGAACACCGCCAGGAACGCGAAGCCCCACAGGAAGGGCGCCAGCTTGCGCAGCGGGAAGCGGTCGAGCCAGGCGACCACGCGCTGGATGCCCGGGAAGGTCACGCGCCCGCTGCGGAACAGCCAGACCGCCAGCGCGCCGAAGCCGATGATCCCCCACAGCAGCACCGCGGCGCTCACCACGGAGGGGTTCCCCGCCAGCCCGCCGCGCAGGAAGGGCAGGGCCAGGGTCATCTGCACGAGCATCACGAAGAAGTGGCTCACCACCGGCACCAGGGCCGAGGCGATCACCGCGTCCATGCGGCCGCCGGCCAGCCGCACCACGCCCAGGAAGTAGGCGGCGTCGGACAGGTGGTTGCTGACCACGCGCGCCAGCTCGGATCCGCCGCGGATGGCGAACACCGAGCGCACCGGGACGTTGGCGACGAAGCGCTGGACGGCCACCGCCGAGAGCCAGGTCCAGATGATGAAGAACGCCATGCGGTCGGCGACGGCGCACAGCAGGAACAGCGGGACGTTGGCCCGGTCGGTGGCCTCGCGCAGGCGGTCCCAGTCGGTCGCCCAGCCGAACACGTAGACGAGCAGGGCCGCCGAGATGATCCAGGGCACCGCCCCCCGCCAGTGTGCCCGGGTCGACTCGCTCATCGCCGACCCATCATAACGGGCCCGTGCCTCCGAGTCGGGCGGCCGGCCCGTCCGTCGGTCCGTGGGCTAGTCGACCGCGGCGCGGACCGCGCCCAGGGCCAGCGTCGGCATGCGGTAGTCGGGCAGCGACTGGTACAGGTGGACCTGGGACACCGGGCCCAGCGCGCCGTCCGTCGCGATGCCGGAGCCGTCCTGGAAGGCCACCACCGCCTTCTCCGTCGCCGGGTCGAAGCTGCCGTGGACGTCGCCGGCGTAGAAGCCCAGCCGCGACAGGCTGCGCTGGACGAAGCGCACCGGATCGCCGGAGCCGCCGGCGCGCAGCACCGGCGGCAGGCCCTCGTAGTTGCGCCAGGCGACGTAGCCGTTGCCGCGGAAGCGCCCTTCCAGCCGGATGCGCGTCACCCGCACCGGCTGGTCGGGAACCAGGCCCTCGAGCTGGATGCCGGCGTCCTCCACGTGGCGGACCAGCACGGCGCGCAGCTGGCCGTCGGCGTCCCGCAGCTCGACCAGCGCGGGC
>JBNLVK010000183.1:0-11929 GCA_050618055.1 Myxococcota bacterium
AGATCATCTTCCAGGACCCCGACGGCTCGCTGAACCCGCGCATGACGGTGGGCGGCATCATCGGCGAGCCGCTGCGCGTGCACGGCCTGGCCAGCGGCGAGGAGCTGGAGGCGAAGGTGACGTCGCTGCTCGAGCGCGTCGGGCTCGACCCCAGCTACCGCTCCCGCTACCCCCACGAGTTCTCCGGCGGCCAGCGCCAGCGCATCGGCATCGCCCGGGCCCTGGCGCTGGGTCCCGACTTCATCGTCTGCGACGAGGCGGTGTCGGCCCTCGACGTCTCGATCCAGGCCCAGATCCTGAACCTGCTGCGCGACCTCCAGGCCGAGCTGGGCCTCTCCTACCTGTTCATCACCCACGACCTGAACGTGGTGCGCTACCTGGCCGACCGCGTCGGCGTCATGTACCTGGGCCGGCTGGTCGAGACCGGCGCCACCCACGACCTCTTCCACGAGCCGCTGCATCCCTACACCGTGGCGCTGATCTCGGCGAACCCGGTGCCGGATCCGTCCCAGGGGCTGACGCCCCAGGTGCTGGGCGGCGAGGTGCCGTCGCCCATGAACCCGCCGTCCGGCTGCCCCTTCCACCCGCGCTGTCCGAAGGTCTTCGACCGCTGCCGCAGCGAGGTGCCGCTGCTGCGCAGCGTCGGGGACGGCAGCGGGGAGGCGCCGCGCCAGGTCGCCTGCCACCTCTACGACGAGGACTAGCCGGCGTGTGGAGGCCCGTCGCCGCGCTCGCCGCCGTCGTCGCGCTGGCGCTGGGCGTGGTCGGGCTCACCTTCGATGCGTCGCGCAGCGCCCCGGCCGACTTCCGCTTCGTGAACGGCACCGAGCCGGGCACCCTCGATCCGGGCGTGATGACCGGCCAGCCCGAGAGCCGTCTCGCCAACGAGCTGTTCGAGGGGCTGACTCGCCGCGACGCGCGCTCGCTGCGGCCGGTGCCCGGCGTGGCCGAGCGCTGGGAGACGTCGCCGGACGGCCTGCTCTGGACCTTCCACCTGCGCGACGACGCGCGCTGGAGCGACGGGAGCCGGGTCACGGCCCACGACTTCGCCTTCGCCTGGCGCCGCCTGCTCGACCCGGCCACCGGCAGCGAGTACGCCTACCTGCTCCACGGCCTGGTCGACGCGGCGGCCTTCCACGGGGGCGACGCCGACGCCGCACGGCGCTTCGGCGTCGAGACCGGCGTCGTGGCCCTGGACGACCGCACCCTGCGCGTCGAGCTGGCCGCGCCGCTTCCCTACTTCCTGGAGCTGACCGCCTTCTTCTCGACCTACCCGGTGAAGCGCGCCGTGGTCGAGGCGAACCCGCGCGACTGGTTCCTGCCCGACACGATCGTCTCGAACGGACCCTTCGTGCTGGAGAGCTGGCGCGTGGGCGATCGCATCCGGCTGGCGAGGAACCCCCACTACTGGGGGCGCGACCGGGTGTCGCTGCGCACGATCGACGCGCTGCCCGTCGAGAACCCGACCACCGCGCTGAACCTCTACCTGCGCGGCGACGTGCACTGGCTGCCCCAGACCTACCCGGACGAGCTGGCGCCGGTGCTGGCCCCGCGCGACGACTTCTACCGCGGTCCGGGCAACATCGTCTACTACTACCGGCTGAACACGCGGCGGCCGCCGCTGGACGATCCGCGGGTGCGGCAGGCGATCGGGCTCGCCATCGACCGGCGCGTGATCACCGAGGAGGTGCTGCGCCTGGGGCAGATCCCGGCGCGCACGCTGGTGCCGCCGGGCATGCCCGGCTACACGGCGCCGGACAGCGCCTTCGGCTTCGACGTCGCCAAAGCGCGGGCGCTGCTGGCCGAAGCGGGATACCCGGGCGGCCGGGGCCTTCGCGAGCTCGGCATCCTCTACAACACCCACGAGAGCCACCGGAAGATCGCCGAGGTGGTGGCCGACCAGCTGCGGCGCAACCTGGGCCTGCGCGTCGAGGCCTACAACCAGGAGTGGCAGAGCTACCTGGCGAGCCTGGCGTCCGGCGACTACGACATCGGTCGGGCCGGCTGGGTGGGCGACTACGCCGACCCGAACACCTTCCTCGACATCTGGACCACCGACGGCGGCAACAACCAGACCGGCTGGGGCGACCCGGCCTACGACGCGCTGATCGCCGCCGCCGCCGACGTGGCGCGCGCCAGCCGCGACCCGGCGCGCCTGCGCCGCCTGGCCCCGGAGCCGGCGGCGCTCGACGCGGCGCTGCGCCGCGTGGCCGGCGGCGACGACTCCACGCGCAGCGAGGCGCTGGCGGCGCTGCGCCTCGAGCTGCTGCGCCAGGCCGAGGCCATCCTGGTGCAGCGCGGCTTCCCGGTGGTGCCCGTCTACTTCTACGTGGTGAGCGGGCTGGTGAGTCCGTCGGTCGAGGGCTTCCACTCCGAGCTGGTGCTGCCCGACGGCTCGCGGGCGGCCAACCTCCAGGACCTGCACCCGCTGCGCGAGGTGCGCGTGCGTGCGGGGAGCGGCTAGGTGGGCTGGCTCGAGGCGCTGCTGCTGGCCTCCGCCGTGGGCGGGCTCTTCCTGACCGTGTGGCTGCCCGAGCGCCCGCTGCGCGTGGTCGCGGCGGGCTGGGTGGGCGTCGCCCTGGCGCTGGTGCTGCGGCCCTGGCTGGGCGGCGTCGGCGCGCTGGGGGTGGCGACGGCGCTGGCGGGTCTGGCGGGCTGGCGGCTTCCCGAACGGGTGCTGCGCCGCGTGGCGTTCTCGATCCCGTCGCTGGTGCTGCTCGTCTACGTCACGACCGTGCTGATGTACCTGGCGCCGGGCAGCCCCTTCGCCCAGGAGCGGGTGGCGTCGCCCGAGGTCGAGCAGGCGCTGCGTGCCCAGTACGGCGTGCCGGAGACGCCGACCGCCTTCTTCGCCAGCTACCTGCGGCGGCTGGCGGTGGACGGCACGCTCGGTCCGTCGATCAAGGTGCGCGGGCGTTCGGTGGAGGACCTGCTGCTGCCGGCGCTGCCGGTGAGCCTGTCGCTCGGCCTGCTGGCGCTGGTGCTGGCGGTGGTGCTGGGCGTGGCGCTCGGCGTGCGCGCCGGCCTGCGACCCGGCTCGGCCGGCGACCTGTCGAGCATGGCGCTGGCCCTGGTGGGCATCTCGCTGCCGAACTTCGTGATCGGCGCGCTGCTGATGATCGTGTTCGCGCTGGAGCTGGGCTGGCTGCCGGTGGCCGGCTGGGGCGGCTACGGCCACCTGGTGATGCCGGCGCTCACGCTGGCGCTGCCCTACGCCGCCTACGTCGCGCGCCTCGCCCGCGGCGGCACCATCGACGTCATGCAGCAGGACTTCATCCGCACGGCGCGGGCGAAGGGGCTGCCCGAGCGCGTGGTCGTGGCGAAGCACGCGCTGCGCGGCGCGCTGCTGCCGGTGGTGTCGTTCCTGGGGCCGGCGGCCGCCGGCATCATGACCGGCTCCTTCGTGGTCGAGACCCTCTTCGGCGTGCCGGGCATGGGCCAGTGGTTCGTGAAGGGCGCCATCAACCGCGACTACTCGGTGGTGCTCGGCACCGCGCTCGTCTACTTCGGCATGATCACCTCCTTCAACCTGGCGGTGGACCTGGCGCTGGCCTGGCTCGATCCGCGCATCCGGGACGAGCTGTGAGCGGCGGACCCTGGCGACAGGCCTGGCTGCGCATGCGACGCAGCCGGCAGGCGGCGGTCGGCGCCCTGCTGCTGTTCGCCATCGTCTTTGCCTGCGTCGTGCTGCCCGCGCTGCTGGGCCTCGACCCGACCACCACCCACCCGGCGGCGCGGCACCTGGCCCCGTCGTTCGCCCACCCCGTCGGCACCGACGCGCTGGGCCGCGACCTGTTCGCGCGCGTGCTGCTGGGCGGACGCACCTCGCTGGCGATCGGCCTGGCCGCCACCGCCAGCGCCGTGGGCATCGGCGTGCTGGTGGGCTCGGTGGCGGGCCTGTACGGCGGCTGGATCGACGAGCTGCTGATGCGCGGCGTCGACTTCCTGTACAGCGTCCCCTACATGTTCCTGGTCATCCTGGTCATGCTGCTCTTCTCGGACACGGCGCGGGGCGATCCGGTACCGATCTTCCTGGCCCTGGGACTGGTGCAGTGGCTCACGATGGCGCGTATCGTCCGCGGTCAGGTGCTCTCGTTGAGAAGTCAGGACTACGTGCTCGCCGCGCGCGCGCTCGGTGCCGGCGACGGCGCGGTGCTGCTGCGGCACCTGCTTCCCAACACGCTGGGCCCGATCGTCGTGTACGCCACCCTCACCGTGCCCACCGTGATCATCCTCGAGTCCTTCCTCTCCTTCCTGGGGCTCGGCGTGGCGCTGTCCTGGGGGCGACTGGTGGCCGAGGGCGTGGCGGTGGTCAACCCGCTCCAGAGCTTCTGGTGGCTGCTCGTGTGGCCGGGGGCGTTCCTGGCTGCCACCCTCATGGCCCTCAACTTCCTGGGCGACGGACTGCGCGACGCCCTGGACCCGCGCGGCGCAGACCGCCTGGAGACCCCGTGACCCGGCTCGATCCGCGCCAGCTCGAGTCCACCGCCCGCACCGACGTGGGCGTCGTGCGCCACAGCAACCAGGACGCCTGCGGCGAGTCGGCCAGTGGCGACGGGGCGTATCGGGTCTTCGTGGTGGCCGACGGCATGGGCGGTCACGCCGGGGGCGAGACCGCCAGCCGCATCGCGGTGGAGACGGTCGAGGAGGCCTTCGGGGGCTCGGACGGTCCGGTGGAGACCCGGCTGCGCGGCGCCCTGGAGACCGCGAACCGGCGCGTGCACGAGGAGCAGCTGCGCGACTCCCGGCTGGCCGGCATGGGCACCACCGGCGTCGCCCTGGGCGTCGGACCCGAGGGCGCCTGGGTGGCGAACGTGGGCGACAGCCGCCTCTACCGGCTGCGCAGCGGATCGCTCGAGCAGCTCACCAGCGACCACTCGGTGGTGGCCGAGCTGACGCGGCGCGGCTTCATCACGCCCGAGCAGGCGCTCACCCACCCGCGGCGCAACGAGGTGCTGCGCTCGCTGGGCACCGAGCCGGCGGTGGAGGTGGACGTCGACGCGGTGGACGTGGCGCCCGAGGACCTGTTCCTGCTGTGCAGCGACGGCCTGTGCGGCGTGGTGGCCGAGTCGACGATCGCGTCGCTGCTGGCGCTCCAGCCGCTGGAAGCGGCGGCGAAGGCGCTGGTCGACGCGGCCAACGACGCGGGCGGTCCCGACAACGTGACCGTGCAGATCGTGCGCGTGCCGCCGGCGGCGCTGGGCGCGGCGGCCGGCGGGCGCAGCCTGGCCACGCTGCTGATCCTGGCCGGCGCGGCCCTGCTCGGCCTGGCGGTGGGCTGGGCGATCCTGCGCGCCTAGGCGCGCAGCTTCGCGTCCGGCGAGGCGTCGGCGATCGCCAGCGCGCGCCGCGCCAGTGGACCGGTCATGCGCGCCAGCTTGTCGAAGCCCTCGCCCACGGTCTTGCCCAGCGTGAAGCGCTTGTAGATGCCCTCGCTGATCACGGCGAGCTTGGTGAGCGCCAGCACCTGGTAGAAGTCCACCGAGCTGACGTCGCGGCCGCTCTTCCGGGCGTAGGCCTCCACCAGCTCGGCGCGTGTGAAGAAGCCGGGGGCGGTGGTGATGTTCGTGCCCTCGACGTCCGACCCTTCGCCCGCCTCGACCCAGTAGATGAGCGTGTAGCCGAGGTCGGCGAGCGGGTCGCCCAGGGTCGACATCTCCCAGTCGAAGACGGCCACCACACGCCCCGGATCGTTCGCGTCGAGGGCCATGTTGCCGAGCCGGAAGTCGCCGTGGACGATCGTCTCGTCGCTCTGCGGGGGCAGCGCCCGGCCGAGCCGCGCGAGCAGCGTCTCGATCTCCGGAAGCTCGCCCGTCTTGTTCGACTCCCACTGCTTGGCCCAGCGCCGCACCTGCCGCTCCAGGTAGCCGGCGGGCCGCCCGAAGCCCTCGAGCCCGACCTCGCGGTAGTCGATGGCGTGCAGCGCGGCCAGCGTGTCGACCAGCGCCTGGCTCGTGCGGCGCGCGTCGTCGGGGCTCTTCAGGAAGCCCTCGGGCGCCCGGTCCTGGAGCACCACGCCCTCGCGGAACTCCATTACGTAGAAGGGCGCACCGTTGACGGCGTCGTCCTCGCACAGGGCCAGCGGTCGCGGCACCGGCACCGGGGTGTCCGCCAGCGCCGACAGCACCCGGTGCTCGCGGGCCATGTCGTGGGCGGTGGCGATCACGTGGCCCAGCGGCGGCCGCCGCAGGGCCCAGCTCGCCCCGTCGTTCCCCAGATCCACCACCCGGTAGGTCAGGTTCGAGCGGCCGCCCGCGATCAGCTCGAAGCGGAAGGGGCCCTTGGCGCCCGGCACCTGGTCGCGCAGGAAGCGCGCGACCGCCTCCTCTTGGATGCCCGGGATCTCCGCCACGCTGCGACCCTACCACAGGCGCTCCACGGCCCCGGCGTAAGGTGGCGGCGCCGGAAGGCCGATGGGCCCTCTCGGAGGGTCCATGTCCCAGAGGCCGATGCTCGGCGAGCTGCTCATGCAGGCCGGCGTGATCGACGAGGCGCAGCTGGCCGTGGCGCTCGAGCGCCAGCGCGATCTCGAGCGCCCGCTCGGCAAGACGCTGCTCGAGATGGACGCCATCGACGAGGAGACCCTCACCCGCACGCTGGCCCGCCAGCTGTCGGTGCCGATCGTCTGGCTGCGCGGCAAGCGCGTGAAGGCCGAGATCCTCGACCTGGTGCCCCGCGAGCTGATCGACAAGCACCGCTGCCTGCCGGTCCAGCAGGGGCGCGACAAGACGCTGCTGCTGGCCATGGAGGATCCCTCCGACGACGGGGTGGTCCGCGAGGTCTCCGAGGCCAGCGGTCTGGCCGTCCGGCCGGTGCTGGCCGCGGCGTCGGAGCTGGAGGACGCGATCGAGCGGCACGCGCCCGCCGATCCGGAGCTCTCCTTCCGGCACATGGAGTTCGTGGACGGCGCCGAGTCGGGGCCGGACCTGCTCACCGTCGAGCCGCCCGACGGCCTGGAGCCCGGACCGCCGCCGGTCGCCCTGACGACGGGGATCTCGGCCAGCGACCTGGTGCTGCGCGCCCTCTCCCAGCTCCTGGTGGAGAAGGGCGTCATCACCCGCGACGAGCTGGTCGCGCGCCTCGAGAAGCTCAGCCGGGACGACGCCGCCTGAGCCGTCGCTCCGCGGCCACGGCTACGCTAGAAAGACCGGCAGGCGCGCGCTTCGCGCGTCCCATCGCCGGCCTCCGGGAGGACCCATGCGCATCGAGTACGGCTTCGAGCTCTCGCAGGTCGACGTGCCCGCCTTCTCGGTCGAGGCCATCGAGGGCATCGGCAAGCTCTTCTCCCTGGCGACCCTGGTGCTGAACGTCCTGGAGACCAAGCAGAAGGTCGAGATCGTGTTCCACGGTCTCAACCCGGACGATCCGGAGTCGAAGATCGATGCCTTCAAGGAAATCGCCTCCGGATCCCAGAACCGCGGGGCGCTCCACTTCGAGCTCGGCACCGGCGGACACGTGCCCGGATCCTCCAGCTACTTCCGCTGGGTGACCGTCTCCACGTCGTAGAAGCGCAGCCGCGTCCGGTAGCGCTCGAACGCGGTCGGGTCGGCGACGTGACGCGCCACGAAGGCGTCGACGCGCGCCGCCTCTTCGCGCGAGAGCCGGGAGCGGAAGGCGACGCCTTCGAGCGGCAGCGGTCCCAGCCGCCCCTGCTCGTCGCGGCCCGGCTCTGCGCCCTCGGCAATGGCCACGTCGTGGCGGCGCAGGGCCACCCCGAGCGCCACGATGCCGGCGTCGTCGGGCGGAGCGCCCGGCGGCGTGTGCGCGAGCGCCACGCGCGATCCGGCGAAGGCCAGCGGACGCGGCGCGCCGATGCCGCGGGCGCGCAGGCCGTGGCCGGCCAGCCAGACGCCGCGGGCGTCGCGCGTGTCGCCGGCGGCGCCCAGCGCCGCGACGGCGTCGCCCTCGGACACCTCGCGCAGGCGCATGCCCCGGCCGTGGTCGCAGCGCAGCGGCACGTAGAGGCGTCCCTCCCGCAGCGAGCGGCGCGTGCGGCTCTCCACGTGGCTGCGGTGGCGCGCCTCGGAGGCGCGCCCGATGGCGCGGATCGCCGCGCGGGCAGACGCGTCGAAGGGTCGCTCGACCCCCAGCAGGTGGGCGCGCAGGCGCACGCGGTCGGCCAGCGACAGCAGCGGCGCCAGCGACGCGTCGAGCTCGCCCTGGTCGCGACGGCGCAGCCAGGGCGGTGCGATCGGCAGGCCCTGCTGGAGGTCGATCAGCACCGGGCCCTCGGCGGTCACCCAGACGTTCTCGCGGTGCAGGTCGCGGTGGATGCGTCCCGACGCGTGCAGGCGTCGGACCAGCGCGCCCAGCGCGGCCAGCAGCGCGCGCCGCTCGGCCGCCGGAAGCCGGGCCAGAGCGTCCGCCAGCGGCTCGCCCTCCAGGAAGCGGGTGACCACCACCTCGTCGCCCGACGCGGTCTCCACGTGGGCCAGCGCCTCGGGCACGGCCACTCCGGCGGCCCGCAGCGAGGTCAGGGCCCGGAACTCGCGGGCCGAGGCGGTGAGCCCCAGCCGCCGCTTCCAGCCCGGGTCGCGGGCCGCGAAGTGCTTCAGGAAGAGCCGCTCCCCCGACGCCAGCCGGGCCCGGGCCAGGCGGCGCCGGCCGGCCTTCTCGCGCAGCACCTCCACGCCCGGACCGCGCGCGAGCAGGGCGTCGAGGACCGGGGCCAGGCGGCTACGCAGGCCGGCGTCGCCGCCGCGCCAGCGGAGCGCGTCGTGGGCGGACGGCTCGCTCAGGCCCGTGCCCGCGGTCGGCGGCGGGCCTGCCACCCGGCGGCGAGCACGGCGGCGCCGAAGGCGGCGCCGCTCCAGGGCGAGGCGCCCTGCGGCCGGCAGCCCCCGATCGCGCACCAGGCGCCGGGCTCGGCAGCGGACTCCACCGGGGCCGGGTGAGGGGAGGTCGCCCCGGACGGGACCCCGGCGCCGGCCCCCGCGGGCAGCGCGATCAGCGCACAGACCCAGCCGGCGACCCGGCTCCTGACCCAAAACCGCTGCATTGTCGAGAGGGTATCTCGACCGTCCGAGCGCGCTAGCGGGTCCGTTTCGCATTGACGGGGCGCGCCCCCGCTGCGATATTCCGCCGCCTCGCGGACCGTTCCGACCCCGTGACGAACTTGCATCCCTACCGCGAAACCACCGGCGACACCGCACCCGACGCAGCGCCCGAAGCCCCGCCCCGCGGCCGGCCCGGCAAGCGCGAGCTGATCCTCGCCGCCGCGATCCGCGTCTTCGCGCGCACCGGCTACCACGGCGCGCGTGTGTCCGACATCGCCAGCGAGGCGGGCATCGCCTACGGCCTGGTCTACCACTACTTCCGCAACAAGGAAGAGATCCTCACCTCCATCTTCGAGCAGCGCTGGGGAGCCTTCCTCGCCGCGGTCGAAGAGGTGGGAAAGGGCCGTGGAACCACTCGCGAGAAGCTGGTGTCCATCGCGGCGCTGGTGCTCGGCGCCTACCAGGTGCGTCCCGACTGGGTGAAGGTGCTGGTGCTGGAGATCCAGCGCTCGGAACACTTCACCGAGCCGGGCCAGCTGCGGGCCGTGAGCCGGCTGTTCCAGTCGGTCGCGCGGATCCTGCGGGACGGGCAGGACCGCGGCGAGCTGCGCCGCGACGTGGACGCCGACATCGCCAGCACCATGTTCCTGGGCGCCCTCGAGATCGCGGTGACGTCGCTGGTGCTCGGGGTGACACGGATCGGAGAGGACGAGAGCGAAGAGGCGTACTGCAGCCGCGTCGGCGAGACCGTCGTCGACGTCTTCACCAACGGAGCGAGCCACTGCCGATGATCGAAGCGAGAGGCCTTTCCAAGCGCTACGGCGACTTCGTCGCGGTCGACGGGGTTTCCTTCTCCGTCGACAAGGGCGAGGTCGTGGGCTTCCTGGGCCCGAACGGCGCCGGCAAGACCACGACCATGCGCATGCTGACCGGCTTCCTGCCGCCCACCGACGGATCGGCGGAGATCGCCGGCCACGACATCTTCGAGGATCCGCTGGCCGCGCGGCGGTCGGTCGGGTACCTGCCCGAGACGCCGCCGCTCTACCCGGAGATGACGGTGCGCAGCTACGTCCGCTACGTGGCGAACATCAAGGACGTGCCGCGGGCGCGGCGGGGCGAGGCGGTGGACCGGGCGCTCGAGCGCTGCGCGCTGACCGACGTGGCGAACCACGTGATCGGCACGCTCTCCAAGGGCTACCGGCAGCGCGTCGGGCTGGCCCAGGCCATCGTGCACGATCCGCCGGTGCTGATCCTGGACGAGCCGACGGTCGGGCTCGACCCGATCCAGATCGGCGAGATCCGCGGGCTCATCTCCGATCTGGCCGGGGAGGGCGGCGAGGCCCAGCACACGGTGATCCTCTCCTCCCACATCCTGGCCGAGGTCGAGGCGATCTGCCGCCGCGTGGTGATGATCAACGACGGTCGCAAGACGGTGGACGCGCCGATCCAGCAGCTGCTCGACGGCGGTCACACGCTGGAGGAGCTGTTCGCGCGGCAGACCGCCAGCGACGCCGCCGACGTGGCCTCGGACGCGGACGCCGGCGCCGGCGCCAGCACCGACGGGGAGGAGCCGTCGTGAGGCACATCCCCACCGTCGCCAGCCGCGAGCTGCGTTCGCTGTTCGTGTCGCCCGTGGCCTACGTCGTGCTGTCGCTGTTCGCGGCGCTGGCGGGGCTGTTCTTCGTGCTGGGCGTGGCCGCCTTCAACGCCTACGTGGTGCAGCTCCAGCAGTTCCAGGCCTTCGACCAGCTCCAGCAGGTGAACCTGTCGGACCACCTGGTGGCCGAGTTCTACAACTCCATGTCCTTCGTCATGCTGATCCTGGTGCCCGGCATCACCATGGGCCTGTTCTCGTCGGAGAAGACCAACGGCACCCAGGAGCTGCTGATGACGAGCCCGCTCACCATGTGGGACATCGTGCTCGGCAAGTTCAAGGCGGCGGCGGTCTTCGTGCTGCTGATGACGCTGCTGGTCGGAGCCTTCCCGGGGCTGTTGTTCCTGTACGGCGACCCGGAGGTGGGCAAGACGCTGACCGGCCTGCTGGCCGTGCTGCTGGTGGGCTGGGTGTACGTGGCGGTCGGCTGCTTCGCGTCGTCGATCACGAAGAGCCAGGTGGTGAGCTTCCTGATCACCCTGGTGCTGCTGCTCTTCCTGCTGCTGCTGCCGGTGATCGCGGCGCTCGGCGTGGCCGGCAACGCCGAGGGCCTGGCCGAGGTGCTGCGCTGGATGTCGACCGGCGACCACTTCGAGGAGCTGCTCAAGGGGCTGGTCGACACCTCGGACCTCGCGTACTTCGTGGTCGTGATCGGGGTGTTCCTGTTGCTGACCAAGGCCTCGGTCGAGTCGGTGCGGTGGAGGTAGAGAGACGATGACGGGCCTGCCTGCTCTTCTCGGCGCCCTGGGCGGGGTCGGAGTGCTGTTCGCGCTCCTGTCCTTCCTGGTGGTGATCTTCAGCGGCGCCGGGGTCAGCTCCGACCTCGGCTGGATCGGCGGCAACCTGGTGGTCGGTGTGCTGCTGCTGGTCGCCGCGGCGGTGCTCAACTTCGACGCCCTGCGCGAGCGCATGTCGTCGGGCGAGGCGAAGCGCGCCGGCAAGTACGGCAGCAGCGCCGTGCTCTCGACGGTGCTGGGCATCGTGATCCTGGGCCTGCTGGGCTTCATGGCCGAGCGCAACCCGAAGCGCTTCGACTGGACCGAGCAGGGCGTCCACACCCTGTCGGACCAGACCCAGAAGGTGCTGGCCGGGCTCGATCGGGACGTGACGGTCACCGTGCTGGTCAGCAAGCTCGAGGCCGAGCCGGTGCGCGACCTGCTCGACCGCTACGACTACGCCAGCGAGCGCTTCGGCGTCGAGTACGCCGACCCGAACGAGCGCCCGGGCCTGCTCGAGAAGCTGGGCGTCACGCCCGAGGAGCTCCAGCAGGGCCGCGGGC
>JBNLVK010000184.1:0-6640 GCA_050618055.1 Myxococcota bacterium
GCCCCACGTCGTCACCAAGATGTTGATGATGAAGGATCCGGCGGACGCGAAGCGCATCCTGCCGCTCTCGCTCACCGGCTACACGCTGTCGGCGCTGCTGTGGATCAGCGTGGGGCTGGCGATGCGCGCGCTGGTGCTCCAGGGCGCGCACCCGGAGCTGGCCTCGGCCGACGCGGCGGCGCCGTCGTTCCTGCGCCACTACGCCCATCCGCTGCTGGCCGGGGTGGTCTTCGCCGGCCTGTTCGCCGCGATCATGTCGACGGCCGACGCCTTCCTGAACATCGGCGTGGCGGCGGTGGTGCACGACGTGCCGAAGGCCCTGCGCGGACGCTCGCTCTCGCGGGAGCTCTTCTGGGCCCGCGTGGGGACGGTGGGGCTCACCGTCGTGGCCGCCGGCTTCGCGCTCTACTCCCACTACGCCAACGCCCGGCTGGTGGCGCTGCTCGGGGTGTTCGGCGCCGCGACCTTCGCCGCGGCGCTGGTGCCGGTGGTGTCGATCGGCTTCAACTGGAAGCGGGCCACCGCACGCGCGGCGAACTGGGCCATCGCCTCGAGCCTGGTGATCAACCTGGTCATCGAGCTGCTGGGCGTCCGGCTGCCCTTCGGCATCCACGGCGGCGTCGTCGCCATGATCGTGTCGCTGCTGCTGTTCCTGGGCATCTCGCTGGCCTCGCCGCCGCCGGCGCTGCCCCGCGACATCGAGGCGGTCCTCGACTCCTGATAGAATGGCCGGTCCATGAAGGAGGGCGGCCCCCGATGCAGATGAACGTCCAGCCCATTCCCAACGTCTCCGACCGGATCAACCAGATCCGCATCTCCACGGCGGAGATCATCAACCGGGAGATCCTGCCCAACGAGAACCGGCTCTGGTTCGGCGCGAAGGAGGACGCCACCGAGACCGACCGGCGGGCGGCCCGGGAGCTGCGCCACGAGATCCAGACGAAGGTGAAGCAGGCCGGCCTGTGGGCGCCCCACCTTCCCGAGGAGTACGGTGGCTGCGACCTCACCTTCCTCGAGCACGCCTACATGAACGAGGTGCTCGCCTACTGCATCGGCGCGGCGTCGCTGTTCGGCGTGGTGGCGCCGAACTCGGGAAACCAGAAGATCCTGCTCAAGTACGGAACGGAGGAGCAGAAGCAGAAGTGGCTGGTGCCGCTCACCGAGGGCAAGCTCGAGTCGGGCTTCTCCATGACCGAGCCGGACAACGCCGGCTCGGACCCGCGCTCGATCCAGACCACCGCGCGTCGCGAGGGCGACGAGTGGGTGATCAACGGCCACAAGTGGTTCACCAGCAACGGCAAGCGCGCAGACTTCCTGATCGTGATGTGCCGCACCGACGATCCGGACGGGCCGGCGGAGATGAACGGCAAGATGACCCAGATCATCGTGCCGACCGACACGCCCGGCGTGAACATCGTGCGCGGCGTCGAGGTCTGGGGCCGAAACAGCGACCACTGCGAGATCCTCTACGAGAACGTGCGCGTGCCGGCCGAGAACCAGCTCGGGCGCACCGGATCGGGCCACCAGGCCGCCCAGGACCGGCTGGGCGCCGGTCGCGTCTACCACTGCATGAACTCGATCGGCCAGATGTGGCGCGCCTTCGACCTGATGGTGGAGCGCAGCATGAGCCGCGAGGTCCACGGCGGGCTGCTGGAGACCAAGCAGTTCATCCAGGGCTTCATCGCCGAGTCCTACATCGACCTCCAGGCGGCCCGGCTGATGACGATCCACTGCGCCGAGAAGATGGACGCGGGCGGCGATGCGCGTACCGACATCTCCGCCATCAAGATCTTCGTGCCCGAGGCGTACCACCGGGTGGTGGACCGGGCCATCCAGGTGTGGGGTGCCGCCGGCGTGTCCGGCGACCTGCCGCTGGCCGCCATGTACCAGGGCGCGCGCACCCTGCGGCTGGCCGACGGCCCGGACGAGGTGCACAAGATCCTGATCGCGAAGAACGTGCTCAAGCAGTACCACGCCGGCGGCAGCTGGGACTTCGGGAACTGACCCTCCTCGTTCCCCGCGCGCCGGACCGGCTCGAGCTGCGCATCGACCGGGACCTCCGCGGCGCCGCGTGTCCGGACGCGCGCCTGCACGGGTGGGTCGCGCTCCAGGCGCGGGAGCCGGGGCTGTGGGTCGCGGGCGGGCTTCCCGACCCGTCGCCCGCGAGCCGTCCCGACGCGCCGCCGGGCACGCGGGTCGCCGACCTGTGGCACCACGACGTGGTCGAGTGCTTCCTCGTGGGGGAGGGCGGGCGCTACCTCGAAGTCGACCTCGGCGCCGGCGGCCACTTCCTGCTGCTCTCCTTCGACGCGCCGCGCCGGCGGGTCGACGAGCACGCCGACCTGGCGCCGGCCCTCGACTTCGAGCGCGACGCGCGCGGCTGGCGCGCGTCGCTGGTGTTGCCCTGGGCGGTCGTGCCGGCCGGGCTGTGCGCGCTGAACGCCTTCGTGTCGGCCCGGGGGCAGCACCTGGCGTACCAGCCGCTGCCCGGGGACACGCCCGACTTCCACCAGCCCGACCGCTTCCCGGCGGCGTCGCTGGCGCCCTAGCGGGCCGCGTCGATCCAGCCGCGCGCCGCATCGAGTCGCGCCAGCAGGTCCAGGGCCAGGCGCAGCTGGTTGCGCGCGCGGTCCAGGTTGTGGTCCGGGCGCGCGACCCGGTAGTAGACGTCGCCCTTCAGGTGGTCGGTGAGGAAGCGGACGCCGTCCTCCAGCGCGATCAGCGGACCGCCCAGGGGAAGCAGCTCGATCTCGTCGGGCGACAGCAGGGAGCCGGCGCCCTCCAGGTAGCCGGCGGCGAGCCCCCGGTAGAGGGCCTCGTCGACCCGCACCCGGTCGAGGCGGCGCGAGTCCTCGGGCTCGGGGCAGGCGCCGGTGCGCACGAGCCCGCCGAAGTCGTGCAGCAGCGTCCCCGGCATCACCGTGTCCAGGTCGATCACGCACAGCGCCTCGCCGGTCTCGGCGTCGAACAGCACGTTGTCGAGCTTGCAGTCGTTGTGGGCGATGCGGGGCGGCAGGCGGTCGCCCAGTCGTTCCGGCAGGGCGCGCCGCAGCGCGGCGACCGCGTCGCCCATGGCGGCCACGTCCGCGGCGACCGCTCCGAGCCGGCCGGCCGCGTCGTCGGACACCGACCGCTCGAAGGCGTCGACGCGGGCGTCGAAGTCGTGGAAGCCGGGCAGGGGAATGCGCAGCCGCGCCGGATCGAGCCGGGCCACGCGCGCCGCGAAGTCGCCGAAGGCCCGGGCGGCACGCCGCGCCATGGCGGGTGACTCCATGCGGTCGAAGGTGCGCACGCCCTCGATGCGGTCGAAGCCGCGCCACAGGCCGCCCTCGGCGTCGCGGTGCGAGAGCCCGCCGCCGGGGGTCCGCAGGCAGTGCAGGACGCGCCGCCCGGCGTCTGCGCCCGCCAGGCCTTCGGCGAGCGTCCGGGTCAGCAGCTCGGCGTTCTCGACCACCGCGTCCGGGTCGGGGAAGACGCGCGTGTTGAGCCGCTGCAGCACGTAGCGGACCTCGCCGTCCGGCCCCGCACAGGACACCGAGAAGGTGTCGTGGATGTGGCCGCTGCCGAGCGGCTCGGCCCGGACCGGCTCGCCGGCCAGGCGGAAGGCGCGCGCGGCGCGGAGCGCGTCCCCGGACATCAGTCCGACGACATGGCCTGCTTGAACACGGGCACCAGGTTCGGTCCCTTGCGGATGGTGTGGCCGCCGTCGACGGCGATCAGCTGGCCGGTGACCCAGCTCGCGTCGTCGGAGAGCAGGAAGGCGACCATGCGGCCGATGTCCGCCGGCTCGCCGATGCGCGAGATGGGCATGAGCGAGAGGTACTCGTCGCGCGAGGTCGGGATCTCGGAGAGCGCCGCCGCCATCGGCGTCTTCACCACGCCGGGCAGCACCGAGTTGACGCGGATGCCGTGCTCCCCCAGCTCGTCGGCGGCGCAGCGGGTGAGCATGTCGAGCCCCGCCTTGGACACGCAGTAGGGGGCCATCCACGGGTGGGTGAGGGCGCCGGCGATGGAGCTCACGTTCACGATGCTGCCGCCGCCCGACGCGAGGATGGCCTTCGCCTCGGCGCGCACGCAGCGGAAGGCGCCGGTCAGGTTGGTGTCCATGACACGCAGGAACTCGGCGGTGGGCGTCTCCATCAGCGGACCGGCGGTGCCGGTGCCGGCCGAGTTGACCGCCGCGTCCAGGCGTCCGAAGCGCTCGACGGTGGCGGCCACGGCCGCGTCGACCGACGCGTCGTCGGTGACGTCGCAGACCACCCAGGCCGCGTTCTCGCCCAGCCCCGCCGCCGCCTCCTCCAGCGTCTCCTGGCGGCGCGCGCAGATCATCACCCGGCCGCCCGCGTCGACCACGGCACGGGCACAGCCCAGTCCGATGCCGGTGGCGCCGGCGGTGACGAAGACGACCTTGCCGTCGAGCTTGGACACGGAAACCTCCAGTGAAGGGCGCTCCGACCTTAGGGGCGCGGGGCCGGCGGCGTCAATCTCCCAGCAGGCGGTCCAGCTCGGCGATGGCGGCGCCCACGTCGGGGCCCACCAGGATGCCGGTCATGCCGACGCGTTCGGCGGCCGCCACGTTGCCCTCGAAGTCGTCCAGGAAGACGGCGCGCTCGGCCGGCACGTCGCCCACCCGGGCCAGGGCCAGCTCGAAGATGCGCGGATCCGGCTTGCGCAGGCCCACCTCGCTCGAGTCGACGACCGTGTCGAAGAGCTCGTCGAGGGGCAGCAGCGGCCGCCAGGTGTCGCGGAACTCGCGGGCGTTGTTGGTGACGAGGCCGGTGCGGTAGGCGTCGGCGCGCAGCCCGCGCACGCGCTCCACCAGGCCCGCGTGCACGCCTCCCCCGAGCGACATGCCGGCCAGGATCTTCAGCGGGTCGAGCTCGATCCCGGCGGCGGTGGCCTGCTCCATGATGTCGCGCCGCGTGCGACCGAAGTCGCTCTCGCCCCGCTCGAGGCGGTGCCAGGGGTGGTCCGTGTCGCGGTCGTAGGGGCCGAAGACCAGGTCGAGCACCCGCTCCGGGGCGGCGCCCAGGGCGCGGGCCGCGTCCTCGAAGGCGGTGAACGGCGAGGGCGTGAAGACCCCGCCGAAGTCCAGCAGTACGGCGTCGAAGCGTCGGGCCACGGCGGGCGCAGCCTACCGCGATGACGGCTGCGCCAGCAATGGGGTACGGTAGGAGCGCATGCTCACCGACCGCGAAGCCCGCCAGCAGATCGTCCAGATCACGAACGAGCTGTTCCACGGCGGGCACCTGACCTCCACCGGCGGCAACATCAGCGCCACCGCGTCGGGCGGCGAGACGCTCTGGATCACGCCGAGCGGTCTCTACAAGGGCGGCGTGCAGGAGTCGGACCTGGTGCACATCCACCCGGACGGCAGCGCGATCGAGGGCGACAACAAGCCCTCCATCGAGTTCCGCATGCACTTCGCATCCTACGCGGCGCGCCCCGGCTCCACCGGCGCGGTCCACACCCACTCGCCCATCGCCACCGCCTTCGGCATCTGCAACCAGAAGTTCGAGCCGATCAACACCGACGCCATCGCCCTCTCCGACACGGTGACGGTGCCCTGGTTCATGCCCGGTTCGGAGGAGCTGGCCGAGTCGGTGGGTCGGGCGATCGGCGTCAGCCGCGGCTGCATCCTCCAGAACCACGGCCTGATGGCGGTGGGAGACGACCTGCGGAAGGCCGCCACCCGCGCCGCCATGATCGAGGAGACCGCCAAGCTGATGCTCTACATCAAGCAGTTCGGCGGCACCGTCACCCACCTGCCGGACGAGTGGGTGACCAAGCTCGAGCCCATCAAGGACTTCCTCTAGGCCCGAGGCGGGCCGCTGGGCTTTCGCCTGGTTTTCGCCTATGCTGGCGGACCCCCCTTGAACCGAGAGGGGGACGTGTGTCCGGCCCGCCGCGAGACCATCTGGAGAGCCTGAACCCGGCCCAGCGCGAGGCCGCCGCCCACGACGGGGAGCGCCCCCTGCTCGTCGTCGCCGGCGCCGGCACCGGCAAGACGAACACGCTGGCGCACCGCGTCGCCCACCTGCTGGTGGAGGGTGCGGACCCGCGCCGCATCCTGCTGCTCACGTTCACGCGCCGCGCCGCCGCCGAGATGATCCGACGCGCCCAGGGCATCGCCCTCTCGGTGCTGCGCAAGGGCGACGCGAAGCGGCCCGCGCCCAGCCTGCACTGGGCCGGGACCTTCCACGCGGTGGCGAACCGGCTGCTGCGCCTGCACGCCGAGGGCGTGGGGCTCGACCCGGCCTTCACCGTGCTCGACCGCTCCGACGCGGCGGACCTGATGGACCTGCTGCGCAGCGAGCGCCTGCGCGCCGCCGAGAAGGCGCGCTTCCCGCGCAAGTCGACCTGCCTCGCCATCTACTCCCACGCGGTGAACGCCCAGCGCCCCCTTCGCGAGACGCTCGAGCGCGCCTTCCCCTGGTGCGCCGACCACGAGGAGCCCCTGCGCGAGCTGTTCGCCGCCTACGTCGAGGCGAAGCAGGCGCGCAGCGTGCTCGACTACGACGACCTGCTCCTCTACTGGTTCCACCTGATGGGCGAGCCGGCGCTGGCCGAGCGGGTGCGCGAGCGCTTCGACCACGTGCTGGTCGACGAGTACCAGGACACGAACGCGCTCCAGGCGTCG
>JBNLVK010000185.1:0-20119 GCA_050618055.1 Myxococcota bacterium
ACGGCGAACAGCTACCTGGGCGACTGGAGCACGCTGGGCGACATCGGCAGGCTCGACGAGGACGGCTTCCTCTACCTCACGGACCGCAAGGCCAACATGATCATCAGCGGCGGCGTGAACATCTACCCGCAGGAGGCCGAGAACGTGCTGACCCTGCACCCGAAGGTGCAGGACGTGGCGGTCTTCGGCGTGCCCAACACCGACTTCGGCGAAGAGGTGAAGGCGGTGGTGCAGCCGGTGGACATGGCCCTGGCGGGCCCGGACCTCGAGCGGGAGCTCATCGCCTACTGCCGCGAGCACCTGGCCGACGTGAAGTGCCCGCGCAGCGTCGACTTCCGCGCGGAGCTGCCCCGCCACCCGACCGGCAAGCTCTACAAGCGCCTGCTGAAGGACGAGTACTGGAAGGGCCACGAGACGCGGCTGCTGTAGGCCTCAGCGCGCGATGGCGCGCGGGTGGTAGCGGTTCAGGTCGTAGAGGCCGGCGTTGCGCGGATCGTCCTCGAACAGCCGCTGCTGGAACCAGTCGTAGGTCTCCCAGAAGCGCGGATCCGAGCGGTTCACGCCGTAGCGCAGCAGCTTCGCCACGTACGCGGGCGACCCGTCGAAGTTCTCGAGCATGTCGAACAGGTCCGGCACGTCCGCCGCCTCGACCACCAGGAAGTAGTTCGGGTAGGAGCCGATGGTCCCGGGCAGGAAGTCGATGGTGTCCTTCGACGGATCGAGCTGCTTGGCCTCGCCGAACATGGTGTTCACGTTGTCGTGCCAGCGGTTGACGACGATGGTGAAGACGCGGTCGCTGCCCTGATAGTCCTTCACCCGCACGTAGATCAGGTTCACGCTCGAGCCGTTCTGGTGGCGGATGAACTCGGTGCCCGGCGCCGTCAGCGCGCGGAAGCCGTTCAGGATGTCCTCGTGGGTCTCGAACGAGGTCGGCATGGCCGGCGGGCCGTCGTCGTAGCGGTCGTAGTTGATCCGGTCGAAGGCGATGCCGGTCTCGGGCAGCAGGTGGCCCTCCACCACCTTCTCCACCAGCTCGCGCTTGGGGTCGTCGGTCTCGTAGGCCACCTGGGCCTCGATGTCGCCGAGCACGTCTTCCGGGGTGACGTTCTTCACCGCGTCCACGCCCAGGTACCAGGAGCGGACGGTGGGCAGGCGCACCTCGGACGGCAGGAACTCGACGAAGTTGAGCTCGCCCTCGACGCGCAGGAAGTCCATGTAGCGGCGCACGTTGGCCTGGTGCGACAGGTTCCCGTAGACGTCGAAGCCTGCCACCAGCGCGTAGTAGATGCGCTCGAACTGGGAGTAGTCGATCACCCAGAGCGTGCGCGGCAGGGCGCCGCGCGCGCCCTTGTGCACCGACGCGCTGTCGAAGTGGCGGTAGACGGTGAGCATCGGGCTGTCCTCGCCGCGACGGCCCTTCCAGATGGCGTCCAGGCCGAAGGCGTCGGCCGGCGCGTTCGCCTCGTAGAAGTCGGTCTTCGCCCGGTAGAAGGCCTTGTAGCGCTTGCGGTAGGCGTCGCTGAAGGCCTTCACCAGGCGTTCGCTGCTGCCCTCCTCGTCCGGCAGGGCCAGGTTCGCCGCCTGCTCCACCAGGAAGCTCGGGTCGAGCACAGTCGGGTCGTGCTCCGGATCGCGGAACAGCACCCAGAAGTGGTCGTGGATCACGTTCAGCGCCACCTGTCCCTTGCAGACCGGGCCGCGGATGAAGGTGCGCACGAAGTACTCGGAGTCGTCGAGCAGGAAGCGGTAGCGCGAGATCGGCGGGATCTGGGAGTAGACCAGGAACGGGTTGGCGGCGGCCAGCGGTCCCGGGTCGACCGGGTGCGGCGTCTCCGCCCACTCGGGCTCGATGAAGAGCTCGCGGAAGCGCGCGAGCCGCGCGTCGTCGAAGTCCACCACCATGTGGGTCTTGTGGACGATCGTCGCGTGGATCCTGCGGAAGCGGTAGAAGACGCGCGGCACGCCCGGATCGTCGTAGGGACGCACCGTGGCGACGACCGCGACCGGCTCGCCCGGCGGCGTGGTCGAGCGCACCAGCTCGTAGAACTCGTCGGGTGCGTCCGGGAAGCGCACGTGGGCCAGGAAGAAGTGCTCGTACAGGTAGCGGGCGGTGAGCGCGTGCTTGGGATCGCTGCGGTTGAGGAAGGTCTCCCAGCGCTCGATGTGGCCCGCGGCCACCGAGGACGGCGTCGTCAGGGCCCGCTGCTCCGCGGCGCTCGGACCCGGCCGCCCCTGGGCGAGCCAGGTGGCGAGGGTGGCGTACTCGCGGTCGGTGAGCGCCGGGAAGCCGAAGGGCATGCCCCGGTTCGGGTGCTGCTCGAGGAAGCCGCCCAGCTCGTGGCGCGTGGCCGGACACACCAGGTCGGCGGCCTCCGGGTGGTACTCGCCCTCGGGCAGCGGCTCGCGCCGCTTGGCGTCGAGCAGCGCCAGCAGGATCGAGTCGTCGAAGCCCGGCGCCGCCGTGTTGTCGACCACGCTGCTGAAGCCCTTCTCGCGCCAGGCCTCGGTGCCGTGGGCGTCGGTGAACAGACGCGTCGGCTCCTGGGCCCGCAGCCGGGTCGCCGAGTAGACCGCCTGCTTGCTGCCGCCGCGGTCGAGCCCTTCGTAGGATCCCAGCTGGAGCTGGCAGGGCGCGTTGTAGCAGGAGTGGCAGACGACGCAGCGCGCGTCGAGCACCGGCTTCACGTCCGCCAGGTAGCCGACCTCCGGTCCGGACGCGTCCACCTCGAGCGGCGGCGGCGCCGGCGGGGTGCAGGCGGCGAGCGCCAGGGACAGGGTGAGCAGCAGCATCCGGACGGGCGCCATCATCGACCTCCTCGTGGGTGCGGGAGGCTAGGACAACTGGCCCCGCCGGGTATAGGCTGGAGCGGCGCCCGCAGCAGGAGGTCCCTTCATGACCGACGCCACGCCCGCAGCCTCGACCGGCAGCCCGCCCCCGCGCTGGCTGCTGAAGACCATGACCCGCGCCCACGTCTTCCTGCACCGCGCCAGCGGCGGCCGCCTGTTCAACAAGCTGGCCGGCGACGAGGTCTGCTTCGTCACCATGACCGGCGCGAAGAGCGGGCGGCGCATCACCATCCCGCTGATGTACGTGCCCTACCGGGACGGCGTGCTGCTGGTGGCGTCCCAGGGCGGCGCGCCGAAGAACCCGGTCTGGTACGGCAACCTGGTGAAGCACCCGGACATCGAGGTGACCCACCGGGGCCGGCGCATGGCGCTGCGCGCGCGGCTGGCCGGCGCCGAGGAGAAGCCGGCCCTGTGGCCGGTCTGCGACGAGCACTACGCGCCCTACGCCCAGTACCGGCAGCGGACGACCCGCGACATCCCGATCTTCGTGTGCGAGCCGCGCCCGGAGGCCTGAGCCGGGAGCGTTACGAATTGGCAGAACTGTAACGCTTCAACTACGCTCCCGGCCGCCATGACAACGGTCCACCCCCTTCCTCGCCCCTCCTCGCAGGCCTGGGACGGCGACCCGCCGCACCGGCAGGCGGCGAGAAGCCGCCTGATCGAGGCGGCGGCGCGCTGCGTGGTCCGCGACGGCCTGGCCGCCTCCGGCATCTCGGCGGTGGCCGCCGAGGCCGGGGTGAGCCGGCCGACCGTCTACCGCTACTTCGACGACCGCCACGCGCTGATCCTCGCCACCCTGCTCCACGCCGGCGGCGAGCTCGGCCGCGACCTGGCCGACCACCTGCGCGCCGTCGCGTCCCCGCGCCGCATGGCCGTCGAGGCCATGCTCTACGTGCTCGAAGAGGTGCCGCGCAACCCGCTGCTCCACGCCATGTGGAGCTCGACCGCGCTCGACGCCGACATGCTCGCCGACTTCACCGGCCCGGACGTGGTGGCGATGTCGAAGCAGGCGCTGGCGCGGCTGATCGACGCCGCCGGCTGGAGCGACGCCGAGGCCGATGAGGCGGTCGAGACCATGCTGCGCATGCTGCTCTCGCTGCTGGTCGCACCGGCACCGAAACGCGACGCGGACGCGCTCCGCACCTACCTGCACCGGCGCCTGATCCCGGCGCTCGGAATCGAGGAGACGACATGAAGCTCACCGACGGCGCCGACCTGATCGAGTCGCGCTCCTACGCCGAGAACGGCCCCCCGCACGAGAGCTGGAAGCAGCTGCGCGAGCACTCGCCGGTGCACCGCTGCGAGCCGGAGGGCTGGGGTCCCTTCTGGGCGATCACGAAGCACGAGGACATCTGCCGCATCGGCAAGGACCCGGAGAGCTTCCTCTCCTACCCGGGCATCACCAAGCAGCCCCTGGGCCAGACCATCGACCGCGAAGAGGGCATCGGCGCCATGCGCACCATCATCGAGATGGATCCGCCCCAGCACCGCGAGTTCCGCAAGGTGGCGAGTCCCTTCTTCACGCCGCGCGCCATGCGCCACGTGGAGTCGATCGTCCAGGAGAGCGCCCGCGACCTGCTCGACGAGCTGGCCGGCCGGGACGGCGAGTGCGACTTCGCCATGGACGTGGCCGTGAAGCACCCGCTGCGCGTGCTGTGCACGATCCTGGGCGTGTCCCGGGAGCAGGAGCCGCGCATCCTGGAGCTCACCAACCAGCTCTTCGCCGGCGACGACGAGGAGCTGGGCTTCAAGGGCGAAGACCGCGACGCGGAGATCATGAAGCTGGGCCTCGAGCTCTTCCAGCTGTTCGAGCCGATCATCGCCGACCGCCGCGCCAACCCCCGCGACGACCTGGCCACGGTGCTGGCCAACGGCAAGGTGAACGGCGAGCCCATGGGTCCGATGGAGACGCTCGGCTACTACCTGATCACCTTCACCGCCGGCCACGACACCACCAAGAACGCCCTGGCCGGCGGCATGCACGCGCTGGTGAACAACCCGGAGCAGTTCCAGAAGCTGCGCAACGACCCGGGCCTGGCGAAGACCGCCGTCGAGGAGATCGTGCGCTGGACGTCGCCGGTGAACTACATGAAGCGCACCGCGTCGCGCGACGCCGTGGTGGGCGAACAGAAGATCGCCGAGGGCGAGGAGGTGATCCTCTTCTACGCGTCGGGCAACCGCGACGCCGACGTCTTCGACGAGCCCTTCGCCTTCCGCGTCGACCGCACGCCGAACCGCCACATCGGCTTCGGCCACGGCGAGCACTTCTGCCTGGGCGCCCACCTGGCGCGTCGCTCCCAGGTGGCGCTGATCACCGAGCTGGCGCGCCGCGTCGAGTCGGTGGAGCAGGCCGGCCCCGAGCAGTGGATCGAGTCGAGCTTCGTGGTCGGCCTGAAGCACCTTCCCGTCCGCTACAAGATGGCGGACTAGCGCGCGCCCCGGCCCTCCACCTTCGCCAGGAAGCCCGCCAGGTCGATGCCGTCGTCCGGGTCGAAGCGGGTCTCCTGGACCGTGACGGTGCGCATGCGGTCGGGACGGAAGCTGCGGTAGTCCTGGCGCAGCTCGCACCAGGCGGCCAGCGTCCACTTGTTGCCCCAGAAGTAGAGGCCCAGCGGACGCACCGTGCGCTGGCTCTCCTCGCCGTCGGCGCGGGTGTAGTCGAAGGCGAGCAGCCGGCGCTCGCCGATGGCGCGGCGCATGAGGTCCACGTCGCGGCTCATCTCCTGGGTGCGCGGGAAGTCGGGAGCGAACAGCGCCGAATGGAGCACGACGCGGCGCAGGCCCTCGGGCAGCACCGCCTCGACCTTGGTCATGGCGCTGCGCACGGCGCTGGCCAGCTCCGCGTCGGCCCAGGTCGACACCATGCGCGCGCCGAGCACCAGGCCTTCGAGCTCGGCCTCGCTGAAGGTGAGCGGCGGAAGCTCGTAGCCGCGGTCGAGGCGGTAGCCCACGCCCGCCTCGCCGCGGATCGGCACGCCCGAGTACTCCAGGTCGCGGATGTCGCGGTAGACCGTGCGCAGCGACACGCCCAGCTCGTCGGCCAGGTCCTGGCCGGTGGCGTGACGTCGCAACCGCAGCAGCTGGACGAGCTGGAAGAGACGGTCGGCGCGACGCACGGGCGCTAGGCGCGCAGCGGATCGGCGCACAGGCCGACCGCGCGCCCCTCCGGATCGGTCACCACCGCGATGCGCACGTCGGCGAGCTCCTGGATCTCCATCAGCACCCGGCTGCCCAGCGCCGTGGCGCGGGCCATGGTCGCCTCGAGATCGTCGACCTTGGTGTAGAAGGTCGCCCAGCCGGGCGAGCCCTCGGGCGCCTGCCCCACGCCCCCCGCGATGCCGCCCTCCCCCGGCGCCACGATGCCGTAGGGCATCGGGTCCTGGCGCTCGAAGGTCCAGCCCAGCAGCTCTCCGTAGAAGCCCTGGAGCCTGTCAGCATCCTGACCCATCACCTCGAACCATACCACCGGACTCGTCATGCCGTTCTCTCCCGATTGTTCGAGCATTTTCGGATAGTTGAAGGTCCAGGCCGCCCCCGCGGCGGTCCGCGACCGGCGCAGGCTACGCCAGCCTTCGTGACACCCGTGTGACAGCAGTGCCGGTGGCCCGGTCGGCTCCCGCCAGCCTGCTGACAGGCCGCCGGCGGCGTGCGGCCGGGGTCAAACCGGACGAGACTCCGACCGATGAGAGGAAGACATGGGAGACCGAACGCTGCGCCACGTCCTGCTCGCCCTGGCCCTCGCCGCCCTGTGTGCCGGCTGCCAGACGCCCGCCGACGGCTCGGACGACGAGACCGTGGCCCAGGTGTACCTGGAGGCCGGCCGCTACCAGGACGCCGCCCGCGAGGCCGAGCTGGCGATCCGCCGCGAGCCGGAGAACGTCGACTACCGGATCACCGGCGCCCGCGCCCACGCCGGGCTCGGCCACACCCAGCGCGCCATCGACCACCTGGAGGTGGCGCTGGGCATCGCGCCGGGCGATCCGGAGATCTCGATCCTGCTGGGCGAGTACGAGCAGGGCCGCGAGAACCTGCCCGACGCCTACGTGGCGTTCCGCCGCGCGTCGAAGCTGGCGCCCGACGACATCCGCGCCTGGTCGGGCCTGGCGCTGTCGGCCGAGGCCCTGGGCTTCGAGGAAGAGGCGGCCGACGCCTACGAGCGCTGGGCCGTGCTCGAGCAGGAGCAGGGCTTCATTCCCTAGCTTCGGCCCCCGGGACGCGGCGCGACGCCCGCGACCGCCCTACCCTTCGCCGCCGTCCGGTGGCGAAGGGGGATGCGCGTCCGATGGATCGATTGCGAGGGGTGGTGCAGGGCGTGGCGCTCGCGCTCGCCGCCCTGCTGCTGTGCGCCGGGCTCCTCGAGGTGGGACTGCGCCTGTTCTGGGACGGCTACTACCAGAAGTTCCAGCCCGACCGGCCCTGGGCCGAGTTCGAGTTCCACCCGACCCGCGGCTTCGCCCTGGGCCGCGACCTGGAGATGGTCGACTGGGACACTGACTTCAAGGTGCTGCGCCGCCACAACAGCCGCGGCTTCCGCAGCCCCGAGATCGACCCGGCCAGGCCGGCGGGGCGCACCCGCGTGCTCGCCGTCGGCGACTCGTTCGTCTACGGCACCGGCGTCGAGAACGAGGAGGCCTACCCGGCGGTGCTCGAGGCGCTGGAGCCGTCGCTCCAGGTGGTGAACCTGGGCGTGCCCGCCTACTCGGGCGCCGAGGAGCTGGTGCAGCTGCGCGAGGAGATCGGGGTGTGGAAGCCGGACGTGGTGGTCGCGGCCTACTTCTGGAACGACCTGTTCGGCGCCTACCCGGGTCGCTACCTCCAGTTCGAGCTGCGCGACGACGGCGAGCTGTTCCTGAATCCGCCGGACCCGCCCACCGAGGACCACCCGGCCTTCGAGCCCCACCGGCGCAAGCACGAGAAGCGCGAGCGCCGCTACCACTTCGTGGCGCGCAACAGCTACCTGTGGCGCCTGCTCTCCGATCGCCTGAAGGTGCTGGGCTTCGTGCTGAAGGAGTGGCGGCGCGAGCTCTTCCCCCGCGACGAGGACGCGCCGCCGCCGCCCGAGGAGGATCGCTCGCAGGAGGAGCCGGCCTGGCGGCTGTCGCTGGCACTGCTGCGCGAGATGTCGCGGGTGGCGAACGATCACGGCGCCCGCTTCCTCGTCCTGATCGTGCCGGACCAGGCCCAGGTGGAGCCCGACGCCACCGTGCTGGGACTGCCGCCCTTCGTGCTCGACGTGCAGGAGCGGGTGGTGGACTTCGCCCGCCGCGAGGGCATCGCCGTGCTGGATCCGCTGCCGGCGTTGAAGGAGCGGCGCCAGGCCACCGGCGAGCCCTTCTACCACCCGAACGACCGCCACTGGAACGCGACCGGCCACCGCCAGGTGGCCGAGCTGCTGCTCCGCGAGCTGCGCCGCCGCGGCTGGGTGGAGGCGTCGTGAAGCGCGTCCTCGCACCGCTGCTGCTGGTGGCCGGGTCGCTGCTGTTCTGCGCGCTGGTGGGCGAGGTGGCGCTGCGCATCGCCTGGGGCGGCTACTACGAGAAGTTCGATCCGGAGCGCCCCTTCGGCGAGTACGACTTCCACCCCACGCGCGGACTCATGCCCGGCAAGGGCGTCGAGCAGTTCGACTGGAACCGCGAGTTCCAGATCTGGAAGCGCCACAACTCGCTGGGCTTCCGCGGACCCGAGTTCCCGCTGGAGAAGCCGCCGGGCACCACGCGCGTGCTGGTGCTGGGCGACAGCATGACCTACGGCACCGGCGTCGAGTACGAGGAGACGTTCTCGGCGCGGCTCGACGCCATGGATCCGACGCTCCACGTGATCAACGGCGGCACGCCCGGCTACCACGGCGGGCACCAGCTGCTGCTGCTCGAGGAGTGGATCGAGCCGCTCCAGCCCGACCTGGTGCTGGTCGCCTACTTCTGGAACGACCTGTGGGGCGCGTTCGGCGTGGGCGGCGAGCGCCGCTCGGGCGGCTTCGCCCACTACGACCTGCGGGACGGCGAGCTGGTGTTCGTGCCCGCCGACCCGCCGACGCCCGAGAACCCCTCCTTCGACCACCTGCGGCGGCGCCACGAGCGCCGCGCCCGTCGCTACGGCGGCTTCCTCGCCTCGGAGAGCTACCTCTACCGCTTCCTGTCCGACCGCATGAAGATCCTGGGCTACGCCATCCGCGACTGGCGGGGCGAGGCCACCGAGGTGGAGACCGGCGGCGAGCTCGACGCCGCCCAGGAGGAGGCCGCCTGGCAGCTCTCCTACGCGCTGCTGCGGCGCCAGCGCCAGGTGGCCCGGGAGCACGGTGCGAAGTTCGCCATCCTGGTGGTGCCGGACCAGGTGCAGGTGGAGCCGGACGTGAAGGTCCTCGCCGTGCCGCCGGTGCTGTGGCACATCCAGGAGCGCATCCGCGCCTTCGCCGAGGCGGAGGGCGTCCCGCTCGTCGAGCCGCTCGAGACCATGCGCGCCATCCGCGAGCGGGAGGGCGAGCCCCAGTACCACCGCATCGACCGGCACTGGAACCGGCTGGGCCACCGCCACATGGCCGAGGTGCTCGACCGCGAGCTGCGCCGCCAGGGGCTGCTGCCCCCGCGTCCCGCGTCGGGCGGGTCGGGCTAGCGGGGCGGGCTAGGAGGCGGCCGCCGCCTCTCCGCCCACCAGCGCGCCCATCACGAAGCGGCCGATCGCCTGGCGCTGGGTGGTCGGGATGCCGTGGAAGATGAGCCCCACGTCCGGCAGGAGCTGGTAGGCCATCTCGGCCTCGAGCTGGAGGCCCCCCTCGCGCGGCAGCGCGAACTCCAGGTCGACCCGCGTGCCCAGCAGCAGGGGCTCCGGGCTGCGGATCAGGCAGCCGTTCTCGGACAGCGAGAGCACCGTCGCCGACCACTCGCGGCCGTCCTTGCGGCAGCGGGCGGAGAGGTGGGTGGCCACGCGCGGCGTCGAGCGCGGCGTCTCCTCGGTCACCTGCTGGATCAGGCGATACAGCTCGTGCATGCCCGCCGGACGCTTGATGGCGCCCACGATGCGGCCGTCGGCGCCGGTCACGCCGTGGCGCCCGGCCAGCACGATGATCGGCAGCGGGTCCGACTCGTCCGGCACCTCGGCCAGCTGGCGCTCGTCCACGATCCGCAGCACGGGCCGCACGTCGGCCTCACCGGCCACCCGCTCGAACTCCTCGGGCACGAGGATCGCGTAGCCGAGCTTGGCCAGGATGGCCCGCGTCATGGGCGCGTAGGCCTCGGGAGGCGCGTGGCTCAGCAGGAAGCGGTGCGGAGAGCTGCTCATCATACGGACACTTCGGCCATCCCTCTTCCGATGTTGAGAGCACAGGTGCGAGCCGGGGACCAGCGGTAGACTTCCCGTGTGGCTGGAAACCCGGAGCTGGCGAGCTTCCTGATCAGCCGGCGGGCGCAGATCGAGGCGGTCATGACGAGCCGCCTGGGTCCGGCCGCTCCCGGCCCGGGCTCGGCCGAGACCGAGGTGCTGCGCCGCTTCCGATCCTTCGCGGCGTCCGCGCTGCGACGCGGCGACGCCACGGCGGCTCCGGCGCTGGACGGCCTGCGCGCCAACGAGCGCCGCACCGCTGCGCTGCTCGACGCCTGGGCCTGCTCCGCCGCCGAGGTGGCCGGCGACTCGGCCGAGGCGCTCTCGCGCGAGCTCGAGCCGCTGCTCACCCGCTTCCGCACGTCGCTCAAGCAGACCGGCACCGGTCGGCGCTCGAAGGGCGCTCCGCGCAGCAAGCGGCGGGCGGTGTCGGCCGCCATCGATCGCGTGGCCGACGCCTTCCTGGCGCTCGACGCCAACGACGCCGCCATCGTCGACGCCAACCCGGCGGCCGGCGCCCTGCTGGGCGTGGCCCGCGACGCGCTGCTCGGCATCGACGCGCTGTCCTTCGTGCCCGAGCCGGAGCGCGGCGCCTGGTGGACCGAGCTCGACGCGATGGTGGAAGGCGCCGAGCCCCGCCGCTTCCGCTCGAGCCTGCGCGACGCCGCCGGCAACGCCGTCGCCGTCGAGTGCAGCGTCACCCGCTTCACCACGCGCAGCCGGCCGCTGGCGCTGGTGGTGGCGCGGCCGGCGCTCGCGGCTAGCGCAGGGTCCGGTTGAAGAATGCCACCATGCGGCGCCAGGCATCGTCGGCGTCGGCGGGCCGGTAGGCGTCGGGACGGGTGTCGTTCACGAAGGCGTGGCCCGCGTCCGGGTAGAGCACGATCTCCGACTCCTGACCGGTGGCCGCCAGCCGCCGCTCCAGCTCGCGCACGTCCTCCAGCGGCACGAACTCGTCCTTGCCGCCGAAGAAGCCCAGCAGCGGGCAGCGCAGGTCCGCCGCGAAGTCGAGGGGCTGGCGCGGCTTCTTCGCCGGGTCGAGGCCCGCCTCGTCGTGCAGCAGGCCGTGCTCGTGGGAGAGCAGTCCGTAGAAGGGAACGGCCGCCGACAGCCCGTCGCAGTGGCAGGCGGCCATCAGCGCGTACATGCCGCCCATGCAGAAGCCGACGACGCCCGCCTTCTGGCCCGCGCTGGCGGGCGACTGCTTCAGGAAGTCGACGGCGGCCTGCACGTCGGAGAGGAACCGAGGATCGTCCAGGGCGCGCATCCAGGCGCCCGGGTTCTCGATCGCCACCTCGTCCTCGCGCCGGTAGAAGTCGACGGCCAGCACCGCGAAGCCGTCGGCGGCAAGCCGGCCGGCCAGGTCGGCGGTGTGGTCGGAGAGCCCCCAGACGTCGTGGATCATCACCACGCCCGGCGACGGTCCGTCCTCCGGATGCACCAGGATCCCGAGATCGACCTCGTCGACGACGCTCATGGAAGCTCCTTCACCTCGAAGCCCCGCTCGGCGAGCAGGGCGGGAATGCCACGTTTCCCCAGCATGTGCACCACGCCCACCACCATCAAGCGCGTTTCTCCGTCTGCCGAGAGATCGGCCACCCGGTCGGCCATGCGACGGCTGCGGGCGAACACCACGTTCTCGTAGAAGGGCGCGAAGTCGGCGTCGCCCTCGCGGGGGAAGAGCAGCCGGCGCAGCGCGCGGTCGCGGCCGTCGCGCCAGGCCGACTCGATGGCCTCGGTGTGGGCGGCAAAGTCGGCGCTGCTGGCCAGCGCGTCGCGCAGCATCAGCTCCTGCACCGGGTCGGGCAGGCCGGCGAACAGGGCGAAGCGCGACTCGAGCGTCTCGAGCGGCACCACCGGCTTGTCGTTGGCGTAGGCGCGGCGCAGCAGCTCCCGCGACAGGCCCGACTCCGGATCCTGTCCCAGCGCCTGGTACTCGCGCACCGACACCAGCAGCGAGACCAGCCAGGGCCGGTAGGGCGCGACGGCGGGCACCGGCACCCCCCGCGCGTCCAGGTGGGCCACCAGCTCCGTCCAGGTGCGCAGGGAGACGCGATCGCGCAGCGTCCCCGGCGTGGGCACGCGCCCGTAGCGGTCGGTCAGGCGGCGCGCGTCGTCCTCGTCGTAGAGGCTGCCGTCCACCTCGACCACCAGCTCGGCCGAGCGGCTCCAGGCCTGCTCGAAGCCCGGACCCAGCTGCGGCGGCCCCGGGGTGCCCAGGTGGACCGAGCCCAGCAGGTAGACGGTCGCGGCGCCGCGCTGGGCGCGCCACAGGGTCGGATGGCCGCGACCGCTCTCGGGCAGGGTCGCGCAGGCCAGCAGCCCCAGGCAGCACAGCACCGACACCGCCGCTTGGCGCAGCGGCCAGAGCCCCCTTCTCATCCGCCTCCCTCAACCCCGACCGACGTCACGGCGATGATAGGGAAATGGGGAAGATCTTCGGAATCGGACTCTTCGTGGCGGCCCTCTGGCTCACGGCCCACCTGATCGTCGAGTCGCGTGCCCCCGACGCGAACGCCGCCATCGGCCGCACCCAGCAGGCCCGCGAAGCCGTCCTGCGAGCCCAGGAACAAGGCCAGGAGCGCCTGGAACGCCTGCTGCCGGAGTAGGCCCTAAGACAGTTCCTTCACCGCTTCCACGAGCTTCAGCACGACGCCCTTGGCGTCGCCGAAGATCATCATCGTGTTGTCGTTGAAGAACAGCGGGTTCTGCACGCCGGCGAAGCCCGGGTTCATGCTGCGCTTGATCACGAACACGTGCTGGCTGCGGTCGACGTCGAGGATGGGCATGCCGTAGATGGGGCTGCCCTTGTCGGTGCGCGCGTCCGGGTTCACCACGTCGTTGGCGCCGATCACCAGCGCCACGTCCGTCTCCGGGAACTCGGAGTTGATCTCGTCCATCTCCACCAGGTTCTCGTAGGGGACGTCGGCCTCGGCCAGCAGCACGTTCATGTGGCCGGGCATGCGGCCCGCCACCGGGTGGATCGCGAACTTCACCGAGATGCCCTTCTCGCCCAGGGTGTCGGAGAGCTCGCGGACCGCGTGCTGGGCCTGGGCCACCGCCATGCCGTAGCCGGGCACGACGATGCAGGAGCGCGCGTTGCTGAAGATGACCGCGGCGTCCTCGGGCGTGTAGCCCTTGGCCGTGCGCGTCTCGACCGCCCCGCCGCCCCCGCCCGAGGCCTCGGTGACCGCCCCGAACGCGCCGAACAGCACGTTGCCGAGCGAGCGGTTCATGGCGTCGCACATGATCTTGGTGAGGATGATGCCGGAGGCGCCGACCAGCGTTCCGCTGATGACCAGCGCCGCGTTGCCCAGCACGAAGCCGGTGGCCGAGGCGGCGAGCCCCGAGTAGGAGTTCAGCAGCGAGATCACCACCGGCATGTCGGCGCCGCCGATGGGAATGACCAGCAGCACGCCGAGCAGCAGCGCCAGCGCGACCACCCCGTAGTAGGGGCCGAGCGCCAGCGGATCCATCGTCATCATCACGCACAGGCCGATGGTGCCGAGCCCCAGCAGGCCGTTCACGATCTGCTGGCCCGGGTAGACGACGGCGGAGCCGGTGATCAGCTCCTGGAGCTTGCCGAAGGCCACCAGGCTGCCGGTGAAGGTGAGTGCGCCGATCAGCACCGACAGCACGATCGCCAGCGGCACGATGCCGGTGGGATCCTCGCCGGCGCGGACGTAGTTGAAGAGCTCGGCCGACGCGACCAGCGCCGACGCCGCGCCGCCGAAGCCGTTCAGCAGCGCCACCATCTGCGGCATGGCGGTCATCTGCACGCGCAGCGCCATGACCGCGCCGACGGCGCTGCCGACGACGATGCCCGCGAACACCCCGACGTAGCTCACCACGCCCTGCATCAGCAGGGTGGCCACCACCGCGATGCCCATGCCGGTGGCGGCGATCAGGTTGCCCCGCGGCGCCGTCTTGGGCGACGCCAGGAAGCGCATGCCCTGGATCAGGAGGACGGCCGCCAGCAGGTAGGCGAACTGGATGATCTCGTTCACGCGCGATCCGGCTTCTTCTTGAACATGCCGAGCATGCGGTCGGTGACCAGGAAGCCGCCGACGACGTTGATGGTCGCGAAGACGATGGCGATGAAGCCGAGCAGCGTGGAGAGCGTGCGGTCTTCGTGGCCGGTGGCCAGGATGGCCCCGACGATGGTGATGCCGGAGATCGCGTTCGATCCGGACATGAGCGGCGTGTGGAGCAGCGGCGGGACCTTCGAGATCACCTCGAAGCCGACGAAGATCGCCAGCACGAAGATGGTCAGCGCCGCGGCGGGATTGTCGAGCATCAGCCGGCTCCCTCGACCAGCGCCTTCACCCGGTCGTTGGCGATGGCGCCGTCGTGGGTGAGCAGCGCACCGCGGGTGATCTCGTCCTCCACGTCGAGGACCAGCTCGCCCTCGGGCGCCAGGTGCTTCAGGAAGGTGGTCAGGTTCTTCGCGTACATCTGGCTGGCGTTGGCGGGGATGTCGCTGGGCAGGTTGCTGCCGGGAATGATCTGCACGCCGTGGACCACCACCGCCCGGGACGGATCGGTGCACGCGCAGTTGCCCTGCTGCTCGGCCGCCAGGTCGACGATCACGCTGCCCGCCTTCAGGCCCTTGACGGCGTCCTCGTCGATCAGCAGCGGCGCCCGCTGGCCGGGGACCAGCGCCGTGGTGATCACCACGTCCGAGTTCGCGAGCTTCTTGCCCAGCTCCTCGCGCTGCTTCTGGTAGAAGGCCTCGTCCTGGGCCTTGGCGTAGCCGCCCGCGTCCTCGGCGTCGCCGGTGTCGAGGTCGAGCTCGATGAAGCGGGCTCCCAGGCTCTCGACCTGCTCGGCCACCGCGGGGCGGGTGTCGTAGGCCTCGACGACGGCGCCCAGGCGCTTCGCCGTGGCGATGGCCTGGAGACCGGCCACGCCCGCGCCGATCACGAACACGCGCGCCGGCTGGATCGTGCCGGCGGCGGTCACCATCATGGGGAAGATCTTGGGCAGCGCGCCGGCGGCCAGGATCACGGCCCGGTAGCCGGCGATCGTGCTCATGCTCGACAGCGCGTCCATCGACTGGGCGCGGGTGATGCGCGGCATCAGCTCCATCGACCAGCAGGTGACGCCGGCGGCGGCCAGCCGGCTGGCCAGCTCGGGCTGGTCCAGGGGCCGCATGAAGCCGATGTAGGCCGCGCCGCGCTTCAGGCGGTCGATCTCGGCCTCGGTGGGCGCCTGCACCTTCACCACCAGGTCGGCGCCCCAGACCGCGGCGGCGTCCGACGTGACGCGGGCGCCGGCGGCCTCGTAGGCGGCGTCGTCGAAGCCGGACGCCACGCCGGCGCCGGCCTCCACCACGACCTCGAGACCGGTGCCGATGGCGGCCTTGCAGGCGTCCGGCACCAGGGCGACGCGCCGTTCGCCTGCGGCGGTCTCGGCGGGAACTCCAACGATCAAGCTCGATCCTCTCCTCGCGGCGCGAAGGCGCGCACTATACCCCAGCCCCCACGCATCGGGGGAGTCAGGGGGCGATCCGGCGGACGCTCTCGGGGAGGTCCTCGGCCACCCGGACGATCGGGATGCCGTTCTGCACGTTCTCGTGCATCTACACGAACGCCCGGGGCAGGTCCTCGAAGGCGTAGATCTCGCGGTGCACTGTCGGCTTGAAGACACTGCCGTAGAGCTCGGTGGCGGCGGCGCAGCCGTCCACGGTCTCGTAGTGCATGTGGTCCAGCGTGATCTGGCGGACCGACAGGTTCGCCGAGTTGTACTTGCAGGACGTCGACAGCTGCCAGCCGGCCGAGACGTTCACGCCCAGCCGGCCCAGCGTCACGACGCCGGCGTCGAAGCAGGCCCCGCGCAGCATGTCGCACACGATGTGCATGCGCTCGCCGCCGGTGACCTGGCGGGTGTGGTCGCTGAAGGCCTTCACGTCGTCGCGGGTGGCGAAGCGGTTGTAGGCCTTCTGGTCGATGGGCTCGATGCCCAGCTGCTCCAGGTGCTTGCGCCGCTCCGGGCTGCCCGAGCAGAAGAAGGCGCGGTGGCCCTCGGCCTTGGCGAGCATCAGGAACAGCTCGCCGACGCCGCCGCCGAAGCTCATGACGTTCAGCTTCGCGCGCTGCTCGCGCGGCACCTTCACGCGGAAGATGCCGATGGCGCGTCGCCACAGGTGGTAGGCCGTCGGGGCGCGCAGCGGCAGCGCCGCGATCTCCCACAGGTTCAGCCCGCAGTCGAGCGGCGCCTTGATCACCTGCCAGTCGCCCACCACGGCCTCTTCGCCGTACCAGCCGATCGACTCGGGCTGGTCGTAGGCCCAGATGCGCAGCGGATAGCCGTAGATGTCGGGCTCGCCGTTGCAGTGGGTGATGACCACGTCGCCCACCTCGAAGTCGGTGACCTGGCCACCCGTCTCGACGACCTCGCCCAGCGCGCTGTTGCCCGGGTAGATCTTCCCGCCGCGCACCTCGGCGATGTTGGCGGTGTCGGCGAGCGCCGCGTGGTTGATGTTGTGCTCCGCCGAGACCGCCAGGATGCGCAGGCGCAAGTCGCGGGGTCCCACGTCGCGCAGCTCCACCTCGTCGAGGGCGACCACCCGGGCGATGTCGAACTGGTCGGGGTTCTCCGACGTGCGCGCGCTCTCGGCGGCGATGGCGTCGGCAGTGATGGCATAGGCTCGCGGCATGGGGGGGTCTCCTCGCGGAGGCCGCCGGCGGCGCGCAGACGGCGTCGGGAAGGGGCGGAAAGCCTGGAAAAAGGCGGGTTTCTTCTAGCACGCACGCGGCAGCCGACGCAATTTCCGGGGGTGACGACCCCCTCTGCGCTGGTCCGGGCCCTCGGCGGACACCCCGCGAGCGAGCGGCGCATCGACCTCTCCGGCGACGACGGGCTGTGGTGCTGGCTGCTGCTGGCCGTGCTGCGGCAGGCGCCGGAAGCGCGGGCGGAGGCGGCGTTCGGGGCCCTCGCGCAGGCCGGGGCGGTCGGGCGGGCGACACTGGCCGCCGCCCAGCCGGCCGAGCTGTCGGCGCTGGCGCTGCGGCTCGAGGGGGCGGGACTGCCGAAGCCGGAGAAGGCGGCGCTCACGCTGGTGCGGGCGGCGCGCACGCTCCAGGAGCGCCACGGGGGCTCGCTCTCGACGCTGCTCGGTGAGGCGGCCGGGCTCGACGAGACGGGCCGGGCGCTGGTGGGGCTGGCGCCGGGTCTGGGTCCCGCCGTGGCGCTGCGCTTCCTGCGCGGGCTGCGCGGGCTGCGCGGGCGATCGTCGGCCGCCGACGAGGCCCCGCTCGCCGCTCCGGCGCTGGCCGCGGCGGCCTGCCTGGGCTGGGTCGACGCCGACGGCGATCCGGAGAGCGCTCTCGCGCGCCTGGAGCAGCGGCGCCGCGAAGACGCCGATGCGCCGTCTGCGGCCGATCTGGAGGCCGCTCTCGAGCGCCTGGGAAGCGTCGCGTGCAGGACACCCCGTCCCGGGCGCTGCCCCCTCGCCGACGCCTGCCCGCTGCGCTACCGACAGGAATCGTGAGCGACTCCCCCCGCGTCATCCACAAGCGAACCGGCAACTTCCTCGAGGACTTCCGCCCGGGCCAGGTATTCCGGCACAAGGGCGGCAAGACGGTCACCGAGGGCCTCTTCACGACGTTCACCGAGTTCTCGATGACGTCGAACCCGCTGTCGAAGAACGCGCGCTACGCCCGCGCCCACGGCTTCGGCGGACTGGTGGTCCCGCCCGGGCTGGTCATGCTGGTGGCCTTCAGCCAGACCGTCGAGGACATCAGCGAGAACGCGCGGACCAACCGCGAGTACATCGACATGAAGTTCGGGGCCCCGGTCTACGTGGGCGACACCATCGAGGTCGAGACCAAGATCCTGTCGGTGGTCCCGCACCGCAAGGTGGCGACGCTGGGCATCGTGCACGTGCAGTCGACGGCCCGGAAGAACGTGGGCGAGAGCGACGAGGCCGTCGTCATGACCTGGCAGCGCAAGGTCGACGTCTTCAAGCGCGACGACGACGCCGAGCTGCACGCCGGCGAGGCCGAGCCCGACGCGATCGACTGCCCGCTCTGGCTGCCGCCCTACGACCCGTCGGTCGACTACAAGTCGCTGGCCCACCTGTCGAGCGCCGATTCCTACTTCGAGGACTTCGAGGTGGGCACCCGCATCGAGCACTCGCGCGGCCGCACCATGACCAGCGAGCACATCCACCTGACCGCCGTGCTCGACAACACCAGCCAGGTGCACTGCAACCAGTTCATGATCGACCAGGACCCGAAGCGCTACGTGGGCGGTCAGCTGATCATCTTCGGCGGCATCCCCTTCACGCTGTGCCTGGGCCTGTCCTGCCCCGACGTGGGCGACAACACGCTGGGCGACGTCATCTACCCCACCGGCCGCCACACCGCGCCGCTGTTCGCCGGCGACACGGTGTTCGCCGCCACCGAGATCACGGGCAAGCGCGACTACGAGGGCCGCGACGACCTGGGCCTGCTCGAGTGCCGCCTGCTGGGCCACAAGTTCGAGCAGGCGCCCGGCGAGACGAACGACGATGCGCCCGAGGGCTGGAAGAAGACGAAGATCTTCGACCTCGAGCGCCACCTGGCGGTGAAACGGCGCTCCCACTACGCCTGAAAGAGACATCCCCCCATGCGCTTCTACGAGTACGAGAGCAAGGCCCTCTTCGCGAAGCGGGGCCTGCCGCTCCCGCAGGGCCGCGTCGTGAACAGCGCCGCCGAGGCGGAGCAGGCCGCCAAGGAGATCGGCGGAGCGGTGGTGCTGAAGAGCCAGGTGCTCTCCGGCGGCCGCATGAAGGCGGGCGCCGTGAAGTTCGCCGACACGCCCGAGGAGGCCGGCCCCCACTTCGACGCCATCCTGCCCATCCTGGTGAGCGGCCAGAAGGCGCGCTCGGTGCTGGTCGAGGAGAAGAGCGGGGTCGCCCAGGAGTACTTCGTCTCCGTCACCTGGGACGGCCGGGCCAAGAAGCCGGTGGTGCTGTTCTCCGACATGGGCGGCATCGACATCGAGGAGGTGGCGGAGAAGCACCCGGAGCACGTGTCGAAGACGCACTTCTCGTCGATCCTGCCGCTGTCGCCGCGCATCGCGAAGGAGGCGGTGGGCGCGGTCGGCGTGTCGGGCAGCGAGCTCAATCGCCTGACGCCGATCGTCTTCGAGCTGATGCAGTGCTTCCTGGAGTACGACCTCACGCTGGCCGAGGTGAACCCGCTGGCGCGCCTCGAAGACGGCCGCTTCATCGTGCTCGACGGCCACGTCGACATGGAGGCCGAGGCCCGGGGGCGGCACAAGAAGCTGCTGGCCGAGCTGGGCATCGGCGAGGAGGAGACGCGCCAGGCGCGTCCGCCCACCGAGTTCGAGATCGCCGGACGCAAGGTGAACGAGGCGGACCACCGCGGCGTGGCCGGCAACGTGGTCGAGTTCGACGGCAACCTGGGCCTGGTGATCGGCGCGGGCGGCGGCTCGCTCACGCTCTTCGACGCCATCCGCAAGCACGGTGGCAAGCCGGCCAACTACTGCGAGATCGGCGGCAACCCGTCGGTGAAGAAGGCCTGCGAGCTGACCAAGCTGATCCTCTCCAAGCCGGGCGTCGAGAAGATCGCCGTGATGATGAACGTGGTCTCCAACACGCGGGTCGACATCGTGGCCCGCGGCGTCATCAAGGGCTGCGTCGAGAGCGGCAAGGACCCGGGCGAGGTCATCACCATCTTCCGCATCCCCGGCGCCTGGGAGGACGAGGGCTTCAAGATCCTCGAGAAGTACGGCGTCGAGTACTGCGATCGGAGCGTGTCGATGTACGACGCGGCCGGGCGCGCCGTCGCGAAGATGGGAGCCTGAGCCATGTCCATCCTCATCACCAAGGACACGAGCTTCATCGTCCAGGGCATCACCGGCCGCGAGGCGGTGAACCTGACCCGCGAGAACCTGGACTACGGCGCCACCATCGTGGCCGGGGTCACCCCGGGCCGCGCCGGGCGCGACG
>JBNLVK010000186.1:0-3961 GCA_050618055.1 Myxococcota bacterium
TTCGCCTCGAGCGTTCCCCGCGACTCGTCGACGGCGTCCTTCCGCACCAGCTCCTGGTGGTAGGGAACGGTCTCGAGCAGGTTCACCCGGGTCTCGCGCGTGACGTGCTCGCCGTAGGCGAGCCACGAGCCGACCGCCGCCAGGGTGACCGCTGCGACGACGCCCGCCCGCAGCGCCAGCGCCCGGTCCGTTGCGGCCTCGCCCGGGCCGCGCCGACGCGCGAGCAGGCCCAGGAGGATCGCCGGCGCCAGCACGACGCCGATGCTGCGCACCGACGCCGCGGCCACGCACAGCGCGGCGGTCAGCAGCGTACGGCGCCAGCTCGCGTCGTCGCGCATGCGCTCCGCCGACAGGATCGCGCCAAGCGACAGCGCCAGGTACGGCAGGTCCGACAGCACGTGGGCCTGGTGCCCGAGGAAGTCGTGGTTCACGAGGGTCAGGCCGGCGGCGCCGAAGGCGAACCAGCGCCCGTGGCGGTGGCGCAGCAGCCGGAAGGTGAGCACGACGCTGCCCACCGCGCCCGCCGCCACCACGAGGTGTACCCCGCGCACCCCGAGCCCCAGCCACTGCACCAGGGCCAGCAGGCCGGGGAAGCCGGGCGGGTACTTGCCGTGGGGCAGGTCCTGGAAGCGGTAGCCCTCGCCGGCCAGCAGCGACTGGGCCAGCCCGCCGAAGACGGCGCTGTCGAAGTAGAAGTCGCGCTCCCACCAGGGCACCACGAAGGGCGCCGCCAGCAGCGTCGCCGCGACGCCGAGCAGCCAGCCGGGCCTCTCGAGCAGGCGCGTCAGCACGCCGGCGCGACCGGTCCTCGGGTCACAGGGCGCCCGCCTCGCGCAGTGCCTCGATCTCCTCCCATGCGAACCCGGCCTCCAGAAGTACCTCTTCGGTGTGCTGGCCCAGTTCTGGAGCGACGGCGCCCGGGGCGGCCGGGGTGTCGCTCAGGCGGATCGGCACGCCCACGGCGGGCATCTCGCCCCACTCCGGGTGCTCGATGCGCTGGAGGTAGCCGTTGGCGTAGACGCCCGGGTCGCGGGCCACCTCGGAGCGTCGGCGCACCGGCGCGTAGCGGACGCCGGCCTCGCGCAGCAGCGTCTCCCAGGAGGCGGTGGTCTTCTCGCGGAAGGTGTCGGCCAGCAGCGCGAACAGCGCGCGGCGCGTCTCGTGGGTCAGCAGGGGGCGGTCGAAGCGCGGATCGTCGCCCAGCTCGGGCCGGCCGATCATCGCGTAGAACGCCTTGCGCTGGGGCTCGGGCACGCCCACCAGCGCGATGGCGCCGTCGGCCGTGGGCAGCACGCCGTAGAGCATGGGGATCAGCGGGTGGCCGCCGGCGGGTGGCGGCGCGTCGCGGCCGGTCAGGAAGGTGTAGGTGAACTCGGAGGCCTGGGCGTAGATCAGGCCGCCCAGCAGCGACACCTCCACGTGCTGGCCGCGGCCGGTGCGCTCGCGGGCGAGCAGCGCCGCGAGCACGCCGTTCGCCAGGTTCTGGGAGCCGATGTGGTCGGCGATGGTGACGCCCACCGGGCTCGCGTCGGTCGCGTCGTGACCGGTGGCGCGCACCAGGCCGGCGGCCGCCTGACCGGCCAGGTCGGCGCCGCGGCGTCCGGCGTCGGGACCGAGCGGACCGAAGCTGCTGCCCGATCCGAGTACCAGGCGCGGGTTGCGCCGCGACAGCACCTCCCAGCCCAGCTCCCACCTCTCGAGGGTGCCGGGCACGAAGTTCGAGATCACCACGTCGGCGCCCTCGACCAGCCGCAGGAAGGCCTCGCGGCCGGCCGGCACGCGCAGGTCGAGGGTGACGCTGCGCTTGCCCCGGTTGCAGCCGACGAAGTACGGCGCGCGCCGGTCCTCCATGGAGACGGGGATCCAGCGCGCCTGATCGCCCACGCCGGGCAGCTCGATCGTGACGACGTCGGCCCCCAGGTCGGCCAGCAGCAGCGCCGCCTGCGGACCCTGCACCAGCAGGCCCAGGTCGAGCACGCGCAGTCCGGCCAGCGCCCCTTCGCCGCTCAAGCCGCCTCCTCGTCACCGTCGCCGTCGCCCACGTCCACGTCGACGCGACGCTCGAACACGAACTCGAAGGAGAGGTACGAGGGCGTGGCGTCGTCGTCGCGGGCCAGCGGCGGGACGTGCGGGGTCTGGAGGAGCATCCAGCCGTCGCACAGCGCCGCCTCACCGGACGGGTAGGGCGGGTCGCCTTCCGGCAGGCCCGGACCGCGGCCGCCGGTGCCGTCGTGGAAGGCCCAGGCCACCGGCGCCATCGAGAGTGCCGCCTCCTCCAGCCACAGCAGCAGGACCTGCTGTCGCAGCGCCATCAGGCGTCCAGCAAGGCCGCGCGGCGTTCCATGCGCGTCAGGTAGAAGTCGACGTCGTACTCCCGGTCGCCGGAGAGGTATCGCCACAGCCGGGCGCGGGCCACCAGCTCGAGGCGCGCCTCGTGTCCGCGCTGCCAGGGCTGCATGTGGCGGAAGGTCGAGGCGACCGAGCCGGGCTCGACGGTGGCAAAGACGTGGTCGCTCGGCGCGTTGTGCACCTCGTCGAAGTCGTCCAGGTTCCACAGCCGCACCTGGGGGACGGTCGGGTTCAGCCGGATCTTGTACATCCAGCGGTCGCGTCCGCCCGGGTTGGGCCGGCCGCAGTGCCACAGGCCCTGGTGCGCCACCAGCACCGTGCCGGCGGGGCCGGCGAACTGCTGCTCGCCCACCACGTGCTGGTAGCGGCTCACGCCCTCGGCGCGCACGCGCCGCAGGTGGCTGCCGGGAACGAAGCGGGTGCCGCCCTCGCCGGGTCGCACGTCCACCGGGTAGTAGAAGAGCTGCACGTCGAAGGTGGGATCCGCCGAGTCGGTGATGGCGTCGACGTGCAGGTGCTGGCCGTAGGCCGATCCGGCCGGCAGGAAGTGGACGAAGTCGTGGTCGAAGGTGGGGGAGGGTCCGACCAGCGAGGTGAGGATCCCCTGCACCTCGGGCAGGCGCAGCATCTCGCCCAGCACCGACGGCGGCGGGTGGCAGTCGGCCAGCGGCGTCAGGCTCTCGGGGTGGGCGTGGGGGCTCTCGGGCGAGCCCACCTGCTGGAGGATCTGTCCGCGGAAGCGCGGCTCGAGCTCCTCGACGACGCGTTCGTTGATGGCGTCCGGCACCAGTGCGTCGAAGCGCAGGAATCCGTCGGCCACGAACCGGCTCATCTCGCGCGTGGTCAGGCGGTGGTCGGCGGCGGGCATTCGCGCCCAGGCTACCCGACACGGGCACGGCGGGCACGGCGCTTTCGGCTCGCGTTCGCGCCGGCGCTCCCCCAAGCTCGGGACGTGCGCCCCGTGCCGTGGATCGTCGCCGCCAGCCTGCTGCTCGCCGTCCTGCGCCTGCTGGCGGCGGCGCGTCTCGACCTGATCGGCGACGAGTCGTTCTACGTGCTGTGCGCCCGGCACCCGGCCTGGGCCTACGCGGACCACCCCTTCATGACGGCGCTGTGGGTGCGCACGGGGATCGAGCTGGCGGGAGCGTCACCGCTGGGTGTGCGGCTCCTGTTCCTGGTGTCGGGGCTGCTGTTCCCGTTGGCGGTCCACCGCCTGGCGCGGCCGATCGTGGGGGAGCGCGACGCCGCGTGGGCGGCCGGCGTCTCGCTCTGCGTCCCGATCCTGGCCCAGCAGGGGGTCGTCGCGGTGCCCGACGTTCCCCTGTGGCTGTTCGCGGTGCTCGCCCTGCACGGCGTGGAGCGCGGCGTGGCGACCGGTCGCGCCGGGGCCTTCTTGCTGGCGGGCGTGGCCACGGCGCTGGGCCTGGCCACCCACCTGCGCTTCGCGCTGGTTCCGCTGGCCTTCGCGCTGCACGCGGCCCTCCGTCCCGAGGTGCGCCGCGCGTGGCGCTCACCGCCGGCGCGGTGGGCGCGCGCCGTGGGCGCGCGGGGTGTGCTGCCCGTACTGCTCCGCGGCGCCGCCGACGGCGTCGCCGGGCTCCGCTACCAGCTC
>JBNLVK010000187.1:0-35062 GCA_050618055.1 Myxococcota bacterium
GCTTCCATCTGGTCGGCGGCCCGGTCCCAGTCGAAGCGGCGCGACCACGTCAGCGCCGCCGCCGACATGCGGGCGGCCAGCGCGTCGTCGCCCAGCAGCGCGCCGATGCGCCCGGCGAAGCCCTCCACGTCGCCCTCCGGAACCAGGAAGCCGGTCTCGCCGTCGCGCACCGAGTCGCGCAGTCCGGGGGCGTCGGTCGCGACGTTCGGCGTGCCCAGGGCGTTGCTCTCGATCACCGTGAGTCCCCAGCCCTCCTTGGCCGACGGGCACACGCACACCCGCGAGCTGGCGAGCCAGCGATCCTTCTCCGCCTCGGACACGAAGCCGACGAAGCGCACGCGCTCGGCCACGCCGGCCTCGGCGGCGATCTTCTCGAGCCGCGGCCGGTCCGCCCCCTCTCCGATCACCACCAGCTCGACGTCGGGGAAGCGCTCGCACAGCCGCTCGACCGCGCGGATCAGCACGTCCACGTTCTTGTAGGGCTCCAGGCGCCCCACGTAGACGACGCGCCGCCCGCGCTCCAGCAGGTCGGGGACGGGCACGTCGGGGCGCCGGATGCCCGGGTGGTGCACCTCCACCCGGTCCGCCGCGATGCCGCGCCGGACCAGGTCGCCCTTCGTGCTCTCCGAGATGGCGACGAAGGGCCCGCGCCGGTAGAGCCACGGGATCAGTCGCTCCACGCTCCAGACCGCGGCGGCGACGGGCCACGACACCTGGAGGAACGCGGCCTCGCCGAACAGGTGGTGGCAGAGCGACAGCACCGGCGCCTTCGCGTACACGGGCGACAGGAACGGCAGCTTGTTCAGGCACTCGACCACCACGTCGTGGCGGCCGGCGCGGGTCTCGCGGGCGCAGGTGCGGGCGGCGTGCAGGTAGTAGAGGGGCAGGGGGCCGACCCGGCGGAAGCGCATGCCGTCCGCGCACTGGTCCGCCGCGCCGCCCGGGAAGCTGCTGGTCAGGTGGACGACCTCGTGTCCGCGCGCCGCCAGCCGCCCGAAGATCTCCGCCACGTGCACCTCCGCGCCGCCCGCCTTCGGGTGCTCCGGATCGCGCTCGTTGAGGATCAGGACGCGCAAGGTCCGCCGGGTCACAGCCGGCCGAGCGCCCGCGCGATGCGCAGCCACCAGGCCATCCACAGCGTCTCCAGCCCGATGCGGACCGTCAGCTTCGAGGCGCCGCGGGTGCGATCCAGGAAGAAGAACTCGATCTCCTTCATGTCGGCGCCGCCGTGGAGCAGGCGGAAGTTCAGCTCGATCTGGAAGGCGTAGCCGTTGGCGCGGATGCGCTGGAGCCCGACCTTCTCGAGGGCGGCGCGGCGCACGCAGCGGAAGCCGCCGGTGGTGTCGGTGATCTTCATGCCGGTGACGCGCCGCACGTACCAGTTGCCGAAGTAGCTGAGCAGGATGCGCTCGATCGGCCAGTTCACCACGGTGATGCCGTTCAGGTAGCGCGAGCCCATCACCACGTCGTGGTGCTCGATCTCCGCCAGCATGGTCCCGAGCGTCTCGGGTGGGTGGCTGAAGTCGGCGTCCATCTGCACCACGCAGTCGGCGCCCAGCTCCAGCGCTCGCAGCATGCCCTCCCGGTAGGCGGGGCCCAGGCCCTGCTTCTCGGGGCGGTGCAGCACGTGCAGCCGCGGCTCGTCCTCGGCCAGCGCGTCGGCCAGCTTGCCGGTGCCGTCCGGAGAGTCGTCGTCCACCACCAGGATCTCGATGCGCGGATCCTGGGCGAGGACCTGCGGAACGAGCAGCGGCAGGTTCTCGCTCTCGTTGTAGGTCGGAATGACGACGATGCAGCGGCCCACGATTTCCCCGCTTCGGGAGCCTACAGCAAGTTCTCCGGCCCCGTTCTACGAATCGGGCGGCCGGGAGGCCTGCCGGAGTCGCAGGCCGAGGGGGCCGCGGGGCAGGAAGAAGCGCAGCTCGCGCCCGCCCCGCACGACGCGCAGCTCCACCAGCTCGCCGAGCCGGCCCTGCGCCGACAGCAGGACCAGGCGGAACGGATCGAAGATACGCACGCCTGCGTAGCTGCGGATCTCGTCGCCGGCCTGGACGCCGGCCTCCTGCGCCGCCGAGTTGGCCAGCACCTTCAGCACGATCACGCGGTTGTTGCGCCCTGCTGCGTGGAGGGCCGCGTCGTAGTCCTCGTCGCCCACCTCGGCGCGGAAGTCGTCCTCCAGCGCGCGCAGCTCGCGCCGGTAGCGTCCCGTGCGGAACCAGCCGTCGCGGCGGGCCTCGTCCTTCAGGTACAGGCGGTCGAGCTCGTGGGTCTCGTAGGCCTCGCGCAGCCGGTCGACGTCCGCCGGCAACCAGCCGGCAAGCAGCAGCGCGTCCTCGTCGAAGCCGTCCGGCTCCTCCTCCATCTGCTCCGTCACGATGGCGTCGGTCTCGGCGTCGAGCTGGGCCAGCTCTTCGCGCAGCCGTTCGACCTCGGCCGACAGGCGCTCCACGTCGTCGGCGCGATCGTCGCTCGGCGGGGGCGGCGGCGCAGGCGCCTGGGCTGCGCCTTCCGGCGCGCGCGGCGGTGCGACGGCCGGCGCCGCGGGCTCCGGATCGCCGCCCAGGGCGAGCCCCAGCACCACGCCCAGCGCGCCACCGATCAGTCCGCCGAGCCATCCCGCCTGCGCCGCCCGCATGGGGCGAGCCTAGCCCCTCGCCCGCGTCGGGGCGGCGGATCGGCCGTCCGCCCGGCGGTGTCCAACCCCGCGGCCTATCATGGAAGCCCCCCTTCGGCGGGCAGGGAGTCGTTCAGGACGTGGGGATCTCTCGATGGACCGGGCGCGGCGTGACGCGCCGGCTCGCCCTGCTCGCGTTGGCGTTCGCAGCGGGCGCGGGCTGCTCCGACTCCCGCACGCCGCGGGTGCTGCTGGTGGGGATCGACGGCGCCTCGCCGCGCATCGCCGGGCCGCTGATGGAGGCGGGCCGTCTGCCGAACCTGGCCCGGATCGCCGCCGACGGCGTGTTCGCGCCGCTGCGCGCCCATCCGCCGATCACCTCGCCGCGCATCTGGACCTCGATGGCCACCGGCATGATGCCGGACCGCCACGGCATCCAGGGCTTCGGCTACGTCGACGAGGTCGGCGTGCGCCGGCTGTTCACGAGCCGCGAGCGCACCGTGCCGGCGCTCTGGAACATTGCCAGCGAGGCGGGACGTCGCGTGGCGGTGATCAACTGGTGGAACACCTACCCGGTCGAGAAGATCGACGGCGTCGTCGTCTCCGACCACCTGCTGCCGAGCGACATCAAGGGGCGCCGTCGGCTCACCGGATCCGAGGAGCAGACGCTCGGCACGATCGCCTGGCCCCCGGCCTGGGACGAGCGCGCCAAGGCCCTGCTCGACGACGACACGCCCATGACCGACCTGCCCGATCCGTTCGCGGACCGCGACGCGCTGCCCGGCTGGTCGAAGCCGGAGCGCCTGTCGCACCGCTACGAGAACGACGCGGACGTGCTGCGCATCGCTTTGGCGGTGGAGGAGGAGGTCGAGCCGGACCTGCTGATGGTGTTCCTGCCCGGCATCGACCGGGTGAGCCACGTGCTCTGGGCGACCCTCGAGCCGGCGTCGGCCTACAAGAACCCCATGCCCATGACCGACGCGACGCGCGCCGCCGGCGCCGAGGCGGTGCGCGCCTACTACGCCTACACCGACGCGCTGATCGGCCGGCTGCTCGAGCGCTTCGACCCGGAGCGCGACCTGGTGATGGTGGTGTCGGACCACGGCTTCGAGGCGGGACAGAAGCTCGGCTACCTGACCGGCGTCCACGACGGTCTGGAGGCCATCGACGGCGTGTTCTTCGCGCGCGGACCCGGCGTGGTGCGCCCCGCGAAGCGCACCCGGCGCTTCTCGGTCAACGACGTGACGCCCACCCTGCTGGCCTGGATGGGGCTGCCCACCGCCCAGGACATGGACGGCCGCCCGCTGCCGATCCTGCCCGGGCGCGAGCCCGAGTTCGTGGCGTCGTACGCCGGCACGCCGATCGAGCGGCTGGACGCCGGCCCGTCGGGCGCGGAGGACGACATCGTCGAGCAGCTGGATGCCCTCGGATACCTCGAGCGTGACGACGCGGAGTGAGCGGCCGCGGCGGCGCGTCGGGCTGGCGGCGCTGCTGCTGCTGGCCTGCGCGGCCGGCGAGGTGCCGGCGGGTGCGGAGGGGGCGTCGCTGGCGGCCGGCGGACGCCGCAGCTACGCGACGCTCTCCCACGCCTGCGCGGTGGTCGATGGCGGGCTCCAGTGCTGGGGGGCCGCGGAGCGCGGTCAGCTGGGCGAGGGCATGGCCGCGAACCGGCGTCCGGTGCCGGTGCGCGTGGCGGGGCTCTCGGACGTCCGCGACGTCGCGGCGGGCGGCGCCCACACCTGCGCGCTGGCCGCGGGGCGCGTGCACTGCTTCGGCGACAACGCCGACGGCCAGGGCGGAGCGCCGCGCCCCTTCGTGATGCTCGATCCGACCCCGGTGGCGGGTCTGCCGGAGCCGGTGGACGCAGTGGCGGCCGGTCTCGCCCACACGTGCGCGATCGCCGCGGGGCAGGTGCTGTGCTGGGGACGCAACGAGCGCGGCGAGTCGGGTGCGCCGCCGCGGGACGACTGCCGCGAGCCGCACCGGGTGAAGCGCTGCAGCGTGCCGCCGACGCGCGTCGCCGGCGTCGGCGGTCCGGCGCGGGCGCTGGCCCTGGGCGACCGCTACGGCTGTGCGCTGGCCGACGGCCGGGTCTGGTGCTGGGGCGGCAAGGCTTCCGACCCCCGGGCGTCGCCGGTGGACCTCCCGTCCGAGGCGACGGCGATCGCGGCGGGCGGCCGACACACCTGTGCGTTGCTGGCCGGGACGGTCTGGTGCTGGAGCGACGCCGCCCCCGAGCCGGCACCGATCGATCTGCCCGCGCCGGTGGCGCACCTCGCGGCGGGCGGGCCGCGCACCTGCGCCGCCGACGCCGAGCGCGCCTGGTGCTGGGCCCACGCTTCGCCGCAGCCGGAGCGCGTCGCGGGGCTGGCCGCGCCGATCGACGCGCTGGCGGTGGGGCTCGACCACGCCTGCGCGCGCAGCGCGACGGCGGTCCGCTGCTGGGGCGACAACGACGCCGGTCAGCTGGGTCGCGGGCCCACGCCGGACGCCGACGCGCGCGCGGCCCCGGTGGCGACCTGGGACGACGGGCGCTGGCGCGACGTGAACGGCGACGGTCGCATCACCCTGGTGTGCCTGGGCGACTCCAACACCCAGGCCATGCCCGGCGCGCCGTCTCCCTGGTGCGAGCGCCTGCGCGAACGCCTGGGCGACGCGGTCGCCGTGGTCAACCGGGGGCAGGGCGGTGCGACGGCGCTGCCCTCGCTGGTGCCCGGCGAGGCGGCGGTCCGCCACGCGGTCCGCTACGACGCGCCCGACCTGGCGGTGGTCGCCTACGGTACCAACGACCTCATGTGGGGACACGCGCCCGAGAGCGTGGCCCGCGCCAGCGCCCGGCTGGCGGCCGACCTGCGCTCGGAGGGAGCGTCGGTCTGGGTGGCGCTGGTTCCCCCGGTTCGCGCCAGCGACGTCGAGCAGAACCGCGCCGTGCGGCAGGCCAACGCCGTGCTGCGCGCCGAGGTGCCGGCACCCTGGGTCCTCGACTTCCACAGCGGGCTGGGCGACGAGCAGCTCTGGGACCGCGTCCACCTGACCGGCGCGGGCCAGGCGCGACTGGCCGAGGTCGCCGCCGCGGCGATCCTGCGCCTGCGACCCGGAGACGCCCCTTGAGCGAGCGCCGCAGCCTGGCGGCGCTCTGGGTCGGGGTGGTGGCGGTGTGTGTCGGGGTGCGGCTCTGGAACGCGCTCCTCGGTCCGCGCATGTGGGGCTACGACGCCTGGGGCCACGTCGCCTACGTGCTGTTCATCGACCTCTACGGCGGGCTCCCCTGGCCGGACCAGGGCTGGTCCTACTTCCATCCGCCGCTCCACTACGTTCTCGCCCAGCCCCTGGTCTGGAGCGGCGACGCCGAGGTGGTGATGCGCGGCCTGGCGCTGCTCTCCAGCGCCGGCAGCCTGGGCGTGGCCGGCCTGGCCGCCTGGTGCGTGCGGCGCGCGACGCCGTCGCCGGCCTGGCTGGCGCCGCTGGCCTTCGGCGCGGTGGGTCTGCTGCCGGCCCACCTGCTGCTCTCGCCCATGCCCGGCAACGAACTGACCCTGGCGCTGCTGTCGTCGGCCTGCCTGTGCGTGTTCATCGCCAACGAGGGGAGGGAGGCGCCGCGGCTGCGCGACGACGCGCTGGCCGGCGGACTGGCCGGCCTGGCGCTGCTGACCAAGTTCAGCGGGCTGCTGCCGCTGATGAGCGTGGTGGCCGTGCTCGGGCTGCGTGCCCTGCGCCCGCCCGGTCCGGCGCGACCGCTGCTGCGCGCGCTGCTCGTCGTCGGCGTGGCGCTGCTCGTGGCGGCGCCCTACTACGCGCGCAACGTGGCCGCCTTCGGCAGCCCCTTCCAGCTGAGCCGCGACTACCCGCTGGTCTCCCGGGTCGAGGGCAAGCAGCAGCCCGGCGCCCGCGGCGTGTCCGACTACCTGCGCTTCCCGCCCGCCGTCTTCCGCGATCCGGACCCGCGTTCGCCGGAGCTGCTCCACTCGGTCTGGGGGACCGTGTACGCCAACGTGTGGGCCGACGTGTTCCGCGAGTCGGACGTGGCGCGCGCCTTCTCGGCCCACCCGGGCGCCGGCTGGATGGCCGGGGCAGGTCTGCTGCCGACGGTCCTGTTCCTGCTGGGGGCGGGCCTGGCGCTGCGCGACGTGCGCGCGGGCCGACGCCGTTCGGTGTATATCCCGCTGCTGGTGCACGCGGCCGCCGTGCTCGGCGCCTTCGCGGTCTTCGCCTGGCGCGTGCCCATCTGGTCGGCGCTGAAGTCCTCCTACCTGCTGGGGTTGTCGCTGCCCTTCGGTGTGTTCCTGGCGCGCGCGCTGCTCTCCGCGCCCGCGCGCCCCTGGCTGCTCGGCGGCCTGGCGGCGGTGGGCCTGGCGTCGGCGGGGATGGGCACCGAGGGCCTGGTGCTGCCGCGCCGCGCCGACGCCCCCGCCACGGCCGCGGTGCGCTTCTACTTCGGCGACCTCGACGGCGCGCGCCGCGTCTACGCGCGACTCGCCGCGCGCTCTCCCGAGCCGATTCCCTGGCTCGACGGACTGGCGGCCGTCGCACTGGCCGAGGGCCGGCCCGACGCGGCGCGGAACCTGTACGCGCGAGCCGTCGCCCTGGAGCCTCCGCGGCGCTGGAACCAGCGCCAGCGGCGAGGCCAGCTGGCGGTGGCCACCGCGCTGGCCGGCGACGCCGGCGAGGCCGCCGCGCTGCTCGACGCGATCCTGGCCGAGCGCGAGCTGGCGGAGCCGCGCGCGAACCGGGGCGCGCTGCGGGCCCGGGCCGGCGACCTGGCGGGCGCCGAGACCGACCTGCGCCGCGCCCTCGACGCGAACCCGGAGCTGGTGGCGGCGCTCTGGAACCTGGCCGCGGTACACGAGGCGGCGGGTCGGACCGAGGCGGCGGCAACCGCCCGCGCCCGCGCCCGCGACGCCGCCTGTCGGGCACCGCGCCGCTACCCCCACGGCCTGGGCACCGGCGAGGTGCTCGAGTGGGGGATCGGGCGTCGCGCGCTGCTGCTCCTCCGGGACGGCGAGCTCGCGCTCGCCGACCTCGACTTCCATCGGCGCGCCTGCGATGTGCTGTCGGAGGGGGCGTGAGCCGCGGGCGCGAGACGCTCGGGGTCGCGCTGCTGGCGACCCTGCCGCTGCTGCCCTTCCTGGACGCGGCGGTGTCGATCGACGCGCCGGTCTTCGTGGCGGTGGCCGAGCAGATCGTCGCCCACCCGGGGGATCCCTTCGGCTTCGAGCTGGTCTGGGACCCCACCTCGCCGGTGGTCTCCGAGTTCAACCACAACCCGCCGCTGCTCTCCTACTGGCTGGCGCCGTTCGTGGCGCTCTTCGGTCCGGCCGAGTGGGCGATGCACCTGGCGGTGGTGCCGTTCTCGCTGCTGGCGGCGCTGTCGTTCCTGGGCATCGCGCGCCGGCTGACCGGGGTGGGCGGACCCGCGGCCTGGCTGCTGGTCGTCTCGCCCGCCTACCTGCTGCTCGCCACCACGCTGCTGCTCGACGTTCCCGTGCTCGCCGCGACGCTGTTCGCGGTGTACGCGCTGCTGCGCGCCAACGAGGGACCGCACGCCGCGCGCTGGCAGTGGGCGTCCGGAGCCGCCGTCGCGGCGGCGGGCCTGCTCAAGTACGTGGGCTTCTCGGCGGCGCCGCTGCTGGGAGCCGGTCTGCTGCTCCTGCCCGGGCAGGGCGCCCGCCGGCCCGCCGACTTCGCCCGCGTGCTCGGTGTGCCGCTGCTGGTCTGGGCGGCCTGGGGGGTCTGGACCCACGCGCTCTACGGTCGGGTCCACTTCCTGGGCGGGCTCGCGCTGGTGGGGCAGAAGAGCTTCGCCTGGAGCGACTTCGCGAACCAGGCGCTCTCGATCCCCGTCTACTACGGCCTGGCGCTGGGCTTTCCCGTGCTGGCCTGGCTGGCCAGCCTGCGCCGGCGGGGGCGCGGCACCGAGCTGGCGGTCGTCGGCTTGCTGGCCGGCGCGGCGGCGCTGCTCTACGTGCTGCCCGAGGGCACGCCTGCGCGGCGCGCGCCCCTCGACCCGGAGGAGGGCGTGCTCGGCGCCATCGGCTTCGCCGGCGCGACCCTGGTGTGGGGCGTGGGCCTGTGGCGCGCCGCGCTGTCGCGAAGGGCGGAGGACCGCTTCCTGCTGCTCTGGCTGGGCGGCTTCGGCTTCTTCTCGCTGTTCGTGAACTGGCACGTGAACGCGGCCGACGCGCTGATGGCGGCACCGCCGGCGCTGCTGCTGCTGTTCCGGCACGAGCTGCGACCCGACGCGCGTCGCGCCGGGCTCTGGGCGGCCGGGCTGGGCGTGCTGTCGCTGGTGCTCGTGGCGTCGGACGTGAAGCAGCGCGGCGTCTACCGCCAGGCGGCCGCGGCGCTGGTGGCCGAGATCGGTGACGCGCCCGGTGACCGCTGGTCGGTGGGGCAGTGGGGCTTCCAGTACTACCTGGCCCGCCAGGGCTTCCGGCCGGTGCGCGCGCCCCAGTACCCGGCCGCCCACGCGGGAGCGCCGCTGCGGCCGGGCGACTGGCTGGCGACCGCGCGCAACGTCTCCCAGCTCGACGTGGCCGGGCCCCTGGGCGCCTACGGCATCCAGCCGGTGCGGGTCTTCCGCTTCGAGGCGGGTCTCCCGCTGCGGACCACCAACCCGGACGCGGGCGGCGGCTTCTACAGCCACCAGTCGGGCTTCGTGCCCTTCTCATGGAGCCGGGCACCGCTCGAGGAGGTGGGGCTGGCCCGGGTGCGGACCGCCCCCCGCTGAGGCCAGACCCCCACGGGGTGCGCCGGGCCCGGGGCCGGAAAACCCTCGCGATCGGTGGCAATTCCGCACCCGGACGTCTAGTTTCCGGCCCGCCCGAGGGCCGCTCCCACGTCGGTGGCGGGTTCCGGCCCTTCCGTGCGCTTCCGTGCGGGATGGGGCGCAGAGCAGGCCGCTGCGCCCTCCCATTCTCCCGACACGAGACTTCCCGTAGACGATCCGATCGCCCCGCGCGATCTCCACGTTCGGAGACTCCCATGCTTCAGATCCTGCTCGCCCTGGTCGCCTCGATCGCCGCCCTGGCGGTCGGCGTGTTGCTCTACCGCAAGGTCAACGACGCCCCGACCTCGACCGAGGCCGCCAACGACATCGCCGCCGCCATCCGCGCCGGCGCCGAGGCCTTCCTGTCGCGCCAGTACCGCACGGTCGCGATCGTGGGCGCGCCGATCCTGCTGGTGCTCTGGATCTTCCTGGGCAAGTGGTACGCGCTGGGCTTCGTGGTGGGCGCGCTGGCCAGCGCCGCGGCTGGCATCATCGGCATGAACGTCTCGGTGCGCGCGAACCTGCGGGTGGCCCAGGCGGCCAAGTCGGGCTTCGGTCCCTCCTTCGACCTGGCCTTCCAGGGCGGCGCCGTCACGGGCCTCATGGTCGTGGGCGCCGGCCTGCTGTCGCTGGCCGCCCTGGTCTGGCTGATGCACAGCGCCGGCTACGACAAGCCGGACGCGCTGGTGGGCCTGGCCTTCGGCGGATCGCTGATCTCGGTGTTCGCCCGCCTGGGCGGCGGCATCTTCACCAAGGGCGCGGACGTGGGCGCCGACCTGGTGGGCAAGGTGGAGGCCAACATCCCCGAGGACGATCCGCGCAACCCGGCCGTGATCGCCGACAACGTGGGCGACAACGTGGGCGACTGCGCCGGCATGGCCGCCGACCTGTTCGAGACCTACGGCGTCACCGCCGCGGCCGCGATGCTGCTGGCCCACATCATCTTCCCGGGCAGCGACAGCATGTTCCTGTACCCGCTGCTGGTGGGTGTCGGCGGCATCGTCGGCAGCCTGGCCGCGCTGCGCTTCGTCACCATCGACGAGCCGGCCCCGGGCCAGCAGCCCGCCGTGATGGGCGCCATGTACCGGGGCCTGGCGGTCTCGACGCTGATCATGATCGCCGTCACCGGCATCCTGACCCTCTTCATCGGCGACATCCCGGACCAGGACGCGTCGGGACACGGCCTGGGCTGGTTCAGCCTGGTGCTCTGCGCCGCCATCGGCGGCATCGTGACCGCCGTCATGATGTGGATCACCGACGTCTACACCGGCGACGGCTCGAGCTACGTCGACCGCATCGCGCGGGCCAGCGAGGGCGGCCACGGCACCAACGTGATCAGCGGCCTGGCCGTCGGCATGCAGGCGACGGTGGTGCCGGTTCTCGTGATCGTGCTCGCCATCATGGTCACCCACTGGCTGGCCGGGCTGTTCGGCGTGAGCATCGCCGCCATGGCGATGCTGTCGCTGGCGGGCATCGTGGTGTCGATCGACGCCTACGGCCCGATCACCGACAACGCCGGCGGCATCGCCGAGATGGCCGAGCTGGGCGACGAGGTGCGCAGCGTCACCGATCCGCTCGACGCCTTCGGCAACACCACCAAGGCGGTGACCAAGGGCTACGCCATCGCCTCGGCCGGCCTCGCCGCGGTCGTGCTGTTCGCGACGTTCATCGAGGACCTGAAAGTGGTGGGCATCACCGCCGACTTCGACCTGGCCAGCACGTCGGTGCTGGCGGGCCTGTTCCTCGGTGCGATGATCCCGTTCATCTTCGCGTCCTTCGCGATGAACGCCGTCAGCCAGGCCGGAACCGCGGTGGTCGAGGAGGTGCGGCGCCAGTTCCGCGAGATCCCGGGCATCATGGAGCGGACCGGCAAGCCCGACTACCGCACCTGCGTCGACATCGTGACCCAGTCGGCGCTGCGCCTGATGATCGCCCCGGCCCTGATCCCGGCGCTCATCCCGCTGCTGGTGGGCCTGGTCTTCGGCGCCGAGGCCCTGGGCGGGTTGCTGATCGGCTCGATCGTGGCCGGCGTCTGCGTCGCGCTCTCCATGACCACCGGCGGCGCGGCCTGGGACAACGCCAAGAAGCTGATCGAGTCGGGCCAGTACGGCGGCAAGGGCTCCGAGGCCCACAAGGCGGCCGTCACCGGCGACACGGTCGGCGATCCCTACAAGGACACGGCCGGCCCGGCCATCAACCCGATGCTCAAGCTCGTGAACGTGGTGGCGCTGCTCGTCATCCCGTTCCTCGGCTAGGGCCCAGCGCGCGCAGCGATGTCCTCGCCCCGGCCGCCCTCGCGCGCCGGTGGCGCGGTGCTGCTCGTCGTGGGCCTGCTGCTGGCCGCGGCGCTGCTGGTTCCCGACGCGGACCGGGAGCGGCTGGTGGGGCAGGGCGTCGCCCGCCGCCTGGCCGCCGACCTGGAGGCCTTCGAGGCCGGGGCCGGCGAGCGCACGTCGCTGTTCGCCGCGGTGGAGGCACTGGTCGGCGCGACGCCGCCGGCGGACGCCGCCGCGGGCCTGCGGATCGACGGCGAGCGGCGGCGCAGCGCGGCCGTCGAGCGCGCGCTCGCCACCCCGTGGAACCGCTTACGCGAGGCGCGCTCCGACCGCGTGCCGCCGCTGCGCTTCGGGGAGGGTCCGGCGGAGCTCACGCTCGCGCTCGAGGTCGAGACCGCGGGCGACCGGGTGGACGTCTCCGGGAGCGTCGCGCGGGGGGGCGCCCGGCGATCGGTCGCGAGCGCCGCGTCCTGGCCGCTGCCCGGGCGCCGGGCGCTGCTGCCCCCGCTGCTGGCGCTGCTGGTGGGCCTGTCGCTGGGGCGCACGCTGCTGGCCCTGTTCGTGGGCGTGGCGGCCGGTGCGATCGTGCTGGCGGCCCCGGAGGCGGGGGTCTGGGCGCCGCTGGCCGGCCTCTGGAACGTCTTCGCCGTCTACCTGTACGCCGAGCTGGTCGACACCTTCCGGCTCGAGATCCTGGGCTTCATCGCCTGCCTGGTGGCGCTGGTGGGCGTGGTGAGCCGCGCCGGCGGGCTCCAGGGCATGGTCGACCGGGTGCTGTCGGTGGCGCGCACCGCCCGCTCGTCGCTGATGCTCACCGCCGGCATGGGCTTCGCCATCTTCTTCGACGACTACGCGAACTGCGTGCTGGTGGGCAACACCATGCGGCCGGTCACCGACCGCCTGCGCGTCTCGCGGGAGAAGCTCGCCTACGTCGTCGACAGCACGGCCGCGCCGCTGGCCGCGATCTCGCTGCTCTCGACCTGGATCGCCTTCCAGGTGTCGGTCTACAGCGCCCAGCTGCCGGCGGTCGGCATCGGCGAGAGCGGCTACGCGGTGTTCCTGAAGACGCTCCCCTACCGCTTCTACTGCCTGCTCACCCTGTTCTTCGTGCTGGCGGTGATCCTGTCGCGGCGCGACTTCGGGCCGATGGCGCGGGCCGAGCGCCGCGCCCGATCGACCGGGCGCCTGGTCCGCGAGGGGGGACGTCCGCCCATCTCCGACGAGGCGAGCCGCATCGAGCCGGCGCCCCACATGCCCCACGACTGGAAGCTGGCCGCTGCGCCGCTGGTGGTGACCTGCGCGGTGGTACTGGGCAGCATCTTCGTCGACGGCGGCGGGCCGGCGGCCTGGTCGCGCGATCCGGCCGCGCTGCTGACCCTGGAGGGGCTGACCCGCGTGCTGCTCGACGGCAGCGGTGCCGGTCCGCTGCTGGACGGGGCCCTGGCGGGGCTCGGCCTGGCGCTCTTCCTGGCCGGCTCGAACCCGGCGCGTCTGGGCCTCCTGGCCGGGACGTTCGCCGTCTTCGCGCTGCACGGGCCGCTGGCCGCCTTCCTGGGCAGCGGACCCGGCGCGCCCGTCGCGGGACTGGCGGCACTGGCGCTGCTGCTGGGCGGGGCGCTGGGGGTCGGGGCGGGCGCCGCCGCGGTGGCGCGTCCCACGTCGCGACCGCACCTGGACTTCGGCGACATGGCCCGCTCGGGCTTCGCCAGCGCGCGCACCCTGGCCTTCGCCGGGGTGCTGCTGCTGCTGGCGTGGATGATCGGCGCGGTGTGCCGCGACCTCGCCACCGCCGACTACCTGGTGGCGCTCTCGTCGGAGGCGCTGCCGCCGGCGCTGCTGCCGGTGCTGCTGTTCGCGGTGGCCGCGCTGGTGGCCTTCTCCACCGGGTCGTCCTGGTCGACCATGTCGATCCTGCTGCCGAACGTGGTGGCGCTGGCCGCGACGGTGGGCGAGGCCAGCGCGCTGGGTGCCGCCTCGATGGTCGCGCTGTGCATCAGCGCCGTGCTCGAGGGCGCCGTGTTCGGCGACCACTGCTCGCCGATCTCCGACACGACCGTGCTCTCGTCGGTGGCGGCCGGCAGCGATCACCTGGACCACGTGCGCACCCAGGCCCCCTACGCGGCAGCCACGGCCGGGGCGGCGGTGGTGTTCGGCTACGGACCGCTGCTGTGGGTGCCCGGCTGGGGCCCCGGGCTGGCCTTCGCCGGCGGGGTCGCGGCGCTGCTGGCGCTGCTCTACGGGCTGGGTCGGCCGATCCCGGAAGCGGGCGCCGAGGGCGCCGCGCCTCCGCTGGCGCCGACCTGATTTGTTCAATAATCTTGGGCAATTAGCGGGCTGCCATGAATCGCCACCACTTCGACAAGCTGAATCGCTTGCCGCCCTACATCCTGGCCGAGGTCATCGACCTGATGAAGTCGGCGCGGCGCGCCGGCGAGGACGTGATCGACCTCGGCATGGGCAACCCGGACCTGCCGACGCCGCCCCACGTGATCGAGAAGATCTGCGAGGCGGCGCACAACCCGAAGAACCACCGCTACTCGGCGTCGCGCGGCATCCCGAACCTGCGCGCGGCGATCACCGAGTGGTACCAGCGAAACCATTCGGTGTCGCTCGACCCGGACCGGGAGGCGCTGGCGGTGATCGGTGCGAAGGAGGGCCTCTCCCACTTCGTGCTGATGACGATCGGTCCCGGCGACGTGGTGCTGTGTCCCGACCCGGCGTACCCGATCCACCAGTACTCGGTGATCATCGCCGGCGGCGACCTGCGCAACGTGCCGCTCGCCGAGGACGTCGACTTCATCGAGAGCCTCGAGCAGGCGATGGCCCGCACCTGGCCGAAGCCGAAGATGCTGATCCTCTCGTTCCCGCACAACCCGACCACCCAGGTGGTGGACCTGGCCTTCTTCGAGCGCATCGTTGAGTTCGCGCGGGAGCACGACCTGATGGTGCTCCACGACTTCGCCTACGCCGAGGTGGTGTTCGACGGCTACAAGCCGCCCTCCATCCTGGAGGTGCCCGGCGCCAAGGACGTGGCCATCGAGTTCGTGTCGCTCTCGAAGAGCCACTCCATGGCCGGCTGGCGCGTGGGCTTCGCCTGCGGCAACGAGGAGATGATCCACGCCCTGGCGCGCATCAAGAGCTACCTCGACTACGGCATGCCCCAGGCCATCCAGATCGGCGCGATCGTGGCGCTGCGCGGTCCGCAGGACGTGGTGGCGCACAACGCCGCCGAGTACCGCGACCGGCGCGACACGCTGATCGACGGGCTGGGCGCCCCGGGGCCGGGCGCCTGGAAGATCGACAAGCCGCTGGGCACCATGTTCGTCTGGGCGAAGATCCCGGAGCCCTTCGACAAGCTGGGCTCCATGGAGTTCGCGAAGCGCCTGATCCGCGAGGCGGGGGTCGCCGTCTCGCCGGGCCTGGGCTTCGGGGAGAGCGGCGAGGGCTACGTGCGCTTCGCGCTGATCGAGAACAAGCACCGCACCCGCCAGGCGGTGCGGGGCATCCGGCGCTTCCTGCGCGAGAACGAAGCGTCGCTCTGGTGAGCGGGAGGGGAGCGTGTCGGAATCCGTCGGCGTCGGGCTGATCGGTCTCGGAACCATCGGGACCGGCGTCGCGAAGGTGCTGCGCGAGAACGCGGCGGTGATCGAGCAGCGGCTCGGCTTCCCGCTGCGCCTGGTGCGCGTGGCGGACCTCGACCTGGAGACCGACCGTGGCGTCGACCTCTCGGGCATCCGCTTCGACTCGGACTCGGACGGCCTGATCGACGACCCGGACGTGCACATCGTGGTCGAGCTGATCGGCGGCTACGACGTGGCGCGGCGCATGATCCTGCGCTCCATCGAGCGCGGCAAGCACGTGGTGACGGCGAACAAGGCCCTGCTGGCGCTGCACGGCGCCGAGATCTTCGACGCGGCCGGTCGCAGGGGCGTCGACGTGGGCTTCGAGGCCAGCGTCGCCGGCGGCATCCCGATCCTGCGCTCGATCCGCGAGGGCCTGGTCGCGAACCGCATCGAGAGCCTGCACGGCATCATGAACGGCACCACCAACTACGTCCTCACCGAGATGGAGAAGACCGGCGAGGACTTCGACGTGGTGGTGAAGCGCGCCCAGGACCTGGGCTACGCCGAGGCCGATCCGACCTTCGACCTGGAGGGGGTGGATGCGGCCCACAAGCTGACGCTGCTGGCGGCCATGGCCTTCGGCGCGCGGCTCACCTTCAAGGAGGTGCCGACCGAGGGCATCCGGGGGCTCTCGCCCATCGACTTCGAGGCGGCCGACGAGCTGGGCTACCGGATCAAGCTGCTGGGCATCGCCAAGTCCCACGAGGTGGACGGCGAGCAGCACATCGAGGCGCGGGTGCACCCCACCTTCATTCCGAAGTCGAGCCTGCTGGCCAGCGTCGACGGCGCCATGAACGCGGTGGCCGTCCACGGCGACGCGGTGGGGCCGACGCTCTTCTACGGGGCCGGCGCCGGCGAGCTTCCCACCGCCAGCGCGGTGGTGGCCGACCTGGTGGAGATCGCCCGCGAGATCCGCCGCGGCGGGGCCGGGCGCGTGGCGCCGCTGTCCTACCTGCCCGAGTCGCTGAAGGCGCTGCCGCTGGTGCCGCTGGGCGAGATCCGGGGGCGGACCTACCTGCGCTTCACCGCCGTCGACCAGCCCGGCGTGCTGGCCCACATCGCCGGCGCGCTCGGCGAGCACGGCATCGGCATCGCGTCGGTGATCCAGCAGGGACGCGGCGGCTCGACCGAGTCGGTGCCGGTGCTGGTGCAGACCCACCCGGCGCGCGAGGCGGCGGTCCGCGCGGCGCTGATGGAGATCGACCGCCTGCCCGACGTCACCGCGCCGACCCGGCTGATCCGCATCGAAGACGACCTCTAGCCCGGAGCTCCCATGAGCGACAAGCCCGACCACAAGGCCTGGTTCCGCAGCATCCGGGACCACGACGAGACCTACCCGCTCGACGAGGTGGTCTACCAGGGTCGCGACGGCGCGCTGCTCGAGGTCGTGCACGACATGGACGAGCTGGCCAAGACGCCGGCCGACGAGTGGAAGCGCATCTTCCGCGGTCGCTCCCACTCGAGCGAGTGGCCCTACGGCTCGGGCGTCTGGGGCAAGAAGGAGTGGGTGCTGCCCGGCCTGGACAACGAGAACGTGGTGTCCATGTACGAGGGCAACACCAACCTCTTCTGGGCCGAGCGCTACGGCAGCCAGCTGGGCCTCGACGAGCTGTGGATCAAGCAGTGCGGGAACTCGCACACCGGGTCGTTCAAGGACCTGGGCATGACCGTGCTGGTGTCGATGGTGAAGGAGATGATCGCCGGCGGGAAGCCGATCCCGGCGGTGGCCTGCGCCTCCACCGGCGACACCTCGGCGGCGCTGTCGGCCTACGCGGCCGCGGCCGGCATTCCGGCCATCGTCTTCCTGCCCCGGGGCAAGGTGTCGGTGGCGCAGCTGATCCAGCCGGTGGCGAACGGCGCCATCGTCTTCGCCCTCGACACCGACTTCGACGGCTGCATGGAGATCGTGAAGGAGGTGGCGGCGAAGGACGGCATCTACCTGGCCAACTCGATGAACAGCCTGCGCATCGAGGGGCAGAAGACGGTCGGCATCGAGATCGTCCAGCAGTTCGACTGGGAGATGCCCGACTGGATCGTCATTCCCGGCGGCAACCTGGGCAACGTGTCGGCGCTGGCCAAGGGCCTGGACATGCTGCTCGAGCTGGGGCTGGTCGACCGCAAGCCGCGCATCGCCTGCGCCCAGGCCGAGGCGGCGAACCCGCTCTACCTGTCCTACCTGCGCGACTTCGAGGTCTACGAGCCGATCCACGCCCGGCCGACCATCGCCAACGCCATCCAGATCGGGAACCCGGTGTCGATCGACAAGGCCATCGACGCGCTCAAGCGCTACGACGGCGTGGTCGAGCAGGCCAGCGAGCAGGAGATCGCCGAGGCCTGCGCCCGCGCCGACCGCACCGGCCTGTTCAACTGCCCGCACACCGGCGTGGCGCTGGCCGCCACCGAGAAGCTGCTGGCCCGCGGCGAGATCCGGTCGTCGGACCGGGTGGTGGTCGTCTCCACCGCCCACGGGCTCAAGTTCGTCGACTTCAAGGTGCAGTACCACGAGATGCGCCTGCCGGGCATCGAGTCGTCGGTGCCGAACCCGCCGATCGAGCTGCCCGCCGAGTACGGCCGGGTGCGCGACGAGATGCTGCGCCAGATCGAGGGACGGTTCGGAGCGCGCCCTGCCAATTCGGGAGGAGCGTGATGTTCACCGGGATCGTCGAGACGGTGGGGACCGTGGCGTCGGTCGAGCACCAGGGCGAGCTGGCGGTGCTGGCGGTGGACGCGCCGGCGATCTCCGAGGGCGTGCGCATCGGCGACAGCGTCTCCGTCGACGGCGGCTGCCTCACCATCACGAAGGAGGGGGGCGGCCGCTTCGAGTTCCAGGCCGTCCGCGAGACGCTCGAGAAGACGAAGCTCGGCGAGCTGCGCGCCGGATCGCGGGTGAACCTGGAGCGCGCGCTGCGCGCCGACGCGCGCCTCGACGGCCACATCGTGCAGGGCCACGTGGACGGCACCGGGCGCGTGCGCTCGATCGAGCGCGAGGGCGACGACGTGCGCCTGGCCGTGGACTGCGGCGCGGACCTGGCCGAGGCGCTGGTGGAGAAGGGCTCGGTGGCCATTGACGGCGTGTCGCTCACCGTCTGCCGGGTCGACGACGCGGGCTTCGACGTGGCGCTCATCCCCCACACGCTCGAGGTCACCACGCTCGGTCAGCTTCGCCCGGGCGACCGGGTGAACCTGGAGGTCGACGTGCTCGGCAAGTACGTGAAGCGCTACGTCGAGCGCATCCTCGGTCGCGAGGCGCGGGGCGGCTGACCGGATCCCCCACGGCCCCGCGCGGAGTCTCCGGCCCGGCGTCGGCCGCGACGCTGGCGCTCCTGTTCGCGTCGCTGCTGCTGCTCGCCCTGGTCGGTCGCCCGCTGGCCACCGACGACACCTGGTGGCACCTGGTGATGGGCGCCCTCTACGCCGGCGGCGACCTCTGGCCGCGGGAGGATCCGCTGCTGCACACGACGGTGCTGCGCGCACCGGTGCCCCACGAGTGGCTGTTCCAGGTGGCGCTCCACGGCGTGCAGCAGGCCTTCGGCTTCGCCGGGCTGCGCGTGGTCCACACGCTGGCGGTGGCGGCGATCGTGGTCGGCGTCTGGCGCTGCTTCCGCGGGGCTTCGCGCGACGCCACGGCGGCGGCCCTGGCCACCCTGGTGCTGGTGGCCCTCTCCTGGTTCCGCTTCATGCAGCTGCGTCCCGACGTGCTGAGCGCGCTCTTCACGGTCGGGCTCTACGCCTGGGTGCTTCGGCCCGACGCCGGCCCCGACCGCCGGCACGCCGTCGCCGCGCTGGCGGGCCTGCTCGTGTGGGTGAACGCGCACTCGCTGTTCGCCGTCGGCCTGTGCCTGGTGGTGGCGGCGCTGCTCGGGTGCGGGCTGCACGCGGGGCTCGCCCGCTTCGTCGCGGCGGACGCGCGCGACGTCGCGGACGACCGCCGGCGCGGCGTGCGCCTGCTCGCCTTCTTCGCCGCGGCGCTGCTCGTCACCTGGTGGAACCCGCGCGGCTTCGACCAGCACCTCACGTTCTTCATCGAGTCGGACGCCGGGCTCATCTGGAAGATCCAGGACGACTTCCTGCCCTGGCGGCCCTGGTCCCCGCCCGACGGCGCCGGGCCCGCCTTCACGCCGCTGGCCTGGGCGCTCGCCAACCTGCTCTACGGGGCGTTCCTGCTGGCGGCCGGCGTGCGCCTCGCGCGCTTCGCCCGCCGCCGCGACGCGGCTTCACTCGAGACCTTCGACGCGGTGCACTTCGGCCTGGGCCTGGCGGCCTGCGTGGCCAGCCTGGTGGCGGTCCGCTTCCACTGGCTCGCCTTCTTCCCGCTGCTCTACCTGCTGCGGCCGCTGGCGGAACGACCGCTGCCAGGGGGGGCGCGCGCGGCGACCGCGGCGCTGGCGACGGCGCTGGCGCTGTGGCTGCCGGTGTCCGCCGGTGCCGTCGCGTTCCGCGCCGAGGTGGCGCGGGAGCCGCTGGGCTACTGGCGCGCGCCCTGGCTCGACGTCCGCTACTGCGGCGCGGGCATGCGCTTCCTGGTCGACGCGGGCCTCGAGGGCCGTCTCTACCACCCCTTCAACCTGGGCGGCTTCCTCGGCTACCACGCGGCGCCGCGCCTGCGCACCTTCATCGACGGACGCCTCGACCACGTGCCGCCGGCCGTGCTGAACGACTACCTGACGATCCGCCGCACCAGCCGGCGCGGACCCACGCACGTGCTCCAGGGCCAGCTCGACCGCTGGGGCATCGACCTGTTCTTCGCCGACACGTTCCCCGAGCCGTGGTACGCGGACCGGGAGTCGGGCCAGCACCTGCGCCGCCTGCCCGAGTGGATGCCCGTCTTCGTGGCGCGTACCCACGCCGTCTACCTGCGGCGCAACCCGCGCAACCGGGCCAACGCGGCGCGGGTGGCGCGCTACTGGGCGGCGCAGGGCGTGCCCCACGATCCGCGCCGCGGCCACGAGGTGGCGGCGGTGATCCGCGAGGCGCCGGAGCGGGCCGCGGAGCTCGGGCTGCGGCTCCCTGCCGACGCGGCCCTGCGCGCCCGCCCCGACGACCCCGACGCCCTGGAGGCGCTGGCGGCCCACGCCTGGCGGGTGGGCGACTTCGCCGACCAGGTGGCGCTGGACGAGCGGCTGGTGCGCCTGCGCCCCGAGGCCCGGGATCCGGCCTTCCGGCTGGCCGACGGCCTCTACCACCTGGGTCGCGTGCACCGCGCCCACCGGCGGGTCGAGGCGCTGCTGGAGGAGCACCCCCGCGACCTCGAGGCGCTGGCGCTGGCGCCGCTGGTGGCGAACCGGGTGGGGATTCCCTTCCGATCTGAACAAACCGACTAGTCAGTCTATTCGAGATCGGCTAGCCTCGGCCCATGGATGCACCCCGGCCGCGGACCCGACGCCCGGCCGAGGAGCGGCGCGCCCAGATCCTGGAGGCTGCCCTGCAGTGCTTCGGCGAGAAGGGCTTCCACGCCGCCACCATGGACGACCTGGTGCGCGCCTCCGGGCTCTCGAAGGGCAGCCTCTACTGGCACTTCGACAGCAAGGAGGACGTCTTCCTGGCGCTCTTCGACGCCTACTTCGAGGCGATGATCGCCGAGTGGGAGGTGCTGCTGGCCGAGGGACGTCCCACCCTGGACGCGGTGGAGGAGGTGACCTTCGCCAAGCTCGAGGGCATGGGCGGCACCGAGGGCCTGTCGGCCTGGATCGAGTTCTTCGCCCACCCGCAGGCGCGGGAGCGGCTGGCGAACGTGTACCGGCGGATCCGCGAGCGCCTGGAGCGGGCCTTCGGCCGCGAGATGGAGACGGGCCAGGTGCGCCGCCAGCCGGCCGCCGAGCTGGCGGCGTCGGTGACGGCGCTGGGCGAGGGGTTGATGCTCCAGGCGATGGTGGATCCCGCCTTCGACCTGCGCCGCCACTGGACCGCCTCGATGGAGACGCTGCGCAGGGGGATCGAGCCGTGAAGTTGGGTGGCGCGGGATGGATCGGGATCGTGGCGCTGCTGCTGGCGGGCGGCGCGCCGGCGGCGGAGCTGGTTCCGGCGCCCGAGGGCCTGGTGGCCCGCGACGTGGCCGAGCGCGCCGAGGAGGCGCTGCGCAGCGAGCGCACCTTCCTGAAGGCGGAGATGACGGTGGTGTCGCCGCGGCTCGCCACCGATCGCGTGGTCGCCTTCGAGAACTGGGACGACCGTCCGGGCAAGCGCTCGTTCATCCGCATCCAGAAGCCGCCCAAGGACGCGGGCAGCGGCTTCCTCAAGCTCCACCCGAACCTCTGGATGTACGTGCCGCGCGTCGAGCGCACCATGCGCATCCCGCCGTCGATGATGCTCCAGTCGTGGATGGGCAGCGACTTCACCAACGACGACCTGGTGAAGGAGTCGAGCGCCCTCGACGACTACGACCACCGCCTGCTGGGCGTCGACCCGGCGCCGGAGGGTCACGACGGGCTGCGGGCCTACGTGGTGGAATACCTGCCCCACGAGGACGCGCCGGTGGTCTGGGGACGCATCGTCACCTGGATCGAGACCGAGCACGGCACGCCCCTGCGCCAGGAGTTCTACGACGAGGACGGCGTCAAGCTGCGCGAGATGACCTTCTCCGACATCGAAGCCATCGACGGCCGCCACTACCCGCGCAGCTGGCGCATGGTGCCCCTCGACAAGGAGGGACACGAGACGCGCATTCGCGTCGGCGAGATCGAGTTCGACGCCGACATTCCGGACGCGGTGTTCACCAAGCGAAACCTGACGAAGACGAAGTGACCCCCCTCGAGCTGCGCATCGCCTGGCGGAACGTCTGGCGCAACCCCCGGCGGACCGGCCTCACGGTGGCGGCCACCGTGTTCGCGGTGGTGCTGGTGATGGTCGCGGTGGCGCTGGGCGCCGGCACCCACGAGAAGATGATCGAGGACTCGGTGAGGGTGAACGCCGGCCACGTGCTGGTGTCGGGCACCGACTACCTGGAGAAACGCACCCTCGAGCAGTTCGTGTCCTACGACGCGTCGCTGGAGGCGCGGCTGGCCGCCGCCGAGGGCGTGCGCGGCGTGGCGCCGCGGGTGGTCTCCTTCGGACTGCTCTCCCAGGACCAGTCGACCCGCGGCGTGGCGGTGGTGGGCGTCGATCCGGAGCGCGAGGGCGACGTCACCACGCTGCCGATCCGCGTCACCACCGGGCGCTTCCTCCTGCCCGACGCTCGGCGCGAGATCGTGCTGGGCAACCGCCTGGCGAAGGTCCTCCAGGCGGAGATCGGCGACGAGGTGCTGCTCTACTCCATCGCCTACTCGCTGGAGACCGCCTACGAGCTGTTCACCGTGGTGGGCGTGATGAAGCTCCCCGAGGTGAACATGGACCGCACGCTGGCGGTGATCTCGCTGGCCGACGCCCAGAGCTTCTTCGTCTACGACGACCGGGTGAGCGAGATCGCGATCCTGGCCGACGACTCGGACGCGGTGCCCGCGCTGGCGCGCAGCGTCGAGCGGGCCGTCGCGGGAACGCCCACCGAGGTGCACACCTGGCGCGAGTCCATGCCCGAGCTCGAGCAGTTCATCATCCTGGACGACGCCGGCATGTACATCACCCTGGCGATCCTGGTGGTGGTGGTCGGCTTCGGGATCCTCAACACCATCCTGATGGCGGTGCTCGAGCGCCAGCGCGAGTTCGGCGTGGTGCTGGCGCTGGGCCTGCGGCCGCTGGCCATCTTCCGCATCGTCTACCTGGAGTCGCTGGTGCTGGCGCTGGTGGGGCTGGGGGTCGGCCTCGCCATCGCGCTGCCGCTGATCCTCTACCTCCAGGCCAACCCGGTGACGCTGACCGGCGACATGGCCGGCGCCGTCGAGCTGTTCGGCTTCGAGCCCCAGGTGACCTGGAAGCTGAAGCCGCTGAACCCGATCGGGTCGATCGCGACGATCCTGGGCGTGGCGGTGGTGGCGGCGCTGTATCCGGCGGTGAAGGCCAGCCGCGGCCGGCCCGTCGACGCCCTGCGGAGCCTGTGAGCCATGGGCATGGTGCTGCGACTCGCCTGGCGGAACGCGTGGAGGCACCCGCGCCGCACCGGCAACGTGGTGGCGGCGGTGGCGATCGGCATCGCCGGCACGCTGCTCACCATGGCGGTGAACTTCGGCATGGTCTTCCAGATGGTGGAGACCGCCATCGAGAACGAGGTGGGCCACCTCCAGATCCACGCCGCCGGCTTCGACGAGAACCCGGAGCTGTCGGTCCGGCTGCTGGACGGCGGCCGCGAGAGCACGGCCCGGCTCGAGAGCCTGCCCGGCGTGCGCGCCTTCGCGCGCCGCGTGCGCGGCGAGGGGCTGCTCTCGTCGCCGCGCGCCAGTGCCGGCGTCCGCGTGCTGGGCATCGAGCCGGAGCGGGAAGGGCGGGTCACGACGATCGCCGCGTCGGTGGTGGAGGGCGCCTACCTCGACGGAACCCGGCGCCGCGTGCTGGTCGGTCGCGAGCTGGCGCGCCGCCTGGAGGTGGGCGTCGGCGACAAGGTGGTGCTCTCGGTGCAGGACCTCTCCGGCGAGCTGACCGGCGAGGCGCTGCGGGTCGAGGGACTCTTCGACACCGCCTCCCAGGCCCTCGATCGCAGCACCGTCTTCCTGCACCTGGGCACCAGCCAGGCGCTGCTCGGGCTCGACGACGCCGTGTCCGAGGTGGTGGCGGTGGTCGACTCGCGCGACCGGGTCGGCGAGCTGCGCGACGCGCTGGCGACCGCGCTTCCCGGCGCCGAGGTGCGCAGCTGGGAGGAGCTCCAGCCCCTGCTCGTCTACATGGTCGACGTCTTCGACCAGTCGGCCTGGATGATCTACGCCGCGGTCTTCATCGCCATGGCCTTCGGCATCGCCAACGTGCTGCTCATGACCATCTACGAGCGCACCCGGGAGATCGGCATCCTGCGGGCGATCGGGTTCGGGCGGGCGCGGCTGGTGGCGACGATCGTGGTCGAGGCGCTGGTCGTGACGCTGGTGGGCCTCCTGCTGGGCTTCGCCGGCGCGCTGCTGGGCGTCCACTGGCTGCGCGACGGCATCGACCTGTCGATGATGGCCCAGGGACTGGAGTACCTGGGCGTGGGAACGCGCATCGTTCCGGTGCTCCGCACCAGCGACTTCACCGTCCCGCTGGCCGTCGCCAGCCTGACGGCGCTGGTCGCCAGCGCCTGGCCCGCCTGGCGCGCGGTGCGGCTGCGTCCGGCGGAGGCGGTCCGGCAGACCTGAGGGAGAGCATGGCGATTCTCGAAGCGAGGGGGGTCACGAAGGTCTACGAGACGCGCGGCGTGGAGACGCCGGCGCTGAACGGCGTGGACCTGTGCGTCGACGAGGGCGAGTTCACCGCGCTGTCGGGCCCGTCGGGCTCGGGCAAGACGACGCTGCTGAACCTGTTCGGCGCGCTCGACACGCCCACCTCGGGCACGATCCTGCTGGACGGCGAGGACCTCTCCGACCTCTCGCCCGGCCAGCTCTCGAAGCTGCGCCTCGAGAAGCTGGGCTTCGTGTTCCAGGCCTACAACCTGATCCCGGTGCTGACCGCGTCGGAGAACGTCGAGTTCGTGATGGAGCTCCAGGGCGTGCCGGCGGCCGAGCGCCGCGAGCGGTCCGAGGCGCTGCTGGCCGACGTGGAGCTGGCAGGGCTCGGCGGCAAGCGTCCCCTCGAGATGAGCGGGGGCCAGCAGCAGCGGGTGGCCGTGGCCCGGGCGATCGCCAGCCGGCCGCGGGTGGTGCTGGCCGACGAGCCGACCGCCAACCTGGACTCGGGCACCGCCGGGCGGCTGCTCGAGCTGATGGAGCGGCTGAACGCCGAGCGCCGGGTGACCTTCCTCTTCTCCACCCACGATCCGCTGGTAATGTCGCGGGCGCGTCGCAACGTGCGCCTCCACGACGGGCGGGTGGAGAGCGACGAGGTCGGACGCCCCGCGTGAGGCGGCTCGCGCTGCTGCTGCTGGCGCTGCTGGTCGCCCAGGCGGCCGCGTCCCGCGAGCTGCTGCGCAGCGGCGACGCCTCCCTCGAGCTCACCGGCTCGGCGAAGGAGATCCTGACCTTCACCCGGGGCACCGACCTGGACGACTTCCGCCGCGTCGCCGCCGGTCCCGACTGCGTGCTCGTGAACACCTTCCCGAACTGTCCGTCCTTCCACGCCGTGGGCCGCAGCGACGTGGTGCTCTCGCTCAGCCGGCTGCGTCTGCGCTTCGACGCGCGCGCGGGCGACCATCTCTCGGCGGTGGTGGTGTGGGACCAGGAGGCGCGGCTCGGAACGCTCGACACCTTCGAGGCCCAGCTCGGCGAGGCGCTGGGCTCGGAGCGCTTCCTGGACCTGACCGACGACATCGTCGACCGGCGCGAGTTCCTGTGGCGCCAGCTGCTCTACCGGGCGTACCTGTTCTACGAGTCGGAGAAGCTCGAGCTGACCGTGGGCCGCCAGCGCATTCCCTGGGGCGTGGGACGGCTCTGGAACCCGATCGACCGCTTCAACGCGATCGGGCCGCTGGCGATCGAGGCGGACCAGTCCCAGGGCGTCGACGCGGTGAAGGCGCGCTGGCTGTTCTCGGGCTTCACCTATCTCGAGGCGATCTACGCCGCCGGCAAGCGCGGCGAGGACCGGGCCTACGCCGCGCGCCTGGCCGGCGTGCTGCGCGACGTCGACTACGGACTGATCGCCGGCGTGTTCGAGGAGGCGCCGACGCTGGGCTTCGACCTGGCGGCGAACCTGGGGGACGCGGCGGGCCGCTTCGAGCTGGTGTGGACCGATCCGGAGCGGCGCGTGCGGCCCTTCGGCGATCCGACGGCGGGCGACCTTCCCAGCTACTTCCAGATCGTCGGGAGCATCGACTACAACCTCGACCTGGGCAGCGGCGTGTACCTGCTGCTGGAGCACCTCTACAACGGCAACCACCTGGGCTTCGGCGAGGGGGAGGCCGGCGGGCTGCTGGGCTTCTTCCAGGAGCAGGGGGTCGAGGCGCCGCCCACCGGCTTCCGCACCGCCGCGCCGGGCAGCTCCGACCTGCTGGGCCAGAGCCGCGTCGTCAGCCAGGCCGAGCACCTGACCGGCGGACAGCTGGGCTACGACCTGCTGCCGGACCTGCGCGGCGACCTGACGGTGCTCTACGACTGGCGCGGCCGGAGCGTCGCGCTCTTCCCGACGCTCTCGTACTCGCCCACCGGCTGGCTCGAGCTGGTGCTGGGCCTGCAGCTCTTCGAGGGTCCACGCGCCTCCGAGTACGGACGCGCCGAGACCCTGGGCTTCGCCCAGGCGGAGGTGTTCTTCTAGGCTCCCGGCATGGCCTCCGCCCTCGACCTGGCGCTCTCGCACGTGGCGAGCTGGGTGCGCTTCGGCAGCGGCGGACGCGTCGGCCGGCTGGGGCCGCGTCCCGAGCACCTGCTCGAGCTGTACGAGTTCGAGGGCTGCCCGTTCTGCCGCAAGGTGCGCGAGGCGCTGTCGATCCTCGACCTCGACGCGATCGTCCACCCCTGTCCGAAGGGCGGACCGCGCTTCCGCCCGGAGCTGGTGGCCCGCGGCGGCAAGGCCCGGTTCCCCTACCTGGTCGACCCGAACCAGGGCGTCGAGCTCTACGAGTCGGACGACATCCTGCGCCACCTGGTGGAGCACTACGGCGACGGCCGGCTGCCGCCCGCCCTGTCGGCCGGACCGCTCACCGACCTGGGCGCCGTCGGCGTGGGGCTGCTGCGCGGCAAGGCCGGCTCCTTCTACCGGCCGGCGAAGCCGCCCGAGCAGCGCCTGGAGCTCTTCTCCTTCGAGGCGTCGCCGGCCTGCCGGCTGGTGCGCGAGCGGCTGTCGGTGCTGGAGCTGCCCTACGTGCTGCGCAACCGGGCACCGGGCAGCCGGCGCCCGCTGCCGCCGGGCGTCGGGCGGGGCGACCTGCCGCACCTGGTCGACCCGAACGCCGGTGAGGCGCTGTCGGGAGCCGACGCCGTCCTGCACCATCTGGACGCCCGCTACACCGCCTGATCCGCGATCCGCCCCCTCGCCACCCCGGTGCCTCGTGGCGAAACGCCCTCAAGCGTTCACCCGAGTGACCCGATGAAGGCCGGGTTGGGGGTGCGAAGCATGCGCAAGCGACGGATCGGAACCTGGAGCGTGTTGGGGCTGCTGCTGGCAGGCGGAGCGTCGGCCGTACCGGTCACCGTCTACGACGACCTGGATCTCTCCGGCGACTACACCGCCGGCGAGGAGGTGACCGGCGGGACCAACGGCACCGGCGGCAGAACCTACAGCTGGGCCTTCGACCTGGACGCGGCGACCCAGGACCTGGCGAGCACCGCGATCCAGATCGTGATGACCACCTACGACCACAACTGGGAGATCTCGGTCAACGGCGTGGTGATCGTTCCGGTCGACCCGGGCAATCCGGCCGTGTTCAGCCCGGCCGTGCAGACGCCCTGGAACGCCAACTCGAACGCGCTCCCGCGCCTGGTGATGGACATCGGGAGCAGCGCCATCGACTTCGCCGGCTCGCTCACCACCGGTGCCGCCTCCATGACCACCGGGCTCGTCTACAACCAGCCGCTGGTGCTGCCCGTCTTCCAGGACGGCCAGAACACCATCGTCATCGTGAACCCGGACGACGTGGGTCCCGACGGCATCGACTTCAGCATCAGCGCCGACGTGGGCCCGCTGCCGGTGCCCGAGCCGCGCACCGCGGGCATGCTGCTGCTCGGGCTGGCGGCGCTGGCCGTCCGCGCGCGACGTCGCTAGGCCTGGTCCTCGAGCAGCTCCAGGATCTCGTACTCGGCCAGACGTGCGTCCTCGCGGCCCATCTCGATGAGCCGGCGGGTGAAGCACTTGTCGAAGTAGAGGTAGGAGAGCAGGTCCGCCTCGTCCTTCGGCGTGCCCCGCATGGCGGTGCGGGCGATCAGCTCGGGCAGCAGGCCCAGCTCGGCGAGACCGCCCGACTCGCGGTGGCAGTCGGCGGCCACCCTGCCGATGTCCTCGCTGGGACGCACCACGCAGGTGCGCACGTGGCGGAAGCCCACGCCGCGCTGCTGGCGCACCGCCACGTTGATCGAGTCGAGGAAGCCGCCGCCGTAGACCTCCTCGCCGCGGCCGATCAGGGCGTTGATCAGGTCGATGCGGTTCAGCTCGTACTCCAGCTGGTCCAGGGTCAGTGCGTCGAGCACCTTGCCGAGCAGGAAGGCCGGCTGGGTGATCACGTCCTCCGGGTAGGGCGGCAGGCCGGCGGACGACGGCGGCGAGTGCTTGAGGGCCACCACCAGCACCCGGTCGGCGCCCAGCCGCAGGGCCGGGGAGAGCGGCGTGTTCATGCGCAGGCCGCCGTCCACGTAGTAGCGCTCGCCGATCTGGACGGCGGGGAACAGGAACGGGATCGCGGCCGAGGCGCGCACGTGCCGTTCGGTGATCTGCCCGACGATCGCCTGGGCGTTCGGGTCGTAGTCCCACGGCTCGGCGTCGGCGCCGTCGCCGGCCATGAACACCGTCACGCGTCCGCTGCGGACCTCGGTGCAGGAGACGCAGACCGCGCCCGGCCGGCCGTTGTCCAGGTTGCGCTGGAGCGCGTCCCAGGGCACCACGTCGCGCACCAGGTTCTCCAGCGGCGTGACGTCGACCAGGCCGCCGAACACGCCCTTGCCCGATCGCGACTGGCGCGTCAGGCCGAGCGCCCGCAGCGGCACGCGCACCAGGTCGGCGCTGGAGAGCCGCAGGACGTCGGCGATCTCCATGGTCGACCAGGTGCGCGACAGGCGCGACGCCCGCTCCGCCGGAGCCAGGTCGGCGGTGGCCCCGGTGAAGGCGGCGTGGATCGCGCCCACCGACGTGCCCGACAGCAGGTCGAACTCGAAGCCGGGAGACAGCCGCGGGATCAGGTGCTCGAAGAGGTACGAGAGCACGCCGGCCTCGTAGGCGCCGCGAGCGCCCCCGCCGGACAGGACCAGAGCCACGCGTCGCCTTCGTCCGCTCACCCGGCCAGCATAGCCAGCGCCTCGTGAACTTCTCTGCCAGCGGATACACTCGGGCCCGATGTCGGGCTCCGCGTCGGAGACACCGCGTTTCCTGCTCGACCCCGACATGTCCGAGGTGGAGACGGGGACGCTCGTCGGCGGCGAGGTCGCCTGCTTCTCGGCGCCCAGCCCGGGCCGCGAGCCGCCGAACCAGGACGCCGCCGCGCTGCTCCCCTACGGACCCGACGCCGGTGTGCTGCTGGTGGCCGACGGCATGGGCGGCGGACCGTCCGGCGAGCGCGCCGCCGGTCTGGCGGTGCAGGCGGTCTGGACCTCGCTGGTGGAGGGGCTGCGCGAGGGCTGGAAGCTCCGTACCGCCATCCTGAACGGCATCGAGCGGGCCAACGAGCGGGTCTGCGAGCTGGGCATCGGCGCCGCCACCACCCTGGCCGCGGCCGAGATCCAGCAGGGCCGGGTGCGCCCCTACCACGTGGGCGACTCGCTGATCCTGCTGGTCGGCCAGCGCGGCAAGCTGAAGCTCGAGACCGTCTCCCACTCGCCGGTGGCCTTCGCCGTCGAGGCCGGCGTGCTCGACGCCGGCGACGCCATGCACCACGAGGACCGCCACCTGGTCTCCAACCTGATCGGATCCGGCGACATGCGCATCGAGGTCGGGTCGGAACGGGTGCTGGCCGCGCGCGACACGCTGGTGGTGGCGAGCGACGGGCTGACCGACAACCTGACCAGCCGCGAGATCGCCGACTGCGTGCGGACCGGACCACTGCGCGAGGCGGCCGAGCGGCTGGCGGGCACGGCGCGGCGTCGCATGTACGCGCCCGGCGACCACGAGCCCTCGAAGCCGGACGACCTGACGCTGCTGGTGTTCAGGCCCCGGCGGAAGTGCTGAGCGACGCCAGCCGGGCGATCGTCTCCTCGGCCTCGCGCACCACGCGCTCCACGATCTCGGCGCAGGACGGGACGTCGGTGATGCCGCCGGCGCCCTGGCCGGCGGGCATGCAGGCGCGCTCGCGATCCGGGTCCTGCTCGTCCGGCTCGAGCAGCAGCAGCACGCCTTCGCGGGCCGACAGCGCCATCTGGTCGGGGAAGCGCATGATCTCGTCGGGGCGTCGCTCCCAGTCCTCGACCCAGCCGTTGCGGATCACGCGCATGGGCTTGCCCGAGTAGGAGCGGGTGATCGCCGTCTGGCTCGAGTCGATCTCGGTGATGCGCTTCTTGAACAGCTCGTGGGCCCGCGCCTCGTGGGACGCGATGAAGCGGGTGCCCATCCAGACGCCCTGGGCGCCGAAGGCCAGGGCGGCGGCCAGGCCGCGTCCATCCACGAAGGATCCGGCGGCCAGCACCGGAATGTCGACCGCGTCGACGATCTGCGGGATCAGCGCGACGCCGCCGATCTGGCCGGTGTGCCCGCCGGCCTCGGTGCCCTGGGCCACCACCACGTCGCAGCCGGCCTGCTCGGCGGCCACCGCGTGGCTCACCTTGCCGCACATGCTCATCACCAGCAGGCCCGCGTCGTGGCAGCGCTGGATGACGGGTCCGGGCACGCCGAGTCCGGCGATGAAGGCCTTCGCGCCCTCCTCGATGATCACGTCGATGGACGCCATCATCGACTCGGGGAGCGCCGCCAGCAGGTCGACGCCGAAGGGCCGGTCGGTCTTCTCGCGGACCGCGCGCATCTCGCGGCGGATGCCGTCGGGCGTGGCGCCGGCCATGCCCAGCGTGCCGAAGCCGCCGGCCTCCGAGACGGCCGCGCAGACGTCGGCGTAGGCGACGCCGCCCATGCCGGCCAGGAAGATCGGGACGTCGATGCCGAGCTGATCGCAGAGGGGGGTGCGGATGTGCATGCACCCGATTCTACGGTCAGCCCGCCATGCGCTCCAGCAGCAGCGTCGCGATGCCCAGGAAGGAGAAGAAGGCGAACACGTCGGTGAAGGTGGTGACGATCACGCCCGAGCCCAGGGCCGGGTCCTGACGGAGGGCCTTCAGGCCCAGCGGGACGGCGGCGCCCATCAGGCCGGAGACGGCCATCGACACCACCATGGCCAGGAACAGGGCGAGCCCCAGGACCGGTCCGCCGTGCCACAGGTGGGCGATGCCGGCGCTGGCGACGCCGGTGGCGGCGCCGATCGTGAGTCCCACCACCAGCTCCTTGCCGGCCGCGCGCAGTCCGGTGGAGAACTCGATCTCCCCCAGCGCGATGCCGCGGGTGATGACGGTCAGCGCCTGGGTGCCGCCGTTGCCCGCCATGCCGGCCACCACCGGCATGAACACCGCCAGGGCCACCACCTGCTCGATGGTGCGCTCGAACAGCCCCACGACCCACGCGGCCAGGAAGCAGGTGGCCAGGTTCAGCAGCATCCAGGGCAGCCGCTTGCGGATCGAGGTGTGGGCCGGGCTGAAGACGCGGTCCTCCTCGGACAGGCCGGCCAGGTTGTAGATGTCCTCGGTGGCCTCTTCGGTGATGACGTCGATCACGTCGTCGACGGTGATCACGCCGAGCAGCCGGTGGTCCACGTCGACCACCGGGATGCCCAGCAGGTCGTAGCGCCGCACCAGCGCCGCCACCTCCTCCTGGTCCGCTTCGGCGCGCACGCTCACCGGGTCCTCGAGCATCAGCTCGCCGACGGGCCGGTGGGGCGGGGCCGCCACCAGCCGCCGGATCGGAATGACGCCGGAGAGGCTGCGCTGGTCGTCGACCACGTAGAGGTAGAGGACGGCCTCGTCGTCCTCGCCCAGCGCGCGGATCGAGTCGATCGCCTCCTGGGCGGTCATCTTCTGGTCGAGCGCCACGAAGCTGGTGGTCATCACCCGGCCGGCCGAGTCCTCCGGGTAGAGCTCGGCCTTCATCAGCTCTTCGCGGCGGTGGGCCGGCAGGCGCGACAGCACCTCTTCGCGGCGCTCCTCCGGCACCCACTCCATCAGCTCGATCAGGTCGTCGATCTCGAGGCGCGCCAGCACGTCGGCGATGCGCTGGTCGTTCACCGCGTCGAACACCTGGGGCAGCATCTCGGGCGGCAGCTCGCGCAGCACCAGCGCGGCGCGGCGCTGGCGGAACAGCAGCTCGATCACCGTGCGCATCTCGTCGCCGGTGAGGTCGGAGAACAGCGGCGCCACGTCGGCCGGCGGCATCTTGCTGAGCAGCCGCTCCGCGCGGACGGTCACTCCGCTCGCGAGCAGGCGTCGCAGAGTGCGCGCTGTGAATTCAGGCGTCGCCATCGAGAAGGCCCCGGATCCCACCGTCGGGCCCCTCGAAGCGAGGAGGTCTAGACGGTGGGGCGTCGGCTTGGGAAGCCGGGTTGGTGCGAGTCGCGTTCGCGTTCCATTTCGCCTCGTTCCGCGGGTGGGCGCAGGCCCCTCCGACCGGTGGCAATGGGTACCGAAGATTCGGATCGCCCGCTATCGGGCTTGACCCCTTCCGCCGTGGCTGCACGCCTCCGCCGCCGCGCGAGCTTCCGGTCCCCTTCCGGACCGCGGAGCGCGCGTGGGCCGGCAGTCCCGGGCGAAAGCCATCGGGCCATCAAGAAAAGGGGGAGCGCGCCCGATATGAGGGTCGAGGCCCATACCCATGGGTGCCGAACCGCCGGAGGGGACCGCGGTGAGGAAACCGCTGAAGATCGACCTGCGATGGCTCGCCGCGCTGTGGCTGGCCGTCTGGAGCCATGCGTTCGCGGGCTCCGCCGCGGCCCAGTCCGCCGCGGGCATCGGCATGGCCGAGCCGCGCCCGTCGGGCAGCGGCGTCGTGGTCTACGAGGAGCAGTGGGCGAAGACGCTGGTGCGCGCGCTCGCGCTCGACGAGGTGCTGCCCGACGAGCCGGACGACGCGGACCTGTTCGCGCTGCTCTGCGCCGACGCGGCCGAGATGGTCACCGACGCCGAGGGCCGTCGCGCCCCGGCGCGCGCCGCCTTCCAGATCTCGCGCGAGATGTCCGAGGGCCGCAAGCCCGGCGAGCCGGTGCGCGTCGTGCTCGACGTGCCGGCCACCGCGCTCTACCAGCTGATGGTGGAGGGCTCGGGCAAGCAGCGCTGGACCGTCGATCAGCGCGCGATCGGACACCTGGACGCCAGCGAGCTGGGAGCCGCCTTCGGACCGCGGGTGATCCCGCTGCGCGAAGGACCCCACGAGCTGGCCGGCTACATGGGTCGCGACGCGCGCATCGAGCGCGTCGAGCTACAGGCCTTCCGGCCGCTGTGCATCGCGCCGGGCAGCGGCTGGCGCGCGGGACGTCCGCTCACCGTCGGCGCCCAGGCGCGGACCCTGGTGCGCGCGCTCGGCCTCGACCGCTACCTGCCCGAGCTGCGCCGGGTCGTCGCCCTCGAGGGCGAGCGCTTCGCCTCGGCCTCCCAGTGGGGCGGCCGCACCAACGCCTTGCCGGAAGGCATGCAGGCCGCGGCGCCCGCGTCGCCGGATCCGCAGACCGGCCGCGCCCGGCCGCGTCCGCCCCGCGCGGAATGGGCCCGGGCCGGCAGCCACCCGGCCGAGTTCACCTACCGCATCCGGCTGCCCCAGCCGGGCGTCTTCACCATCGAGGCGCGCCTCACGCCGGGCAGCCGCCAGATCTGGTCGGTCGACGGCCGCTACCGCACCCAGGTCGACGCGCCCGACGACGGCGACGGCTTCGTCTGGACCCACCTGATGACCACGTCGCTGGTGGCCGGCGAGCACGTGCTGCGCGCGCTGGTGCCGCCGGGTGCCGGCATCGATCGCCTGCGCGTGGTCAAGCGCCAGTCGACGGATCCGGACTACGCCGAGGTGCTCGAGCAGATGGGCTTCCCCGCCGGCGCCACCCACGCGCTGGTCACGCGCGGGGTGGTCTTCGAGTCGATCTCCCACCCGGCCTTCCAGCAGCTGGCCGACGGCTTCCTGACGCGGGTGGCCGGAAGCGCCGCCGAGGCGCCGCTGGTGGCCTGGGACGACGAGCTCCCGAAGCTCTACTCGCGACCCATGTCGCTCGTACTGCCGGCCGAGCTGTGAGGGGGGCGGTCCGGATGCAGAAGCTCCTTCACACGCTGCTGCTCGCCGTGCTCCTGGGCGGCGGGATCCTGCCCGTGGCGGGGGCCGCCGCAGCCGAGGAAGGCGAGGAGCGCCGCTTCTTCTGGCGGCCCTCGATCCAGGTGCGCGGCGTGCTGTCGGACAACACGAAGCTCACCAAGACCGACGAGGACGGCGACCTGGGGGTCTGGGTCGCTCCGCGTCTCGAGGCCAGCTACCGCACGCCCGCCTACCAGGTGGGCGTCGACGGCGCGGTCGACGTGCGCCGCTACTCGAGCACGCGCGAGGACGACGAGACCTTCTACCGGGTGCACAGCTTCGCCGAGGCGGGGCTGCTGCCGGGCCTCTCGCTGCGCATCTCCGACGCCTACACGCCGCAGCCCAAGCAGCTCGGCCTGCCCGACGACGACCCGGTCAACCTGCTCCAGAGCAACCGGGCGAGCGTCGAGGCGCGCTACTGGCACGAGCTTCCGGGCAGCCGCGAGATCACGATCGGCGCGGTCGGCAGCCGCTTCGACGCCGATCGCTTCGCCACCCTGGTCGAGGCCCCGGGCGGCGGGGTCATGCTCGACAGCAACTTCAACGCCGACTTCTGGGAAGGGGCCGGCTTCGTCGAGTTCCAGAACCCGTTCGGCGACCACCACGCCGGCTACCTGCGCGGCCTGGTGCGGCAGCGCGACTTCGTCCACTCCGGCGCCGCCGACCACCTGGAGGTGTCGGGGCTGGTGGGCTTCCGCAGCCACCTGGACCAGGGCATCGAGTTCGACGCGGCCGGCGGCTACGGCCTGCTCGACCTGTCCGGCGCGGGCAGCGAGACCCGCATCCTCGGGCGCGCCTCGCTCTCGGTCCGGCGTCCCGGGGGCTGGCGCTACCACGCCGCCTTCCACAA